>WBUO01000489.1 GCA_008933675.1 Dechloromonas sp.
GGCCATCGGCATGTCGGTGTGGCGCGCCCGTGAGCTGAAGAATGCCGAGACCTACGGGTCAGCGCGCTGGGCGACCGAGAAGGAGGCGCGCGCTGCCGGACTGCTCGGCGATGATGGTGTTATCCTCGGCAAACTGGACAATGACTATCTGCGCCACGATGGGCCGGAGCATATTCTCTGCTTCGCACCGACCCGTTCGGGCAAAGGCGTCGGGTTGGTCGTGCCGAGCCTGCTGACCTGGCCGGGTAGCTGCATCGTTCATGACATCAAGGGCGAGAATTGGGGGCTGACAGCAGGCTTCCGCAGCCGGTTCGGCAAGGTGCTGCTGTTCGACCCGACCAATGCGGCGAGTGCAGCCTACAACCCCTTACTCGAAGTGCGCCGGGGCGAATGGGAAGTCCGCGACGTTCAGAACATCGCCGACATATTGGTCGACCCGGAAGGCTCGCTGGAAAAACGCAACCACTGGGAAAAGACCAGCCACGCGCTTCTGGTAGGCGCCATCCTCCATGTCCTCTATGCCGAGCCGGACAAAACTCTGGCCGGCGTGGCTAACTTCCTTAGCGATCCGGGCCGCCCGATCGAGACCACGCTGCGCGCGATGATGCTAACCCCGCATCTGGGTGAAGCGGGCGTGCATCCTGTCGTCGCCTCGGCGGCACGCGAACTGCTCAACAAGAGCGAGAATGAGCGGTCGGGGGTGCTCTCGACCGCGATGTCGTTCCTGGGTTTGTATCGAGATCCGGTCGTGGCGGCCGTCACGCGGCAATGCGACTGGAGGATAGCCGACCTGGTGATCGGACCGCATCCTGTCTCGCTCTATCTCGTGGTCCCGCCGTCCGATATCAACCGAACGAAGCCTTTGGTGCGGCTGATTCTCAATCAGATCGGCCGCAGACTGACCGAGGACCTGGCTTCGACCGCCAAACGCCAGCGATTGCTGCTGATGCTCGATGAATTTCCAGCACTCGGGAGGCTGGATTTCTTCGAGTCCGCTCTCGCCTTCATGGCGGGCTACGGCATGAAATCCTTCTTGATCGCACAGTCGCTCAACCAGATCGAGAAGGCCTATGGCGTCAATCACTCGATCCTCGACAATTGCCATGTCCGCGTGTCGTTCGCCACGAATGATGAGCGGACCGCCAAACGTGTCTCCGATGCACTTGGCACGGCGACTGAGATGCGGGCGATGAAGAACTATGCCGGCCATCGGCTTTCGCCCTGGCTCGGCCATTTGATGGTCTCGCGATCCGAGACCGCGCGCCAGCTTCTCACGCCGGGCGAGATCATGCAGCTTCCCCCTGACGATGAGATCGTCATGGTGGCAGGCACGCCGCCGGTGCGGGCGAAGAAAGCGCGATATTTCACCGATCCTCGCCTCACACGCCGCCTGCTGCCAGCGCCAAAGCCCCGGCGCAGCCCACGGCCGCCACGTCCAGACGACTGGACCGGTATCGAACCGCCGCCGCAGCCGGACAATCCGCCGCCCGGTCAATCCGGCGGTACGGCGGTCAAACCTGAGACGCCTGAAAGCGATGACGCCAATGCCAATATCCGCCGTGAGCCAGGCCTTCCCGACCATGAGGAAGTGGTGCGTGAGGCGCCGCCGCCAGCAAATGAATTCGACTTCGATGAGCCGGATACCGCCAGCGAGGAGGCAACCACCCAGCGCCGGATGCACCGCGTTGCCCGCATCGCAAGTCTCGATCCCGGCGATGGCATCGAACTTTGACAGGGAGATAATCAGACCATGCGCGTCAAGCGAACCTATCGTCTGCCGCCTGATCTCGTCGATCAAATCGAGGATTATGCCGCTCGCAAGCGTGTGCCCCAGACCCAGATACTCGAAGCGGCGCTTCTCTCATTTCTGTCTCCAGACGGGCCTGAGCGCCTGGAGGCCGCACTGGCAAGGCGCCTCGATCGCCTGTCGCGGCAACTGGAGCGGGCTGAGCAGAATATCACCATCTCCAATGAGGCGATCGCCCTGTTCGTTCGCTTCTGGCTCACCACGACTCCGCCCCTGCCCGACACCGGACAGGCTGCTGCCAAGGCCAGCGGCAGTGAACGCTATAAGGGTTTCATTGAGGCTCTGGGCCGCCGCGTCGAAATGGGATCGAGCCTGGCGCGTGAGCTGAGTGAGGACCGGCCAGCGACAGAGGACCGAACCTTTGCCGATTAACGTAGCAGGCGGCTGGAATGCCCCTG
>WBUO01000107.1 GCA_008933675.1 Dechloromonas sp.
CCCAGCAATCGTGCTCGCGCTTGCGTCACTGCCGGATAGGCAGCTCAGAAATGCACGCCGAGCAGCTCGCCGACGCTTTCCAGCGTCACTGCCGGATAGGCAGCTCAGAAATGGAAAATATGGCCGTCTTGTTCGTTGCGGCCCGTCACTGCCGGATAGGCAGCTCAGAAAGACGAGGAATTCGTAGCCATACGGGAGAAGGCCGTCACTGCCGGATAGGCAGCTCAGAAAAGTCAGACGACACAAGGCGGCGATGGTACCAACGTCACTGCCGGATAGGCAGCTCAGAAAAGACTCCGCCGCGCCGATGGCGATCGTCACATCGTCACTGCCGGATAGGCAGCTCAGAAAACTTCGATACGGACTGGCTCGAAACCTATATCCGTCACTGCCGGATAGGCAGCTCAGAAAAAGCTCGCCCAGGGGACCATCCGCGAGCCTTCCGTCACTGCCGGATAGGCAGCTCAGAAAATCGTCACTATTCGCGTTTCCGCGTCGCTCTACGTCACTGCCGGATAGGCAGCTCAGAAATGGACGGCCAGTACCGGCAGCTGGGGGAACCTCGTCACTGCCGGATAGGCAGCTCAGAAACGCGGCGCGGGTGCGCGAACAGGGATGGTTCACGTCACTGCCGGATAGGCAGCTCAGAAATACGATACCGGCCGGCTGGCGCGGCGCCTGGGCGTCACTGCCGGATAGGCAGCTCAGAAAAGGGAAGGCAGCGGTGCCTGGCCGGCGAGAACCGTCACTGCCGGATAGGCAGCTCAGAAAACATCGGCAGGTGCAGCGGCATACGCCTCTCGCGTCACTGCCGGATAGGCAGCTCAGAAAAGTGCCACCCCAATGCGGCGCGGCAGTATTCACGTCACTGCCGGATAGGCAGCTCAGAAAAAGCGGAATTGCCCATACCTTCGGAACAGTCACGTCACTGCCGGATAGGCAGCTCAGAAATTCCGTGATCTGTTGAACCTCGGGCCGGGGATCGTCACTGCCGGATAGGCAGCTCAGAAATGAAGTGACGGGTGTCGGGAAAACGCGCCCAGCGTCACTGCCGGATAGGCAGCTCAGAAAAAGAGGCGACCGCCTGAGCAAGAACAACGCGCCGTCACTGCCGGATAGGCAGCTCAGAAATATGTGGTCGATCAGGGTTGGTTCGGGCACCGCGTCACTGCCGGATAGGCAGCTCAGAAATCGGGCACGTAGCACGGCGTCGCTGTGTATGACGTCACTGCCGGATAGGCAGCTCAGAAAATCGCATTGACCAGTGCGGCACCTACTACACCCGTCACTGCCGGATAGGCAGCTCAGAAATCGATACGCACCCACTCGCTTGCCTTGTCGCCCGTCACTGCCGGATAGGCAGCTCAGAAAAATTATTTCGGGCGAATTACGATTATTGGCAGCGTCACTGCCGGATAGGCAGCTCAGAAAGAACCGTGCTAGCAGCAATCAGCGGAGCGCCTCGTCACTGCCGGATAGGCAGCTCAGAAATGATTCGTGACGCGCTGGCCAGTGGTCGGCGCCGTCACTGCCGGATAGGCAGCTCAGAAAAATGACGCGCTGGAGAAGTTTGGCCACCTGGGTCGTCACTGCCGGATAGGCAGCTCAGAAACATGAGGCCGGTGCGGTGGAAAACTGTGCCATCGTCACTGCCGGATAGGCAGCTCAGAAAAAGAGCCAACTTCATGTGGGTGCTCTTCGATGCGTCACTGCCGGATAGGCAGCTCAGAAAATCATCATAGCGTTTCGTGCCGGGGGGTTTTACGTCACTGCCGGATAGGCAGCTCAGAAAAAGACAAGAAGCTTGCCGTCGATCTGAAGTTCCGTCACTGCCGGATAGGCAGCTCAGAAAACCGACAAGCCGCGCCGCTGGATTCGGCTGGGCGTCACTGCCGGATAGGCAGCTCAGAAAGCATACGGACGAAGCAAAAGCCAACGCCCGCCCGTCACTGCCGGATAGGCAGCTCAGAAAAGTAACCCAGTGACGGGGGCTTCGGCCCCTGTCGTCACTGCCGGATAGGCAGCTCAGAAAGACCAACCCAGGCTGATCGCGGTTCATGCGTCCGTCACTGCCGGATAGGCAGCTCAGAAAATGTCAAGCGTCGGCTGCACGATCATCATCGGCGTCACTGCCGGATAGGCAGCTCAGAAAAAGCGGCCAAGTCCGCCGCCGCCGCCACCGCCCGTCACTGCCGGATAGGCAGCTCAGAAATGAAAAACGATGTCGTGCTCGGGGATATACGTCGTCACTGCCGGATAGGCAGCTCAGAAAAGGACGAAATGCTCTTCGCCGTCGATCATCACCGTCACTGCCGGATAGGCAGCTCAGAAAAGACCACGCGCAATTACCTTGGACAGCAAAAACGTCACTGCCGGATAGGCAGCTCAGAAAAAGCAGCAAGAGCTGGAAAAGCTCCGCGCCATCGTCACTGCCGGATAGGCAGCTCAGAAAGTTGTACCAAGACGGAGCAGCAAGAGGCTGAACGTCACTGCCGGATAGGCAGCTCAGAAAAAGGTGGCCCGCCGGCTGCTCGAGCAGATCGCCGTCACTGCCGGATAGGCAGCTCAGAAAATGCCCTGGTTACCACGTCGACCACATCATTCCGTCACTGCCGGATAGGCAGCTCAGAAATGAGGTTGAGGAAGGTTCAGGGGCAGCTTCAACGTCACTGCCGGATAGGCAGCTCAGAAATGCTGGACGAGGGGGCTGTCTGCTCCGGCATCCGTCACTGCCGGATAGGCAGCTCAGAAAACGCCGCCGCGTATCGCCGCGCCCTCTGCTCGCGTCACTGCCGGATAGGCAGCTCAGAAAAGCACCTTGCGGATGTTTCCCGCCAGTCGGCCCGTCACTGCCGGATAGGCAGCTCAGAAAAAAGACCACCACCAAAAGAACAATTTGGGCTACGTCACTGCCGGATAGGCAGCTCAGAAACGCGAGCGCGAAATGCGGCACTTTGGCAAAATCGTCACTGCCGGATAGGCAGCTCAGAAAATTTCCCACGTGCCCCAGACTGCCAGCGTTGCCGTCACTGCCGGATAGGCAGCTCAGAAATTCCGCAGGGCCTCTTCAATCAGCACCGGCCCCGTCACTGCCGGATAGGCAGCTCAGAAAACTCGACGACACGCTCAGGCATGGCGCACCTCCGTCACTGCCGGATAGGCAGCTCAGAAAACTCAGCCGACAGTAGATACCGACATCAAGTCCGTCACTGCCGGATAGGCAGCTCAGAAAAGAGCGCAGACGATGCGCCCACGTCCTTGGCACGTCACTGCCGGATAGGCAGCTCAGAAACGGTGGCGATCCTGAGCCTGCGCCTTACGACGCGTCACTGCCGGATAGGCAGCTCAGAAATCGCCGGCAATCATCTCGATCGCATCAGACGGCGTCACTGCCGGATAGGCAGCTCAGAAATGGTTGAGCAGCGGGATCAGTTCCGGCCCCAGCGTCACTGCCGGATAGGCAGCTCAGAAATCCAGATCGCGGGTGGCTTTGGCCAGCTTTTCCGTCACTGCCGGATAGGCAGCTCAGAAAAAGACGGAAACGACGCCGGCAGTTCATCCGGACGTCACTGCCGGATAGGCAGCTCAGAAATTCGAAACCTTCTCGCCTACCGGCCAATAACGCGTCACTGCCGGATAGGCAGCTCAGAAAGGTGACCGGTTTCGGCTTGTTGATTACGACGACGTCACTGCCGGATAGGCAGCTCAGAAAGTGACCTCATTGCCGCCGCAACTCCGTTCGAGCGTCACTGCCGGATAGGCAGCTCAGAAATTTATCGGGAACTCATCGAAAACAAGCTCCGTCGTCACTGCCGGATAGGCAGCTCAGAAATCGCTCAAGGCTTTGACATCTGCGGCGTGTCCCGTCACTGCCGGATAGGCAGCTCAGAAAGTCGTCGCCCGTGGCCGCACCTACACCGTACCCGTCACTGCCGGATAGGCAGCTCAGAAATTCCCGCGCATAATCATCGGGAAACACCACCGCGTCACTGCCGGATAGGCAGCTCAGAAATTGATGACGACATCGACGACTTTGTTCGCCAGCGTCACTGCCGGATAGGCAGCTCAGAAAAGACAGCGCCCAGAACATCGGTGACGTTCGTTCGTCACTGCCGGATAGGCAGCTCAGAAATGGTTGGCCAGGAACGCATCGCGGAACATGAACGTCACTGCCGGATAGGCAGCTCAGAAAGCAGTAGCGCTCTGAGTTCGTGGGCGCAAAATGAAAGCAAGGGGTGGGTTCGCGTTTGCTCACACGCATAGGACGCTGAAATCATGATTTCGTGGGGTGATGTGAGTTATGACTTATGAACAAATCCTCGCCGCAGCATTGAAGCTCGATACCCATGAGCGAGCCAACGTGGCCGAGTTGCTCTGGATTACTGTTGCTCATCCTGAGAGCATTGCTGCTGCTTGGGTGAGTGAGGCGGAGCGCCGGGGGATGCCGAGGGCGATGGCTAATTGCTCTAGCCCGAGGAAATCCTTGCTGAGTTGCGTGCACGGTTTGCTGAATAGCCGGATAGCCCGAAGCTCTCTGTAACTGCGAGGTGGGCACCATGAACATCTTTTTCTGGCTGCGATCTGCGAGAACACGCTGGCAGGTTGGTCCGCGGCGTGGCGAGCGGTGAGTTGTCGCTTGTCACGAAAGACGGCTGGTAGCTTTTTGTTGCGCTGTCTTTCGACGAAACACTGCTTCGCGAAGTGGCGGCGAGGGCACTGGCAATCCGGTTGTTTGACACAGAGTGCATTTCGCTCGGTTGGGCGGCGAAGCTGGCGGGGCTTTCGATCAGTGAAATGATCGACCTCTTGGGCAGGCATGGTGTGGCAGTCATTCGCCCAACTGCGGAAGCGTTTGAGCGCGAACTCGTCGATTTCGACCCGGAACGCTTCGGGCCGACGCAACGAGATCAGCCCGCCTGAGTTTCCCGTATCACATCTGTCTGTGGCGGTAGCTGATGCTTCTTGCCGGAAGCAGCGCCTCAATCCCCAAACTTCGCCTCCCGCCTTTCCCTCTGCGCAGCAATCACCTCCGCCAGGTCGGGCGAGAGCAGGTGATCGGCGTTCCATTCGGCGACGAATTCCAGGCCTTCGCCGATGCGGTGGTCGCGGCTGAAGTTCATCACCTGCTTGATGCCGCGGATGGCCAGGGGGGATTTGCCGGCGATGCTGGCGGCGATGGTGCGGACGCCGGTGGACAGTTCTTCCGGCGTCGCGTAGCGGCGGTTGATCAGGCCCAGGCGCTCGGCTTCGTCGGCGCCCACGTTGCGGCCGGTATAGGCCAGTTCGCGGGTCATGCCCTGGCCGATCAGTGACGGCAGGCGTTGCAGGCTGCCGACGTCGGCAACCATGGCGAGGTCGATTTCCTTGATCGAGAAGAGGGCGTCGGCACTGGCGTAGCGCAGGTCGCAGGCGGCGACGAGGTCGAGGCCGCCGCCGATGCAGGCGCCGTGGATGGCGGCGATGACCGGTTTGCGGCAGCGTTCGAGGGCGCTCAGGCAATCCTGCAGGTCGCGGATGATGCGGTGCAGGGCGGCGCGGCGCTGGGCGGGCTCGGGGGCGGCGATGCGTTGCTGGATGCTGCCGAGCATGGCGAGGTCGATGCCGGCGCAGAAGTTCCTGCCGGCGCCGCTGAGGATGACGACGCGCACGGCCGGGGTGGCATCTGCCCAGTCGGCGGCCTGGCGGATTTCCTGCCACAGCGCGTCGTGCAGGGCGTTGGATTTGTCCGGCCGGTTGAGGCGGATCTCGGCGATGCCCTGGTCGAGGCTGAGGGCGAGGCTGGTATAGACGGGGAGATCCATGGCGGGCCTCGCTTTCGGGGTCAGTCGGTGAAGGTCAGCAGGTCGAGTTCGGCGGCTTCGCGGCGCAGCGGGATCAGCGCCTGGTAGGCCGGCGAGTGGTGCCAGGCGTCGGCCGCTGCCCGGTCGGGGAAGCGGATGACGACGGTGTCGGTGTGCCGGTGCCGGCCGTCGAGCACTGCGGCCAGCTGGCCGCGGAAGAGCAGTTCGGCGCCCCAGGGGGCGAGGGTGGCCGGTACCTGGGCGCGGTATTGCGCCCATTTTTCTTCGTCCTTGACGGTGATGTGGCCGATGACGACGGCGCTCACGCGTTCTTGCCCTTCTGCCAGAGTACGTCGCCGCGGCCGCCGGCGCGGTTGAGGGCGCGGCCGAGGATGAACAGCAGGTCGGAGAGGCGGTTGACGTAGCGGCGGGCGGCGTCGGAGAGCGGTTCGGCATTGTGCAGGCGGACCATGGAACGCTCGGCGCGCCGGCAGACGGTGCGGCAGAGGTGGGCCAGCGCTGCCGGCCGGGTGCCGCCGGGCAGGATGAATTCCTTGAGCATCGGCAGGTCGGCGTTGAAGGCTTCAGCCTGCTCTTCCAGACGGGCTACCTGGGCATCCTTGACGACTTCCATGCCGGGCAGGCAGAGCTCGCCGCCGAGGTCGAAGAGATCGTTCTGCACGTCGAGCAGGGCGCTGCGCACGGCGTCCGGCAGGTCTTCGCAGAGCAGTACGCCGAGGCTGGAGTTAAGCTCATCGACTTCGCCGATGGCGTCGATGCGCAGGCTGTCCTTGGTGGTGCGGCTGCCGTCGCCAAGGCCGGTGGTGCCGCCATCGCCGGTCCGGGTGACGATTTTCGAGAGGCGGTTGCCCTTGCGTTCGTTCTGGTTGTCGTTCATGTGCTGTCTCCTGATAGTCGGCGGATTATACTTTTCGCCCGCCTGGAGACTGTCGCCCTCATGCCAAAGTTCGCCGCCAACCTGAGTTTTCTGTTTACCGAAGTGCCTTTCGAGCAGCGTTTCGCGCGTGCCGCGGCAGCCGGGTTTGCCGGTGTCGAATACCTGTTCCCCTACGACTGGCCGGCGGGTGAGGTGGCCGGCTGGCTGGCGGCGGCCGGTGTCGAGCAGGTGCTGTTCAACCTGCCACCGGGCGATTGGGCGGCCGGCGAGCGTGGCCTGGCCTGCCTGCCGGAGCGGCGCGGCGAGTTTGCCGAAGGCGTTGAACAGGCGCTGGACTACGCGCTGCAACTCGATTGCCGGCGCCTGCACTGCATGAGCGGCCTGGCGCCGGCCGGCGTCGCGGCAGCCGGGCTGGAAGCCACCTACATCGCCAACCTGCGCTACGCCGCCGAGCGCCTGGGCAGCATCGGCGCCACGGTGACCATCGAGCCGATCAACAGCCGTATCGACATGCCCGGCTACTGGCTGGACGACATCGGCCGGGCGCTGCGCCTGCTCGATGCCATCGGCTGCGACAACGTCAAGCTGCAGCTTGACCTGTACCACGCGCAGATCATCCAGGGGGACCTGGCGCGCACGCTGCAGGCCAACATCGAGCGCATCGCCCACATCCAGGTGGCCGACAACCCCGGCCGCCACGAGCCGGGCACGGGCGAGATCCACTATCCCTACCTGTTCGAGCTGATAGATCGCCTCGGTTACACCGGCTGGGTCGGCTGCGAGTACAAGCCGCAGACGACGACCGAAGCCGGCCTCGGCTGGCTGCATGGTGGTCTGCTTGGCAAATAGCGAAACATGAAAGCTTGTCTTTGCTTTCCCGGCGTTGTTGCTCATCCTCGCGATAGCGCCGGCTATCGCTGCGGTTCGCGCCTAGCCAGGCACGCAAATCCGGCGCTTTCATTACGTTCCGCCATTCACCAAGCAGACCACTGATGAACCCGCGTGCCATCCTGCGGCGGCTGTTCGATGCCGCCATCGCCGCCGCCGACCCGGCCCGCTGCGTGCCGCCACAGCTGCCGTCGGGCGACGGCGGGCGGCTGATCGTCATCGGTGCCGGCAAAGCCTCGGCGGCGATGGCGCGGGCGGTCGAGGATCACTGGTCGGGGCCGCTCGACGGCCTGGTCGTCACCCGCTACGGCCACGGTGTGCCGTGTGCGCGCATCGAGATCGTCGAGGCTGCGCACCCGGTGCCGGATGCCGCCGGTGCGGCGGCGGCGCAGCGCATCCTGCAGAAGGTGCAGGGCCTGTCGGCGGGCGACCGCGTGCTGGCGCTGATCTCCGGCGGCGGTTCGGCCTTGCTGGCGGCGCCGGCCGAAGGCGTGACGCTGGCCGGTAAGCGGGCGCTCACTGCGGCGCTACTCAAATGTGGTGCGACCATCGGCGAGATCAACTGCGTGCGCAAGCACCTGTCGGCAATCAAGGGCGGCCGGCTGGCCGCTGCCGCCTGGCCGGCGCCGGTGCTGACGCTGGCCATTTCCGATGTGCCCGGCGACGACCCGGCGGTGATCGCCTCCGGCCCGACGGTGGCCGACCCGACGTGCTGCGCCGAGGCGCTGGCGATACTCGAGCGCTACGGCATCGCCATCGACGATGCCCTGCACCGCCGGCTGGCGGCCGGTGCGCTGGAAACGCCCAAACCCGGCGATCCGCGCCTGGCCGCCGGCGAATTCCGGCTGATCGCCAGTCCGCGGCAGATGCTCGAAGCGGCGGCCGAAGAGGCGCGCCGGCTGGGCATCGTGCCGCTGATCCTCGGCGATGCCGTCGAAGGCGAGGCGCGTGAGGTTGCCAGGGCGATGGCGGCGCAGGCCCTGGACCACACCGGGCAAGGCCCCTGCGTGCTGCTCTCCGGCGGCGAGACGACGGTGACGGTGCGCGGCAAGGGGCGCGGCGGGCGCAACACGGAATTCCTGCTCGCCCTGGCGCAGGCGCTGGCCGCTGCGCCGGGCATCCATGCGCTGGCCGCCGACACCGACGGCATCGATGGCAGCGAGGACAATGCCGGCGCCGTCATCGGGCCGGATAGCCTGGCCCGGGCACAGGCGCTGGGCCTCGATCCGGCCGCCCATCTGGAGGCCAACGACGCCTGGGGCTTTTTCGCCGGCCTCGGCGACCTGCTGGTCACCGGGCCGACGCGCACCAACGTCAACGACTTCCGGGCGATCCTGCTGGCTTAAACGACGCGGTTGCGGCCCAGCCGCTTGGCCGCATAGAGATTGGCGTCGCAGGCGGCGATGACCTCGTGCACCATGCGCGTATCGACGTTTTCGTAGGTGTGCGGCGAGACTTCGACGACGCCGAAGCTGGCGGTCAGGTGCAGCGGCGGATCGTGGGCCAGCGGTTTGGCGGCGATCGACAGGCGCAGCTTGTCGGCCAGGGTGTGGGCCTGGGCCAGCGTGGTGGATGGGGCGACGAGCAGGAACTCCTCGCCGCCGAAGCGGAAGACGAGATCGGACTGGCGCAGCGTGTCGCGGACGATGCCGGCGACGTGTTCGAGTGCGCAGTCGCCGATCTGGTGGCCGTAGGTGTCGTTCACTTCCTTGAAGCGGTCGAGGTCGAACATGACGATGCTGAAGGCGGCCTCGGTGGCCTTGGCGATCTCCATCTGGTTGACCAGCACGCGGTCGAGGAAGCGGCGGGTCAGGAAGCCGGTCAGCGGGTCCTTGTTGTACACGCTCATGATGACCACGTTGTTGAGCAGCGAGATCTCGCCGCCGAGCTCCAGCGAGTAGGTCTCGGCCTTCCTGAGCAGCGCGTAGATCGGGCCGCTGGCCCGCTGGTGATCCATGATGCTGCCGATTTCGACGACGACGTGATGCATCGCCTCGTGCAGTTCGCGGATTTCGCGCACGTGGCTCTGGTCGCGGATCAGGCGGGTGCCTTCGCCGTTCAGCCAGGTGCCGAACTGGCAGCGCGCCGGGTCGAGTTCCGGCATGTCGCCGGTGCTGCGGATGCGGACGGCTTCGACCAGGCGGGCCATCCACTCGAGGTGGCTTTCGAAGTAGCTGAGCAGGTTCTTGTCGCTGAGCGCGCGGATATGCTTCAGGCGCAGATGGTTGCGCGTGCCGAGGCGGTTGAGGAAGACGCGCAGGTAGATGGCGGCGAAGCCTTCTTCCATCTCTTCGAACAGGGTCATCGTCCGCCGGGCATCGTCGATGCTGGCGTGCGTCAGCGCCTGCTTGACGATGAAGTTGCGCAGCACGCCGAACTGGTGGGCGAAGAGCAGGAAGGGCGTGTCGCTGCCGGCCAGTTGCTCGACCATCTCGTGGCAGCGCGATTCGTTGCCGTTGGCGATGGCTTCGCGCAGGCAGTCGAGGATGTTCGGCCAGGTGACGTTGACGCTTTCGATGGCGAACATTTCGTCGGGCGGGCTGGCCTTCAGATGGGCGTCGAATTCGTCGAGCAGGCGGCCCAGCAGCTGGCGGCCGTCAATCGTGTTCCAGAGGGTCATACGCTGCTGTTCCTTTTGATTTTTTTGAGAATTATCAAACTTTTCGGACGCGCGATTATAGACGTTCGCGATGTGATGACGGACGGATTTGAGCGTTGTGCGGCCGGATTTTTGCCGATGTGTGGCGCCCCAGCCTCGGTTTAGAATGCGGCCATGAGCTCCCCCGAACCCGGTTTCGCAACTGACCGCAGCAAGCTGCTGCAACGCCTGCAGACGATCCTGCCGGCCCACTGCCTGTTGAGTGTGGAAGAGGATCTGCGTCCCTACGAGTGCGACGGCTTGACTGCCTACCGGCAGTTGCCGCTGGCCGTCTGCCTGCCGGAGACCGAGGGGCAGGTCATCGACGTGCTGCGTAACTGCCACCAGCTGGGCGTGCCGGTGGTGGCGCGCGGGGCCGGCACCGGCCTGTCCGGCGGGGCGATGCCGCACGCCGAGGGTGTCGTGCTGTCGCTGGCGCGCTTCAACAGGATTCTGCGCGTCGATCCGCTGGCCCGTCTGGCGGTGGTTCAGCCCGGTGTGCGCAACCTGGCGGTGTCGGAGGCGGCGGCGCCGCATGGCCTCTACTACGCCCCCGATCCTTCGTCGCAGATCGCCTGCACGCTGGGCGGCAATGTCGCCGAAAACTCCGGCGGCGTGCATTGCCTGAAGTACGGCCTGACCGTGCATAACGTGCTGCGCATCCGCGTCGTCAGCATCGAGGGCGAGGTCTTCGAGATCGGCGGCGAGGCACCGGATGCGCCGGGCTACGATCTGCTGGCGCTGCTCATCGGTTCCGAGGGCATGCTCGGCGTGGTGACCGAAGTGACGGTGAAGCTGGTGCCCAAGCCGGAGCTGGCGCAGGTGGTGATGGCTTCGTTCAACGATGTGGCCAGGGCCGGCGATGCGGTGGCGGCGATCATCGCTGCCGGCATCATCCCGGCTGGTCTGGAGATGATGGACAAGGCGGCGACGGCCGCTGTCGAGCCCTTCGTCAAGGCGGGCTACGACCTGAAGGCCGCGGCCATCCTGCTCTGCGAGTCGGATGGCACGCCGGAGGAGGTGCGCGAGGAGATCGCCCGCGTCACCGCCGTCCTGACTGCCGCCGGCGCCAGCGACGTGCGCGTCTCGCAGACGGAGGGCGAGCGCCTGCGTTTCTGGGCCGGACGCAAGGCGGCGTTTCCGGCGGTCGGCCGGATCACGCCGGACTATTACTGCATGGACGGGACGATTCCCCGCAAGCGTCTGGCCGAGATGCTGTCGGCCATCGCCGAGATGGAACACAAGTACGGCCTGCGCTGTGCCAACGTCTTCCATGCCGGTGACGGCAACCTGCATCCGCTGATCATGTACGACGCCGCCAAACCGGGCGAGTGGCGCTGGGCCGAGGCTTTCGGCGCCGAGATCCTGGAGCTGTCGGTGGCCCTCGGCGGTTCGATCACCGGCGAGCACGGCGTCGGCATCGAGAAGATCGACCAGATGTGCGTGCAATACACAACGCCGGAACTCGACGCCTTCCGCCGCATCAAGGCGGCTTTCGACGAGAACGGCCTGCTCAACCCCGGCAAGGCGGTGCCCAGTCTGCACCGCTGTGCCGAGTACGGGCGCATGCACGTGCATCGCGGCGAACTCAAATTCCCGGAACTGGAACGTTTCTGATGCTGCTTGAAGATATCGTCGCCGCCGTCCGCGCGGCCCATGACGGCCACGCGCCGCTGCGCCTGCGCGGGGCCGGCAGCAAGGATTTCTACG
Organism: Dechloromonas sp.; assembly: GCA_008933675.1. GTDB lineage: Bacteria > Pseudomonadota > Gammaproteobacteria > Burkholderiales > Rhodocyclaceae > Azonexus. Next base: position 11,915 of record WBUO01000107.1, read on the forward strand.
GCGGACTGCTGGCCGGCGAGGTGCTCGATCTCTCGGCGCATCAGGGCATCGTCGCTTACGAGCCGACCGAGCTCTACATCACGGCCCGCTGCGGTACGCCGCTGAGCGAGATCGAGGCGGTGCTGGCCGAGGAGGGGCAGATGCTGGCTTTCGAGCCGCCGCATTTTTCCGGGGCAACGCTGGGCGGCGCCATCGCCGCCGGGCTGTCCGGGCCGCGCCGCCAGCAGGCGGGGGCGGTGCGCGATTTCGTGCTCGGCGTCAAATTGGTCGATGGCACCGGGCAGGTGCTCGATTTCGGCGGCCAGGTGATGAAGAACGTCGCCGGCTACGACGTTTCGCGCTTCATTGCCGGCAGCCTGGGAACGCTTGGAGTGATTGCCGAGGCGACGCTCAAGGTGTTGCCGCGCCCGGTGGCCGAGGCGACGCTGGAATTCGTCTGCACCGAGGCGGAGGCCATTCGTCTGCTCAATACCTGGGGTGGCCAGCCCTTGCCGGTGTCGGCCTCGTTCTGGCATGCCGACCGTCTGTGGCTGCGCCTGTCCGGAGCCGAGGCGGCGGTTGCGGCGGCCTGTCACAAACTGAGCGGCAGGGTGGTGGCCGATGCCGGGCACGGGTGGGCGGCCGTGCGCGAACAGACGCATGCGGCCTACGCCGGCCCGACGCTGTGGCGCCTGGCGCTGCCGTCGACAACGCCTCCGCTGGCCCTCGACGGCTTGCGCGCCATCGAGTGGGGGGGCGGCCTGCGCTGGTA
>WBUO01000108.1 GCA_008933675.1 Dechloromonas sp.
GGTCGCCTGTTTCCCGACCGGCGAAAACCAGCACACCAAGGGCATTCTCGATGTGTCCATCGTGCCTGCCCGTACCACCGGCTGCGTCAAGAGCGACGCCGAGGATGTCGCCGCGCGCATCGCCGAAAAGCTGGGCTACATCGGCACCATGGGCGTCGAGTTCTTTGTCAGCCGTGGCCAGCTGATCGTCAATGAAATGGCGCCGCGTCCGCACAACAGCGGCCACTACACTCTCGATGCCTGCGTCACCGACCAGTTCGAACAGCAGGTTCGCGCCCTGTGCGGCCTGCCGCTGGGCGAAGCACGCGCACATTCCGCATCGGTGATGGTCAATCTGCTCGGCGACCTGTGGTACGACGGGGATACCTATCGCGAACCGGACTGGGCCAGGTTGTACGCCATTCCGAACCTGAAGCTGCACCTCTACGGCAAGCACCACGCCCGCCCCGGTCGCAAGATGGGCCACTTCACGGTTATCGGCGAGCATGCCGAAGCCGTGCAGAAGGCTGCGCTGGCCGCTCGGGCCGCTATTGGCATCAAGGACTGATGACGCCTTCCGACGCGGATTACCAGCGTGCCGTCGACCTGCTGATCGCCGGCGAACTGGTTGCCTTCCCGACCGAGACGGTCTACGGCTTGGGGGCGGATGCTGCCAGGCCGTCAGCGGTAGCCAAGATTTTCGCTGCCAAGGGCCGTCCGGCCGATCACCCCCTGATTGTTCACGTTGCCGGACATGACGCCGTCGACCGTTGGGCCGAGCAGGTTCCCGACGTCGCCTGGGAGTTGATGGAAGCCTTCTGGCCAGGCCCGTTGACCTTGATCCTGAAAAAGCAGGCCTGGGTGCCGGATGCCGTGACCGGCGGCCAGGATACAGTCGGCCTGCGCGTTCCCGGCCACCCGGTCGCCCTCGAGCTGTTACGGCGCTTTGCACGTGCCCAGGGCGAACATGCCGGCATCGCCGCGCCGTCCGCCAACCGCTTCGGACGCATTAGTCCGACCACGGCCGGGCATGTCGCCGAGGAACTGGGTAGTCGGGTCTCGGTGATCCTTGATGGCGGCCCATGCAAGGTCGGTATCGAATCGACCATCGTCGACTGTTCCCGCGGCGAGCCGGTCATCCTGCGTCCCGGCCATATCTCGCCGATGCATCTCGAAGCGGTGCTCGGCCGCCAGCCGGTCGTCGAAACCGCCGTTGGCGCCCCGCGCGTCTCGGGGTCGCTCGAAGCGCACTATGCGCCGGTGACGCCGTTGCGCATGGTGTCAGGCGAGCGCCTCCTCGATTTCATCAACGCCCAGCGCCATCGCGGCGGGAAGTGCGCCGTGATCAGCGCCAACCAGCCGCCGCAGGCCGGCATGCCGCACGACTGGCGCCTGCTGCCGGCCGACCCGGTCGGCTACGCCCACGACCTGTATGCCGCGCTGCGCGACCTGGACCATGCCGGCCTGCGGCGGCTGGTTGGTGCTGAGCACGCCGCAACGCCCGCCGCGATGGCGCTGGGCGTTGAGGAAATCGAGCAGGCGTTCGCCGGCGACCAGGCGCATCGGGGTCTGCGGCGCGTAGTGCGCCTCCAGCGAACCGGAAACGCGCGGCGCGCCGGCCGCCGTGGCGATTGCCGGCTGGCGGCCGAGCACGGCCTCCAGGTGCAGCGGCGAGATGTGGCCGGGGCGCAGCACCACCGGCTCGCCGCGCGAGCAGTCGACGATGGTCGATTCGATGCCGACCGCGCAGGGGCCGCCGTCGAGGATCAGGGCGACGCGGTCGCCGAGTTCCTCGGTGACGTGGGCCGCCGTGGTCGGGCTGATGCGGCCGAAGCGGTTGGCCGAGGGGGCGGCGATGCCGGCGTGTTCGCCGGTTGCTGCAGCAAAACGGCGCAGCAGTTCGAGCGCCACCGGGTGGCCGGGCACGCGCAGGCCGACGGTATCCTGGCCGCCGGTGACGGCGTCGGGCACCCAGGCCTGCTTCTTCAGGATCAGCGTCAGCGGGCCGGGCCAGAAGGTTTCCATCAGTTCCCAGGCGACGTCCGGCACCTGCTGGGCCCAGGCCTCGACGGCATCGTGGCCGGCCAGGTGGACGATCAGCGGATGGTCGGCCGGGCGGCCCTTGGCGGTGAAGATTTTGGCCACCGCCGCCGGGTTGGCGGCGTCGGCACCGAGGCCGTAGACGGTCTCGGTCGGCAGGGCGACCAGCTCGCCGGCGCGCAGCAGGTCGACGGCGCGCTGGAAATCGGCGTCCGACGGGGTCATCAGTCCTTGATGCCGATCGCGGAACGGGCGGCGAGGGCGGCTTTCTGTACGGCTTCGGCGTTGTCGCCGATCACTGTGAAATGCCCCATCTTGCGGCCCGGCCGGGCGTGGTGCTTGCCGTACAGATGCAGCTTCAGGTTGGGGATGGCGTGGAGCTTGGCCCAGTCCGGTTCGCGGTAGGTTTCACCGTCGTACCACAGGTCGCCCAGCAGATTGACCATCACCGAGGCCGAATGGGCGCGCGGCTCGCCCAGCGGCAGGCCGCACAGGGCGCGCACCTGCTGCTCGAACTGGTTGGTGACGCAGGCATCGATTGTGTAGTGGCCGCTGTTGTGCGGGCGCGGCGCCATTTCGTTGACGATCAGGCGGCCGCGGCTGACGAAGAACTCGACGCCCATGGTGCCGATGTAGCCGAGCTGCTCGGCGATGCGCGCGGCGACGTCCTCGGCATCGCTCTTCATGCAGGCGCTGGTGCGTGCCGGCACGATGGAGACATCGAGGATGCCCTTGGTGTGCTGGTTCTCGCCGGTCGGGAAACAGGCGACCTGGCCATGTTCGTCGCGAGCCAGCACTACCGAGACTTCGTAATCGAGCGTCAGCCGCTGTTCCAGCACACAATGCTCGCCCTTGAACTGGCCGAAGGCGAGCAACGCTTCTTCAATGTTGTGCACGGTGGCCTGGCCTTTGCCGTCGTAGCCGAAACGGGCGACTTTCAGGATCGCCGGGAACAGCTCGGGCGGCGCGTTCTTCAGGTCGTCTTCCGTGTTGACGGCGATGAACGGGCCGTGCGGGAAGCCGTTGTCGCGCAGGAAGGACTTTTCGGCGATGCGGTTCTGGCAGACGGCGACGGCCGCGGCCGACGGGCGCACCGGCACGAACTTGGCCAGGTAGTCGAGCGTGCCGGCTGGCACGTTCTCGAATTCGGTGGTGATCGCGGCGCAGCCGGCGGCGAACTCGTCGAGCGCGGCGTAGTCGTCGTAGGCGACGCAGAAATGGCGTTCGGCAATCTGCCCGGCCGGGGAATTCTTGTCCGGATCGAGCACCCACACCTGATAACCCATCTCGTGGGCGGCGGTGACGAAAAAGCGGCCGAGCTGGCCGCCGCCGAGCATGCCCAGCGTCGCGGGCGGCAGGATCATGGCGTTCATACTTCCGGCAGCTTCATGCCCAGCACCTTGTCGGTCTGGGACTGGCGGAAGGCCTGCAGCCGGGCGTTCAGCGCCGGGTCTTCATTGGCCAGCATGGCCACGGCGAACAGCGCGGCATTGGCGGCGCCGGCCTCGCCGATGGCGAAAGTGGCGACCGGGATGCCCTTCGGCATCTGGACGATGCTATGCAAGGAATCGACGCCGGACAGCGCGCGCGATTGCACCGGCACGCCGAGCACCGGCACCGTCGTCTTGGCGGCCAGCATGCCGGGCAGGTGGGCGGCGCCACCGGCGCCGGCGATGATCGCCTTCAGGCCGCGCGGACCTGCGGTCTCGGCGTATTCAAAGAGCAGGTCCGGCGTGCGGTGGGCGGAAACGACGCGGGCTTCGAAGGCGACGCCGAAATCCTTGAGGATCACGGCGGCGGCCTGCATCGTCGGCCAGTCAGAGTCGGAGCCCATGACGACGCCAACGGCAATCTTCTTTTCAGACATCAGCGAATCCCCGCTTTGCGTTCGGCTGCTTCAATGGTGTTGGCCAGCAGCATGGTGATGGTCATCGGCCCGACGCCGCCCGGCACCGGGGTGATCTGGCCGGCGACTTCGAGGCAGTCGGCGAAATCGACGTCGCCGCACAGCTTGCCGTCCGGCAGGCGGTTGATGCCGACGTCGATGACCACTGCACCCTGCTTGATCATGTCGCCCTTGACGAACTTCGGCTTGCCGACGGCGGCGACGACGATGTCGGCGCGGCGGGTATGAAACTTCAGGTCGCGCGTCTTCGAATGGCAGACGGTGACGGTGGCGCCGGCATTGATCAGCAGCATCGCCATCGGCTTGCCGACGATGTTGGAGCGGCCGATGACGACGGCTTCCTGGCCGGTCAGGTCGACGTTGCCCTTCTCGAACATCTTCATCACGCCATACGGGGTGCACGGAATGAAGCGCGGGGCGCCTTGCGACAGTGCGCCGACGTTCTCGGCGTGGAAGCCATCGACGTCCTTCTCGGCGGAAATCGCTTCGAGCACCTTCTCCTCGTCGAAGTGCTTCGGCAGCGGCAGTTGTATCAGGATGCCGTGGATGGACGGGTCGGCGTTCAGTTCGGCGATCTTGTCGAGGACGACCTGCTGGTCGACATCCCTGTCGTAGACGATCTTTTCGGAATGCATGCCGATGGCCAGGCAGCCATTGACCTTGTTCTTCACGTAAACCTGAGAAGCCGGGTCCTCGCCGACCAGAATGACCACCAGTCCGGGCTTGTGGCCCTTGGCGGTCAGGGTTTCCACGCGGGCCTTGAAGCTTTGCCGGAGTTCTTCCGCCAGTGCCTTGCCGTCAATGATTTGTGCCGTCATCGTCGCATCCAACAAAAAAGAAAAGGGGAAAGGCGGCTGCCTTTCCCTTTGAATTGGCGCGAATTTTACCAGAGTTAGCCGATGAATTTTCCGGACAGCTGGTTAGGGTTGGGCGACCGGCTGCGCGACGTTCCGCGATTCGTACGCTGGCACGGAGGCGCTTGCCGAAACCCGGTTGAAACGCATCATTTCGCCGGAAAGCGGATGGAAATAGGCTTCAACGATACTGCCGTCCCTGTGGACAGCGTAGAACTCGTAACAATGGCCGCGCGACACCTTGAATTTGACCAGGGCGTAGTTCTTCTCCCCGAACGCTTCCCTGATTTTTGCCTCGGGCATCCAGGCACTACGCGGTGCAGTGGTGCAGACGAGTTTTTCGCTCGGCGGGCTGGCATGCGCCACGCCTGCAGCGATTATCCCGATCAGCGGCAACAGGAGGCGCTGCCGTAGTCCTTTTTCCATTGAGCCCCCCTTTGGAGCGTCTTGATGACCGGTCGGACGATAGGAGCACGAGCTTAAGTGCGTCTTAACGTCCGGTCAGCAAGGAAAGGCCCGGACAGCGCCTGTTCGTTACCTCAGGCCGGTGCGGCCTCGGCTTGGCCGACCGCTGCCCGTCCTGCCGCAAAGGCACGGCGGTTCAGTTCGACCAGCTTCTCGCCCTTCTTCTGAAAACGCTTGAGCACGCAGTCGAGCAGTATCTCGGCCGGGAACGGCAGGTGATCGGCGATGGCGCCGAGCATCACGGTGTTGCCAAGACGGATGTCGCCCAGCTCCTGGGCAATCGAGGTCGCGTCGAAGGCGACGACCTTGTTGCCGGTCTTGCGGATTTCCGCCAGCGGATCGTCCGGGTAGTCGAACAACCCCAGCTCGACCACCGGCGGCACCAGCTTGGCGGTGTTCATCAGCGTGATCGCGCCCGGCTTCAGCATGTGCTGCCAGCGCATGGCCTCGGCCGACTCGAAGCCGAGCAGCACATCGGCGGTGCCCGGCGTGATCTGCGGCGACAGCACACGTTGGCCGAAGCGCAGGTGCGAGGAGACGACGCCGCCACGTTGCGCCATGCCGGCGACCTCGGTCTTCTTGGCGTCGTGGCCCATGGCGATGGCGGCCTCGGCGAGGATTTCGGTCGCCGTCATGACGCCCTGGCCGCCGATGCCGACGACGAGAATGTTGGTGGTGCTCATGCGCAGCCTCCCTTGACCAGCTGGATCGGTGCCGTCGGCACGTGATGGACGATGGCCTTCGGCGCGCAGGGCTGGACGCACAGGCCGCAGCCGGTGCACACCGAGGTCTCGATGCGCACGAAGGCGAGATCGACTTCCTTGCCGCTGGCCTTCACTTCCTTGCCGCGCCGGGTGACGTGGATGGCCGGGCAGCCGACGTCGATGCAGTTGCCGCAGCCGGTGCATTTGTCGTCGATGACTTCGAACGGCTTCAGCTTGTGGTAGTCCTTGATCAGCACGCAGGGCTGGTCGGTGATGATGACCGAGACGTCGGGCACCTTCACTTCCTCGCGGATGGTCTTGAACAGCACCGGCAGCTCGTAGGGATTGACTACGTGGATGCGCTCGTTCTTGACGCCCAACGCTGCCACCAGCTTGGCGAAGTCGATGCGCGGCGCATCCTCGCCGTGGATGTCGCGGCCGTTGCCCGGATTGTCCTGGCCGCCGGTCATGCCGACGGCGCGGTTGTCGAGCAGCAGCACGGTGACGCTGGCCTTGTTGTAGACCATGTCGAGCAGGCCCTGCATGCCCATGTGCAGGAAGGTCGAATCGCCGATCACGGCGACGATGCGCTTGTCCTTGTCGGATTCGCCGCGACCCTTGTCCATGCCCAGCGCGACGCCCATCGAGGCGCCCATCGAGACGCAGGTGTCCATCGCCTGCCACGGGTGGCCGGCGCCCAGCGTGTAGCAGCCGATGTCGCCGGAGATGTTGAGGTTGCGCACCTGCGACAGCGTGTAATAGACGCCGAGGTGCGGGCAGGCCACGCACATGGTCGGCGGCCGCGGGAACACCTGCATCGGCGCGAAGGGCGTCGTGGCCGGCACGGGCTCGCCGAGCAGTTCTGCGATGGCCGGCTTCAGCACGTTCGGCGACAGCTCGCCCTGCAGCGGCAGGATTTCCTTGCCCAGCACCTTCAGGCCCTGGGCCTTCAGTTCGGTCTCGAGCAGCGGCTCGACTTCCTCGACGACGACCACCTGCTCGACCAGCGCCGCCAGTTCGCGGCACTTGTCGAACGGTGCCGGGCAGGAGAAGCCGAGCTTCAGCACCGGTGCGTTGGGGAAGGACTCCTTGACGTGCATGTAGGCCGGGCCGGAGGCGATGAAGCCGACGCGCTTGTCGCTGCCGTCCTCGATGAAATTGAGCGGCGAAGCCTCGGCGGCGGCGCGCAATGCGATGTCGCGCTGGAACATCAGCGGAATGCGCTTGCCGGCATTGCCCGGCACCATCACGAAGCGCCCCGGTTCCTTCTTGAAGCCGGCGCCGGTGTGCGGCACCCGCTCGCCGACGGTGACCAGCGACTTCACGTGATTGATGCGCGTCGTCATGCGCAGGATCACCGGCACCTGGAACTGTTCGGAGAGTTCGTAGGCGGCCAGCGTCATGGCGTAGGCTTCCTGCGAATCGGCCGGCTCGAACACCGGCACGTGGGCGAAGCGGCCCCAGTAGCGCGAATCCTGTTCGTTCTGCGAGGAGGACAGGCCGACGTCGTCGGCGATGGCGATCACCAGGCCGCCGATGACGCCGGTCAGGGTCAGCGTCATCAGCGCATCGGAAGCGACGTTCATACCGACGTGCTTCATGCAGCAGAAGGCGCGCGAGCCGGCATAGGCGGCGCCGATGGCGACTTCCAGCGAGACCTTTTCATTGACCGACCACTCGGCATAGACGTCCGGATAGGTCGACACGACTTCCATCATCTCGGTCGACGGCGTGCCCGGGTAGGCGGCCGCGACCTTGACGCCGGCTTCCCAGACGGCGCGGGCGACGGCTTCGTTGCCGGACATGAGGTGCCGGCTGGCGGCGGGGGCGGGCATGACTGCTGCCATGAGGGCTCCTGATACGAATTGGGGAATCCGTGATTATAAAAGTGTGTTGCTTTGCGAAATTGACGCGGCGCAAGGTGTGCTCAATTAATTTGCCCCGCTTTCCGGATTGTGTTGCGCCCCGCCGACACTGGGTTTGCGGACGGCGATCCGCCGATTGCCGCAACTGGTGCGGCAAGTTAGTATTCCATCGGCAAAAAACACCAAGAAAAGGGAGTAATGAAGTGATTCGAAAAGCACGAAGTGGGCAGCAGCTCGTTGCCGGTCTGGCCGTCGCACTGCTCGGTCTCGTTCCGCAGTTTGCTCAGGCGCAGTTGAATGAGCAGGAAATTCGGGAAATCGGTACCGAGGCTTATTTGTATTTTTATCCGCTGGTCCATGGCGACCTCGCCCGCCGCCAGGCAACCAATGTCGACACGGTCGACAAACCGGGTTTCTTTCCGGCGAATACCTTTCAGCACGCTGCCTGTTTCCAGGACGTGCCGCTCAAGGACGGGGAACGTCCCAATCTTGATGCCCTGCCGTCCAGTGCCTGGCTGAATGTCAGTCGGGAGCCGATCATCGTTTCGGTTCCGCAGAGTGCCGACCGCTACTACTTCCTGTCCTTCTTCAACCACTGGTCCGAGATATTCCTTTCGCTGGGCAGCCGTACCCTCGGTGGCAGGCCGGGGCACTTCGCCCTGGTTCCGGCGGGCTGGAAGGGGGCGTTGCCGAAGGATGTCGAGCGCATCGATTCGCCGAGCATGCATGTCCGCGTTGCGGCCTATACCCAGGCCAAGGGCGAGAAGGACTGTGCCGCGGCCAATGCCGTCCAGGCAGGCTATCGGATCACGCCGCTGTCGCTGTGGAACAAGCAGCCGCCAAAGCCCGGCAAGTTCAAACCGGATCCCGCCATCGACATGACGACGCCGGTCGCCGATCAGATTGCCGCGATGCCGGTTGCCGATTACTTCAGGGTTGCCCTGGATACGATCAAGTTCAAGGCCTTGAACCTGACCGACAGCACCATGCTGATGCGCATGAAGAAGATCGGTATCGACCCGACGGTCCGTTTCGATTTCCAGAAGCTGGATGCCGGGGTACGCGTCGCCTTGCTAGAGGTGCCGTCGATTGCCACACGGCAGATCCAGTGGCAGCGCAACGTTCCGGTCCAGGCCGGCAGGGGCTGGGTCATGCCGGCGGTGACGCAGGGTGTGTACGGCAATGCCTATCTGAAGCGGGCGGGAGCCACCGCCGGGGACAACGCCGCCACGCCGTTTGTCGAGGCCATCTACCTGACGGCATCGCTCGATACCGAGGGGCTGGCGTTGAAGGGTGACAAGAAATACACGATGCGCTTCAAGAAGGGCGAGTTGCCTCCTGCCTCGGCGTACTGGTCGCTCACCATGCATGACGAAACCGGCAAGGTGATCAGCAATTCGATCAACCGGACCAACATCAACGCCGAAACGCCGCTGAAGCTCGAGACGGATGGTTCGGCGATCGTGCATATCCAGAGTTTCTCGCCGGGGGCTGCCTGGGAGGGCAACTGGTTGCCGGCACCGAAGGGGGCGTTCGCACTGGTGTTGCGCATCTTCGGCCCGCAACCGGAGGCTCTCGAGGGGGTCTGGACGCCGCCAAGTGTCGAGCGGGTGAAGAGCGGTTTCAGTTTCAGTGACTGATCGCCATCTTCCGTTGCACAGGAGCCGCTCGTCGAGCGGCTTTTTTTTGTCTGCTTGTCGGCGCGATGTTGCACGATGCGAATATTGTTTTTACAATACGAAACGCCGGCTAAGGGAAAACTCGGGGTAACAGAGCAGCCCGCCGGTCCCCGTAAAGAGTTAAAGTTGTTTTGCTATACCGGCAAAACAGAACGAAACGACGAAGGAGACAAACATGGCCGATCAGCCGAATGCCCTGCCTGCCGATAACGATCCGCAGGAAACCAAGGAATGGATGGATGCCCTTGAGGGCGTCATTGCCCAGGAAGGCGCCGGTCGTGCCCACTTCCTGATCGAAAAACTGATTGGCCAGGCGCGTGAGGATGGTATCGACATCCCGTACTCGGCCAACACCGAATACATCAACACCATCCCTGTCGACCAGCAGCCGAAATATCCCGGCAATCCGGACATGGAGATCAAGATTCACTCCTACATCCGCTGGAACGCCATGGCCATGGTCGTGCGCGCCAACAAGGACACCAATGTCGGTGGCCACATCGCCTCCTTCGCCTCGGCCGCCGCCCTTTACGACGTCGGCTTTTCGCATTTCTGGAAGAGCATCGACCACGATACCGGTGGCGACCTGATCTTCTTCCAGGGGCACTCCGTGCCGGGCGTCTATTCGCGTGCCTTCATGCTCGGTCGCCTGACCGAGGAGCAGATGGACAACTTCCGCCAGGAAACCGACGGCAAGGGTATCTCCTCCTACCCGCACCCCTGGCTGATGCCGGATTTCTGGCAGTTCCCGACCGTTTCCATGGGCCTCGGCCCGATCCAGGCCATCTACCAGGCCCGCTTCATGAAGTACCTCGCCTCGCGCGGCCTGATCGATGCCGCCAAGGCTGAACAGCGCAAGGTCTGGGCCTTCCTCGGCGACGGCGAGACCGACGAGGTCGAATCGCTCGGCGCCATCGGCATGGCCGGTCGCGAGAAGCTCGACAACCTGATTTTCGTCATCAACTGCAACCTGCAGCGCCTCGACGGCCCGGTGCGCGGCAACGGCAAGATCATCCAGGAACTCGAATCCGAATTCCGCGGTGCCGGCTGGAACGTCATCAAGCTGATCTGGGGCACCCAGTGGGACACCCTGTTCCAGCGCGACAAGACCGGCATCCTCAAGAAACGCATGATGGAACTGTGCGACGGCGAGTACCAGACCTTCAAGGCCAAGAACGGCGCCTACGTCCGCGAGCATTTCTTCAACACGCCGGAACTCAAGGCGCTGGTCGCCGACTGGACCGACGACCAGGTGTGGAACCTGAACCGCGGCGGCCACGACATCTTCAAGATCTTCGCCGCCTACAACGCCGCCGTCACCCACAAGGGCGCCCCGACCCTGATCCTGGCCAAGACCATCAAGGGCTTCGGCATGGGCCAGGCCGGCGAGGCGATGAACATTTCGCACCAGCAGAAGAAGATGGACAAGGAGCAGATCGGCCGCTTCCGTGACCGCTTCAACCTGCCGGTTCCCGACGACAAGCTGGAAGAGCTGCCCTACCTGAAGTTCGCCGAGGACTCCGAGGAATACAAGTACATGCGCCAGCGCCGCATGGACCTCGGCGGTTTCCTGCCGTCGCGCCGGCGCAAGGCCGAGCCGCTGGCCATTCCCTCGCTCGATACCTTCGCCGCCCTCTTGAAGGCGTCCGGCGAAGGTCGCGAACTGTCGACGACCATGGCCATCGTCCGCATCATGAACATGATGTTGAAGGACAAGAACGTCGGCAAGAATGTCGTGCCCATCGTGCCGGACGAGTCCCGCACCTTCGGTATGGAAGGCATGTTCCGCTCGGTCGGCATCTGGAACCAGGAAGGCCAGAATTACGTGCCGGAAGACCATGACCAGCTGATGTTCTACAAGGAATCGAAGACCGGCCAGGTGCTGCAGGAAGGCATCAACGAATCCGGCGCGATGAGCGACTGGATCGCCGCGGCCACCTCGTACTCGGTCCATAACGTCCAGACCATCCCGTTCTACATCTGCTACTCGATGTTCGGCCTGCAGCGCGTCCTCGACCTCTGCTGGGCAGCCGGCGACCAGCGCGCCCGCGGTTTCCTGATCGGCGGCACCGCCGGCCGCACGACGCTGAACGGCGAAGGCCTGCAGCACGAAGACGGCCACAGCCTGATCCTCTCCAACCTGATCCCGAACTGCGTGTCCTACGATCCGACCTTCCAGTACGAAGTCGCCGTCATCGCCCAGGACGGCATGCGCCGCATGTTCGCCGAGCAGGAAGACGTGTTCTATTACCTGACGGTGATGAACGAGAACTACGAGCATCCCGAAATGCCGGCCGGCGCCGAAGCCGACATCATCAAGGGCATGTATTCGTTCAAGAAGGGTGGCGACTCCGCCGGCCCGCGCGTTCAGCTGCTCGGTTCCGGCACCATCTTCCGCGAAGTCATCGCCGCCGCCGACCTGCTCAAGGCCGACTGGGGTGTCGAGGCCGACATCTGGGGCTGCCCGAGCTTCAACGAACTGGCCCGCAACGGTCAGGACGTCCAGCGCTGGAACCTGCTGCATCCGCTGGAAGAACCGAAGCTGTCACACGTCGAGCAGAAGCTGGCTGGCGCCAAGGGTCCGGTCATCGCTTCCACCGACTACATCCGCCTGTTCTCCGAGCAGATCCGCCCCTTCGTCAAGGCACCGTACGTCACGCTGGGCACCGATGGTTTCGGCCGTTCCGACACCCGCGAGAAGCTGCGCCATCACTTCGAGGTCGATCGTCACTGGGTGACGCTGGCTGCCCTCAAGGCACTCGCCGACAACGGTGAAATCAAGCGCGAAGTCGTTGCCGCCGCCCTGGTCAAGTACAAGCTTGACCCGAACAAGCCGAATCCGCTGAGCGTTTAATAGGGAGAAGACAACATGAGCCAAATCATTGAAGTCAAAGTTCCCGATATCGGCGATTTCTCCGACGTGCCGGTCATCGATCTGTTCGTCAAGGTCGGCGACAGCATCAAGGTCGACGACGCCATCGCCACGCTGGAATCCGACAAGGCCACGATGGACGTTCCCTCCACCGTCGCCGGCACCGTGACCGAAGTCCTCGTCCAGCTCGGCTCCAAGGTCAGCGAAGGTTCCGTGCTGATCAAGGTCGAATCGGGCGCTTCGGCCCCGGCTGCCGCCCCGCAAG
>WBUO01000109.1 GCA_008933675.1 Dechloromonas sp.
CCTCGGCGGCGCCGCCTACATCACCAATAACGACCAGCTGCGCGCCGCCGGCCATCGCATCGCCGACTTCATCTACGAGAAGCTGACCGGCGAGAAGGGCGTCTTCTCGACGCGCATCGCCTATGTCGTCAAGTCACGCGGCCAGTTCCTGCTGCAGATCGCCGACGCCGACGGCCAGGGGGCAGCGACTGCACTGACTTCTGCCGAGCCGATCATCTCGCCGACCTGGTCGCCGGATGGCAGCAAACTGGCCTATGTCTCCTTCGAGAAAAAGAAACCGATCATCTACGTGCATTCGCTGGCCAGCGGCCGACGCCACATCGTCGCCAACCAGAAGGGATCGAACTCGGCACCGGCGTGGTCGCCGGATGGCAGCAAGCTGGCCGTCGTGCTATCCAAGGACGGCAATTCGCAAATCTATCTGGTCAATGCCGACGGTAGCGGAGCGCCACAACGCCTGACCAATTCCTCGGGCATCGATACCGAACCGCGCTTCGCCCCCGACGGCAGCATCTACTTCACCTCGGATCGTGGCGGCAGCCCGCAGCTCTACCGTATGGGTCCGGGCGGCAGCGATGTTCAGCGTGTCAGTTTCGAAGGCAGCTACAACGTCTCGCCGCGCCCGTCAGCCGATGGCCGGACCCTGGCCTTCATCAGCCGTCGCGAAGGACGCTTCCAGCTTGCAGTAATGGATCTGGCCAGCCGCCAGGTCCAGGTTTTGACCGATTCCCACAAGGACGAATCACCCAGTTTTGCCCCCAATAGCCGCATGATCCTGATTGCCACCGAAATCGGCGGTCGCGGTGTATTGTCCGCCGTGTCCAGCGATGGCCGGATCAAGCAGCGTCTGTCGGTTGCCGCCGGCGACGTGCGCGAGCCGGCCTGGGGTCCTTTTGCCAAGTAAATTCCAATGGAGAACACCATGAACAAACTGATCATTCCCGCTCTGCTGTCCGCCCTGATCCTCGGTTGCAGCACCACGCCGCTGCCCGAAGACGGTACCGGCGGCGCCCCGGTCGAATCGCGCAGCGGCACTGCCGTCGCCCCGGTCGTTGCCGGTGACCTCGACGCCAGCGGCCTGCCGCGCGTGCTGACCGATCCGAAGAGCAAGCTGGCCCAGCGCAGCATCTACTTCGATCTCGACCGCTACGAAATCAAGGGCGAGTATCAGGACCTGGTGGCCAGCCACGCCAAGTACCTGGTCGACAACCGCGGCTTCAAGGTCCTGATCCAGGGCAATACCGACGAGCGCGGCAGCCGTGAATACAACCTGTCGCTCGGTCAGAAGCGTGCCGATGCCGTCAAGCGCTCGCTGGTGCTGCTCGGCGCCCGCGAAGACCAGGTCGAATCGGTCAGCCTCGGCGAGGAAAAGCCGAAGAACCCGGGTACCGGCGAAGCCGCCTGGGCCGAGAACCGTCGCGCCGACATCCTCTACCGGGCTGCCGACGGTCGCGGCGAGTTCTAAGCATGCGCCGGCTCCGCATCGCACTGGTGGTGCTTGCCGGCCTGGGTATACACAACGCCCAGGCCGGCATGTTCGACGACGACGAAGCGCGGCGGCAAATCGCCGACATGCGCATCAAGAGCGAAGCGCGGGCCGACCAGCAGGCCAAGGCGCAGCTTGAACTGCAGGCCCAGATTCAACGCCAGGCGGACGAAATTGCCCGCCTGCGCGGGCAGGTCGAAACACTCGGCTACGAGCTGGAAACAGCCAAGAAAAGGCAACAGGATTTCTATCTCGATCTCGACAGCCGCCTGCGCAAGTTCGAGACGGGCCCGGCCGCCGACGCCACACCGGCGGCAACGGCCTCACCTGCTGCCGCTGCCGATAGCGGCAACGAGAGCCGCGAATACGAGGCGGCACTGGCCGACTTCAAGGCGACCCGCTACAAGGAAGCGGCTGCTGCTTTCACTGCCTTCGTGCAGAAATATCCGGCCAGCAGCCTGGCGCCCAATGCCCAGTACTGGCTCGGCAACGCCTGGTACGCGCAGCGCAACTGCACCAAGGCAATCGAGGCACAAAGCGTGGTCACCACAAAATATGCCGACAGCCCCAAGGCGGCCGACGCCTGGCTGGCCATCGCCACCTGCCAGAAGGAACTGGGCAACCACAAGGGAGCCCGACGTTCGCTGGAGACGGTGATCACCGCCTTCCCCGGAACCCCGGCGGCCGAAACGGCCCAGCAACGGCTGAAAAAGTAGTTGGCCCTGCGTCTGACCGAGATCTTCTTCTCCCTGCAGGGAGAAGCGTCGCGAGCCGGTCTGCCGACGGTCTTCGTGCGGTTGACCGGCTGTCCGCTACGCTGCGTCTGGTGTGACACAACCTACAGTTTTACCGGCGGGGAAGCTTCGGACATCGCCGCCGTACTGGCCGAGGTCGGCAAGTATCCGGCGCGCCAGGTCTGCGTCACCGGCGGCGAACCGCTGGCGCAGAAGGACTGCCTGCCATTGCTGACAGCCCTGTGCGACGCCGGTTACGACGTGTCGCTGGAAACTTCCGGTGCACTCGACATTGCCCCGGTCGATCCGCGAGTGTCGCGGATCATGGATCTGAAAGCTCCGGACTCCGGAGAGACCGGGCGCAATCGTTGGGAGAACCTGGAGTTTCTGAAAGCCGCTGACGAAATCAAGATCGTCATCGCCTCGCGTACCGACTATGAATGGGCCCGTGCCGTGATCGCCGAACGACGGCTGGACAGCCGCTGCCCGGTACTGCTCTCGCCAGCCCAGGGACTGCTGGAAGCAGTGGACCTGGCCGAATGGATTCTTGCCGACGGCCTCAATGTGCGCTTCCAGATGCAACTGCATAAACTGCTTTGGGGTAACATCCAGGGAAAATAATGCGGGAGACAACAATGGCCACCAACCGCCGCCAATTCACGCGTATCCCTTTCCAGGCACCTGCCAGTCTGTTCATTGCCAGTGGCGAACACAAGGTCGAAGTCGTCGATCTGTCGCTGAAAGGCGCCCTGATCCGACCCCAGGAGGCCCTGTACGTCACGGTCGGCAGCAACGGTGTGCTGAAGTTGCGCCTCGATGGCGTGGCCATGGCGATCCGCATGGAAGTGACCGTGGTTCATCACCAGGGCAACTGCTATGGCCTGGCCTGCCGCGAGATTGACCTCGACAGCGTCACCCACCTGCGCCGCCTGGTCGCGCTGAATCTTGGCGACGAAGCCCTGCTCGAACGCGAGATTCGACTGCTGGTCAGCCCCTGAATGACACTTCTGACAAACTTATCGAAATCTGTGTCAGATTAATGCAATAATCGCAATATTATTGCATTTTGGTGTCGCGCAACGCCTGCTCCGCTGAAGCGGCCTTTTCGCCATTGCGGGCTTGTCGGGGCGGCAACTATCCCAGTATTCTCCACGGCAGGCTGACAGCGCTCGCTGCCAGCCTCGTGATGAACCTTTTGCCATGAGCCAGGATCCCGATTCTCCCCAATTCTGCTGTGCGGCGAACATCCATGTCGCACCGGGTACCGCATTGCCCGATTTGTGCGCAATCCAGTACGCCATCCTCGAGAACGCCGGGTATTCAATCATTGCCACCGATGTGGCAGGAACCATCCTCTATTTCAACCGGGCCGCCCAGCAGATGCTCGGCTACGCCTGGCATGAAGTTGTCGGCCGGGAAACGCCCGAGCTTTTCCATGTCGAGGACGAAGTGGTGGCGAAAGCGCGCATGCGCGCCGGGGCAAGCGCCACCGACTGCTCGTCGGGATTCGATGCGCTGATCGGCCGGGTACTCGCCGAAGGTCGGGACGAGGGCGACTGGGTCTATGTGCGCAAGGACGGCTCCCGCCTGCACGTTCATCTGACGATCACCACGCTGCGCGACGCAACCGGCAAGCTGATCGGCTTTCTCGGCATCGCCTCCGACATCGGTGAGCGCCTGCGCATGGAGCAGGAACTGCGTGTTGCCGCCATCGCTTTCGAATCGCAGGCGGCGATCATGGTCACCGATGCCGGGCAGCGCATCCTGCGCGTCAATCCGGCCTTCACCAAACTGACCGGGTACAGTGCTGACGAAGCCGTGGGCCAGTTGCCCAGCATGCTCAAGTCGGGACGGCAGGACCGCAGCTTCTATCAGCAGATGTGGCACGAACTGGGCGAGACCGGCCACTGGCAGGGTGAAATATGGAACCGCCGCAAGAGCGGCGAGATTTATCCGGAATGGCTGACGATCAGCGCCGTCCATGATGCGGAAGGCGAACTGAGCCACTACGTCAGCACCTTCTCCGACATCAGCAACCTCAAGGTGGCCGAGTCGGAAATCCATCACCTGGCCTTCTATGACCCGCTGACCTCGCTGCCCAACCGCCGCCTGCTGCTCAACCGTCTGGACAAGGCCTGCCAGGCGACACGGCGCAGTGCCGAGTATGGCGCCCTGCTGTTCATCGATCTCGATCATTTCAAGACGCTGAACGATACGCTCGGTCACGATGTTGGCGACCAGTTCCTGATCGAGGTTGCCAACCGGCTCAAGCTCAGCATCCGGGCAGGCGATACGGCAGCCCGTCAGGGCGGCGATGAATTTGCCGTGATGCTCGACGAACTGGGACTGGAACCGGCAGCGGCCGCCGTACTGGCGGAAAACCTGGCGGAAAAGATTCGCGGCGAGCTGCTGCGCCCCTTCCGGCTCGCCGACGGCAGCGAGCATTACGGCTCGGCCAGCATCGGCATCAGTCTGTTCCGCGGTCAGGACAAGAGTGTCGAGGTTCTGGTCAAGCAGGCGGACATCGCGCTCTACCGCGCCAAGGATGCCGGCCGCAATGCCATCCGTTTTTTCGACAATGCCATGCAGACGGCACTCGACGAGCGGGCAGCACTCGAGGCCGGCCTGCGCTGCGCGCTCGTTCGCAACGAATTCCGCCTGCTCGTGCAGCCCCAGGTCGACACGACCGGACGACTGCTCGGCGGCGAATGCCTGATCCGTTGGCAACCACCCGGCCGGCCGCAAGTCCTGCCCGGCGATTTCATCCCGCTGGCCGAAGAAAGTGGCCTGATTGCGCCAATTGGCGCCTGGGTTCTCGACGAGGCCTGCCTGCATCTGCGCCGGTGGGCGGAAAACGAGGCGACGCGCGACCTGTATCTGTCGGTCAACGTCAGCGCCAGCCAGTTCCGCCAGGCGGAATTCGTCGAGCAGGTCAGTGCAGCCTTGCAGCGGCACGGGGCTGACCCGGCACGCCTGAAGATCGAGCTGACGGAGAGTCTGCTGCTCGACGATGTCGACAGGGTGGTGGCAAAGATGCAGGCCCTGCAAAGGCTGGGGGTACGTTTCTCGCTCGACGACTTCGGTACCGGCTATGCCTCGCTCGCCTATCTGAAGCGTTTTCCGTTCGAGCAGCTCAAGGTGGATCGGTCCTTCGTCCGCGATATCGCCAGCGACCCCGACGACGCGGCCATCGTCAGCGCCATCGTCGCCATGGGGAATACCCTGCGCCTGAATGTCGTCGCCGAGGGCGTGGAGACGGAAGAGCAGCACGCCTTCCTCGTCGAACACGGTTGCCGCTGTTTCCAGGGATATCTGTTCGGCCGGCCGATGCCGTTCACCGATTTTGCGGCACAGGCAGGCAGCCTGCCCCGCTGAATCCGGGCGCCGTCAGATTCCCAGATAGCGATGCCAGATGCCGTGATCGGCATCCAGCTCAGCCGAACTGCCCTGCCAGACGACCTGGCCACGCTCGATGACGGTGTGGCGGTCGGCCAGACCGATCAGCTTCTCGACGTACTTGTCCACCACCAGGATGCTCTGTCCGGCCTGCCGCAGGCGGGTCAGGCAGGCCCAGATCTCCTCGCGCACCAGCGGCGCCAGCCCTTCGCTCGCCTCGTCGAGGATCAGCAGACGCGGGTTGGTGACCAGGGCGCGGCCGATGGCCAGCATCTGCTGCTCGCCGCCGGAGAGCTGGTTGCCCAGGTTCCTTCGGCGTTCGGCGAGGCGCGGAAAGAGTTCATAGACACGGGCCGGCGTCCACGCGTCGGCCAGCCCGCGGCGATTGGCAAAAAAGGCCACCAGATGCTCGTCCACCGTCAGATTGGGAAAGCACTGCCGGCCTTCCGGCACCAGCGCAATACCCGCCCGGCCAATGCGATCCGGCCGCCAGCCGGCGATCTCCTCGCCAGCGAAACGGATGCCCCCGCCCTTGACCGGCTGCAGGCCGCACAGCGCCCGCAGCGTCGTCGTCTTGCCCATGCCGTTGCGCCCGAGCAGCGTCACCGCCTCGCCCTCGGCCATCGTCAGGTCGATGCCGAACAGCACCTGACTCTGGCCGTAGGCAACCTCCAGGCCGCGGATTTCGAGCAGCGCACTCACAGGTGATCCCCCAGGTAGGCACGGCGCACGCCGGCATCATTGCGCACTGTTTCCGGCGTACCGGTACAGATCATCTGGCCGTTGACCAGAACCGAGATGCGGTCCGCCAGCCGGAAGACTGCATCCATGTCGTGCTCGACCAGCAGGATGGTGACATGGCGGGCCAGGTGCTCGATCAGCTCGACCATGCGCGCCGACTCCTCCGGCCCGGTGCCGGCCATCGGCTCGTCGAGCAGCAGCAATTGCGGCTTCGTCGCCAAAGCCATGGCCAGTTCCAGCGCCCGTTGCTCGCCGTGCGACAGATTGCCGGCGATGCTAACGCCCTGTTTGCCGAGTCCGACCTGTTCGAGGCAGGCCTGGGCTTCCTCGAAGAGGCGCACCTCACTGCGCACCGTTCGCCAGAAACGGAAGCTGCTGCCGGCATCAGGCCGCCCCTGCACGGCCAGCGCCACGTTGTCGAGCGCCGACAGGCCGCGGAAGATATTGGTGATCTGATAGGAGCGGGCCATGCCGGCAGCAACGCGCTGATGCATCGACAGCCGGGTAACGTCGCGACCAGCGAAATGGACGCTGCCGGCATCCGGTTGCAGGGCGCCCGAGACGTGGTGGATGAAGGTCGTCTTGCCGGCGCCGTTGGGGCCGATCAACGCATGCACCTCGCCGGCATCGACGCTGAAATCGACGTCTTTCAGGGCATCGACGGCGGCAAAGCGCCGGGATAGCCGGCGAACCTCAAGAAGCGCTTCAGCCACGCGACCTCCCGAACAAGGCCGCCACGCCCTTCGGGGCGAACAGCACGACGGCCAGCAGCAGCAGACCGAGAACGATGTGCCAGTGGCTGAAAAAGCCGAGCAGCACTTCCTCGAGCAGCAACAGCATGACGGCGCCGACAACGCCGCCGTAGAGATAGCCGACACCGCCGATGATGACCATCACCAGCAAGGTGCCCGACTGCGTCCATTGCAGCAGTGCCGGGCTGGCCAGGCCGGTCAGGTTGGCCAGCAGGGCGCCGGCCAGGCCGGCCAGGGCACCGCCGAGCGCGAAGCAGACCAGCCGATGGCGGAAGACCGGGTAGCCGAGCGCCTCCATCCGCGTCTCGTTCTCGCGGATGGCCTGGATCGTCCGCCCGAAACGCGCCTCGGCCAGGCGGCCGAGCAGCAGCATGACAACGGCCAGGGCACCGAGCGCCAGGTAGTACAAGGCCGCATCGTCGGCCAGGCTGAACCCGGCGAAGCGCAGCCGCTCCGTCAGCGCCAGGCCGTCGTCGCCGCCCCAGGCCCGGGCCGAGATGAACAGGTAATAGACCATCTGGGCAAAGGCCAGCGTGATCATGATGAAATAGACGCCGCGCGTGCGCAGGCTGATGGCCCCGACGACCAGCGCCAGCAGGCCGGCGCCGAGCATGGCCAGCGGCAGCGCCAGCAGCGCCTCGCCAAGGCCGGCCTGCTGGCAGATCGCCGCGACGTAGGCGCCGGCACCGAAAAAGGCGGCGTGGCCGAGCGAGACCATGCCGCCGAAGCCGAGCACCAGATTGAGGCTGGTCGCCGCCAGCGCAAAGATCAGCACGCGCGTCGCGAAACCGATGTAGAAGCTCTGGTCGAGACTGTCGAGCACGGTCGGCAGGGCCAGCAGCACGGCGAGCAGCACCAGGGCCAGCGGCTTCTGCCAGGGGGCGGGACGATAGAAGGCCATTTACGCGCGCGCCGGACAACACGCCGCGAAGCGGCTTGTTGCGGTGAAGACTAACCTGCGTTTGCAGGCCATGTCGGAACCAGACATCTTCATTTCATGCTCTTGCTGGAAACAGCCCCTGCGGCTTGAAGAACAGGATGCCGGCCATCAGCAGGTAGATCAGGATCGAGGCCAGCGCCGGGCCGAGCGTAGCCGCCGCGTCGCCGGGCAGCAGCACGCGCAGCAGCGTCGGCAGCAGCGCCCGGCCGAGGGTGTCGACGCTGCCGACGATCAGCGCGCCGATGAAGGCGCCGCGGATCGAGCCGATGCCGCCGATGATGATGACGACAAAGGCAAGGATCAGCACGCTCTCGCCCATGCCGACCTGGACCGCCAGCAGCGGTCCGAGCAGGCCGCCGGCCAGCGCGCACAGCGCGGCGCCGAAGACGAAGACGGCGGTGAACAGGGCGCGCACGTTGATGCCCAGGGCCTCGGTCATTTCGCGGTTGGCCGCGCCGGCGCGCACCCACATGCCGACGCGGCTTTTCGCCACGAGCAGGTAGAGCAGGCCGCCGACGGCCAGGCCGACGCCGATGATCAGCAAGCGGTAGGCCGGGTAGAAGAAGGTGTCGCCGAGCAGCACGAACTCGACCGGGCCGGCCAGTGCCTCGGGCGGATTGAGCATTAGTGGCGCCGGGCCCCAGATCACCCGTACCGCCTCGTTGGCGATCAGGATCAGGGCAAAGGTGGCCAGTACCTGCGACAGGTGGTCGCGCCGGTACAACTGGCGGAACAGCGACAGTTCGAGCAGCAGGCCGAGCACGGCGGCGCCAGCCACCCCGGCGCCCAGCCCGATCCAGAACGAATCCGCGGCCTGCGCGGCGGCGGCGACGAAATAGGCGCCGACCATGTACAGCGAACCATGGGCCAGGTTGATGCAGTCCATGATGCCGAACACCAGCGTCAGGCCGGCGGCGAGCAGGAACAGCATGAGACCGAACTGCAGGCCGTTGAGGGCCTGTTCGAGGATGAGTTGCGTCATGAATCGGGGGCGGGACCGGCGGTGCGGTCCCGGTCTGCCATTACTTCATCTTGCAGGCGCCGACATAGGCATCCGCATGGTTGCTGAAGATGGTACCCATCGACTTGTTGGTGACGCGCCCCTGAACGTCCTTGCCGATGACGCGCAGGTAGTAGTTCTGCACCGGGTAGTGGTTGCTGTTGAACTTGAAGTCGCCACGGACCGACTTGAAGCGCTTGGCTTCCAGCGCCTTCTGCAGCGCCTTCTTGTCGGCGACGTTGCCCTTCACGTCGCGCACGGCCGCATCCATCATCAGCGCCGCGTCGTAGCCTTGCGAGGCATACAGCGACGGCAGGCGGCCGTATTCCTTCTCGAATTCGGCGACGAAGCGCTTGTTCTCGGCGTTGTCCATGTCGTGCGCCCAGTGCGACGAGTTGAACATGCCCATCATCGGTGCGCCAACGGCCTTGATCACATCCTCGTCGGCCGAGAAGCCGGGGGCGAACAGCTGCGTGTCGCGCGACAGGCCGGCGGCGACGAACTGCTTGACGAAATTGATGCCCATGCCGCCCGGCAGGAAGAAGAACAGCGCATCCGGCTTGGTAGCGCGGATCTGCGCCAGTTCGGCGGCGTAGTCGAGCTGGCCGAGCTTGGTGTAGATCTCGTCGGCGACCTTGCCCTTGTAGTAGCGCTTGAAGCCCGACACCGCGTCCTTGCCGCCCGGGTAGTTGGGGGTGACGATGACGACGTTCTTGAAGCCCTTGTCCTGCACGTACTTGCCGACCGCCTCGTGCAGGTTGTCGTTCTGCCAGGCGACGTTGAAGAAGAAGGGGTTGCACTGCTCGCCGGCGTACTGCGACGGGCCGGCGTTGGCCGAGATGTAGAAGGTCTGGTTCTGGAACACCGCCGGGCCGACGGCCAGCATGATGTTGGAGAAGACGATGCCGGTCATGAAATCGACCTTGTCCTTCTTCAGAAACTTGTCGGCCGCCTGCTTGGCGACGTCCGGGCTCTGCTGGTCATCAGCAACCAGCACTTCGGCCGGCAGGCCGCCGAGCTTGCCGTTCAGCTGCTTCATGCCGAGCTGGAAGCCGTCGCGGATGTCTACGCCGAGGCCGGCGCCGGGACCGGAGAGCGTCGAGACGAAGCCGACCTTGATCGAATCGGCGGCATGGGCGGCACCGGCCAGCAGCAGGGCGGCGGCGAGGGCGGTCAGGCGAAGCGACATCGGGATCTCCGGTAAATGGACGAAAGGCGCAAATTGTAGCGCAGGAACAAGCAGATACCGGCCCGGAGCAGGCGGAAATTCGGGTATATTCGCGCCCCATGATGAAGCCAGCCGTCGTTCTCCTCTCCGGTGGACTCGATTCCGCCACCTGCCTCGCCATCGCCCGCAGCCAGGGCTTTGCCTGCTACTGCCTGTCCTTCGACTATGGCCAGCGGCACAGCGCCGAACTGCAGGCCGCCCGCCGGGTCGCCGCGGCGCTGGGCGCCGTCGAACACCGCATCCTCAACCTCGGCCTGGCACAGTTCGGCGGCTCGGCACTGACCGACACCTCGATCGCCGTGCCGACAGACGGCGTGCATCCGGGCATTCCGGTCACTTACGTGCCGGCCCGCAATACCATCATGCTGTCGCTGGCCCTGGCCTGGGCAGAGGTGCTGGGCAGCGACGACATCTTCGTCGGCGTCAATGCCGTCGACTATTCGGGCTACCCGGACTGCCGGCCGGAGTACATTACCGCCTTCGAGAAGATGGCCAACCTGGCCACCAAATCCGGCGTGGAGGGGCACAGGCTGACCATCCATGCGCCGCTGATCGATCTCTCCAAGGCCGACATCATCCGTACCGGCGCCTCACTCGGTGTCGATTACGGCCTGACCGTCTCCTGCTACCAGGCCGATGAACTCGGGCGTGCCTGTGCTGTCTGTGACTCCTGCCGCCTGCGCGCCGAAGGCTTCGCCGCCGCCGGCCTCGTCGATCCCACCCCTTACCGCGCCTGATCATGGAAACTGCCGCCTCCCCCAACACCATCCTCTGGCTGGCCTTTGCCGTCTCTTTCGTCTTCGGCGTCATCGGCCAGAAGACGCATTTCTGCACCATGGGTGCCGTTTCCGACATCGTCAACATGGGTGACTGGAGCCGCATGCGCATGTGGCTGCTGGCCATCGGCACCGCCATCCTCGGCGCCGGCGCGCTACACGCGACCGGCCTGATCGATCTCGACAAGTCGATCTACCGGACGCCCGCCTTCACCTGGCTGTCCTACCTGCTTGGCGGCTTCTGCTTCGGCATCGGCATGGTGCTGGCCTCCGGCTGCGGCTCGAAGACGCTGATCCGTGTCGGCGGCGGCAACCTGAAGTCGGTGGTCGTCTTCCTCGTCCTCGGCCTGTTCGCCTACATGACCATGCGCGGCGTCTTCGGCGTCTTCCGCGTCAACGTCCTCGATCCGGTGGCGATCAATTTCCCCGGCGGCCAGGACATCCCGGCGCTGCTGACGGCAGCCGGGTTCGATGCGTCGACCGCCTTCTGGCTGGCCGTGCTCGGCATCGGCGGCGGTCTGACGGCCTTCTGCCTGCTCAAACGCGATTTCTGGACGCTCGACAATCTGCTCGGCGGCCTCGGCATCGGCCTGATGGTCGTTGCCGCCTGGTATGTCAGCGGCCACCTCGGCTACATCGCCGAGCACCCGGACACGCTGGAAGAAGCCTTTCTGACCACCAACAGCGGCCGCATGGAATCGCTGACCTTTGTCGCCCCGCAAGCCTACACGCTGGAGTTGCTGCTGCTCTGGTCGGACACCAGCCGCACGGTCACCTTCGCCATCGCCAGCGTGCTCGGCGTCATCAGCGGCTCCTGCGCCTGGTCGCTGCTGACGCGCAATTTCCGCTGGGAGGGCTTCGTCAGCGTCGAGGACACCGCCAGCCACCTGATCGGCGCCGCCCTGATGGGCTTTGGCGGCGTACTCGCCTTCGGCTGCACGGTCGGCCAGGGGATCACCGGCTTCTCGACCCTGGCCCTCGGGTCCATCGTCACCTTCCTGGCCATCGTCGCCGGCGCCGCGGTGACGCTGAAGATCCAGTTCTGGCGGGTGATGCGCGAAGCCTGAGCGGCACCGTACAATCCGGCCATCACGCCTTGGAGGGAACAGGATGGCCGATTTCAACTGGCAAGACCCGCTGCTGCTCGATGGGCAGCTGACAAGCGAAGAGCGCCTGGTGCGCGACGCCACCCGCGCCTATTGCCGGGACAAACTGGCACCGCGCGTGACGCAGGCCTTCCGCCACGAGCAGACTGATGCGGCGATCTTCCGCGAAATGGGCACGCTCGGCCTCCTCGGCCCGACGCTGCCTCCCGCCTATGGTGGCGCCGGTCTCAACTACGTCGCCTACGGCCTGGTCGCCCGCGAGATCGAGCGCGTCGATTCCGGCTACCGCTCAATGATGAGCGTGCAGTCCTCGCTCGTCATGCTGCCGATCTACCTGTTCGGGACCGAGGTGCAGCGCCGCAAATACCTGCCCGGCCTGGCCCGCGGCGAGCTGATCGGCTGCTTCGGCCTGACCGAGCCGAACCACGGCTCCGACCCGGGCAGCATGGAAACCCGGGCACGGAC
>WBUO01000490.1 GCA_008933675.1 Dechloromonas sp.
TTTCCAGCGCATCCAGCGTCGCCGGATTGGTCTGCTCGGTGGCAATGATCTCGACCAGATGCATGTAGCGCGGCGGGTTGAAGAAGTGGATGCCGCAGAAGCGCGGACGGATATCCGCCGGCAGGCCCTGCGCCAGCAGGTTCATCGACAAGCCGGAGGTATTGGATGCGACGACAGCATTCGGCGCGATGTGCGGGGCGATCTTGGCGTACAGATCGTTCTTCCAGTCCATGCGCTCGGCAATCGCCTCGACGATCAGGTCGCAATCGGCCAGCTGGGCCAGATGCTCCTCGTAGTTGGCGGCATCGATGAACTTCAGCTTGCTCTTGCTGGAGAGCGGAGCCGGGTCCAGCTTTTTGAGGCCGTCGAGGGCCTTCTTGACGACACCGTTCTTGTCTCCCTCCTTGGCCGGCAGGTCAAACAGCACGACCGGCACGTTGGCGTTGGCGAGATGCGCCGCAATCTGCGCCCCCATCACGCCGGCGCCGAGCACAGCGGCTTTCTTCACAATCAGCTTGTTCAAGCGGTTCTCCTTTGGTCTCGTTCTAACATCTCGTTAAATAAAACGAACGTTTGAATTATAGACAAGCCGACCCTCGGGTCAACTTTTTTTTGCGCGATGGATTAAAAAAATCCCCGGGCCAGCCGGGGATCAAAGTACGCAAGGTTCTTTCTGAATCAGAAGGAATAGTTCAGTTGAAGCGACAAATAATCGACGGAGGTTTCGAACTTGCCACGAACGGTCTGCACAACCGTCGTTTCTGCCGCAGTGCTATAAACCTTCCGCGCCGTATATGCATCCTTCACAAAAATGTGAGCATAACCAATGTCGAGCGATGCTTGCGGCGTGATCTTCCATTTGGCCCCCAGCGACAGCCAAGTACGATCTTGGTCGGGCACGGTCATCGTACGAGATTCATTGTCGGGAACCGCCCCGTTGTCGAAGGCGACGCCCATACGCAACATCCACTGGTTGTTCAATTGGTAAGTGCTACCCAGACCAATCCGATAAGTGTCCTTGAAGTTGTAGCGCAATGGCGCCACGGCACGGCTGCCGTCCGAATAGACCGGCTCGAGTTTCTGAAGCTTGCTCCAACCCGTCCAGGTGTAGTCGGCAAGGATTGCCCACTTGTCGTTGAACTGGTGACGAACCGCCAAAGAGGCGGTATCCGGCGTCGTCAAGTCGGCATAGATGTCGCGGGTCGCTTGCCCCGTCTGGTTTTTATCGCCTTCAAGATTGAACTTGATCGTGGAGCGATAGCTCAGACCCACGCGTGTATCGTTCGTGATCTGGTACATCGCGCCCAGGTTAAATCCCCAGCCGGTTGCATCTCCCTTCAAGGCACCGGAGCCATCCGACTGACCAGCCCTCGGCACCGCCTGATTGAATTCAACGTCAGCCTTGGCGTAATTGATACCGAACGCCACCGACAGCGCGTCATTCACCTTGTAAGCAATCGAGGGGTTTACGTTGACGATCCGGATTTTGGTTCTCAAACCCGAATAACGACCGGCAAAATCCTTGTCGTACTCGGTCTCATCTGCAAAAGTCGGATTGACAGCGAGACCCAGACGCCACTGCGGGGCCAAGGCATAGGAATAATAGAACGCGGGGACTGCGTGCAATCCACCACCATTTCCACCATCTCCACCGACTTCCTTCCCCAATCCGGTTGCATAGAGCGGCGGGTTACCCGGGTTATTGAGATAGCCACCCGTTCCCTCGTCGGTAAAGCGTGTGCTGCGACTCAGCAGCGTCGTGGCGAAGCTGATGTTATGCCCCTGGGACAGATAGGTCATCCCGGCTGGGTTGTAATACAGCGTGCTGGCATCTTCTGCGGCGGCGGCAGCACCGGCATTGGCCATACCGACCCCTGAGGCACTCTGGCCGGTCAGCTGGAAGGCAGCCGCGAAGGCGCCCCCCGAAAACGAAACGGCAATCAGTGCCGGGATCAGGCGCATGGTGATTCTCTTGTGCATCGATATGTCTCCTGTTGTGATTGTGGTGGGAACTGGCCCCGGTTTGGTGCAACAATTAAAACTCAAACAAACGTTTAAAATTCTGTTTGATCAAAAAAAAACTTACGACCTGTTGCAATTCAGCAACATCACCCGCGCAATCTCGCGCGATAGTTGAGCGGACCGCCGGTAAATGGCGCAAAACCGGTACCAAAAATGACGCCACCAT
>WBUO01000491.1 GCA_008933675.1 Dechloromonas sp.
CATTCGACCGGATATTGTCGATGGCATCCTGATCAGGCACCCACACCGCGGCGGCGCGAGACGTATCCCAACGGCAGTTCATTCCGGTCCCGGTCACAGAGTAGGCGACGCCGCCGTGCTCATAGATGTCGAGGGGAATGGCCAAGGGATTACCCACTTCGCCAGCTGCGTATGCATCTGCCCAGCATTCCTCTGCTTCCGACTCGGAAAAGAGGTCCGCCAGGGGCTGAAGTACATCCTGCAGCTTGCTGTCCATTCGATTCCAGTAGGCGACACCCCAGAGGGAGTCAGCTAAGTAGTCGAGTGCGTATTCAAGCCCCTCTTGTTCAATCGCGAACTGAATCACGCTTTCAAGGGATGCCTTCGATACGGGACGGCCGGTGGCACGAAGCCGGTGAAGCAAGCGGGTGAGGATCGAGAGATCGTTTCCGATTCCCTTCATCACACGCTTCGCGATACGGTCGAGGACAGGTTGGCAGGTGAAATCCTTGTTGCCATCCCCATCCAGACCCAGTGCAGCGTAGTAGCTGCTCTGTTCGTCTGCATCACCACGCCGAGAGCCGACGTGATAGATGTTGCCGTTGGCAGTGCCAGGCTCACAAGGATTCAGATGCTCCGAATCCTGATCGTAGACCAAGCCTCCGGCGACGATGTATCTCTGGAGTACAACCATGCGCTCCTCCGTATCCGGGGTGCAACGCATGATGCGGCCAACATCGATGGTTTCTTCGTCCGGATTGTCGCCCGTCAGAAGCACCTCATCAATGCTTTCCGACGCCTCCAGAACACCCGGCAACGCTTGCGCGCGCATGGTGAAAGAGACGTTTTCCAACGCAACGACCGTTTCCGGACGCAGGATGTTTTTGAGAACTGCTGCTTTGTTACCAAACATGGGACACCTCCGATTTACAGGGGCCCATGCTCCCCAGTGGGGAATGTGGCCCCACAAGGGAAAAGCGATAGTGCTACTCGCCAAAAGCTGGTCATAACGCAGACCAGTAAGCGTTTTCGGTCACCCGAGAAAACCTGAAACCCGCATGCCTGCGGGGTATTATTGGTCGTTGAGGACTTTTCTCACCTCAATTTCAACTATTTGGAGTATTGACCAATGAACAAATCCGAACTCGTCGATGCCATCGCTGCCGGCGCCGAAATTTCCAAGGCTGCGGCCGCCCGCGCTCTGGATACCGCTGTCGAAACGATCACCAAGACCGTTGCCGCCGGCGACTCCGTAACCCTGGTCGGCTTCGGCACCTTCAAGGCCTCCGCACGGGCGGCCCGCGAAGGCAAGAACCCGAAGACCGGCGAGAAGATCAAGATCGCCGCGACTACTGTCCCGAAGTTCTCCGCCGGCGCCAGCTTCAAGACCGCCGTGGCCGCCCCCAAGAAGGGCAAGAAGTAAGCAATGCATCAGCTTTCCGGATGGTCCGTCACGCGGGCCATCTGGAAAACTCCCCGGCAAGCGGGGAGAAAGGTGAAACAGGGTTTTTTTCAAGCGGCTGCCTTTTGCAACGCGCTTACGCCAACGTGAATGTCCAGCCAGTCGATTCCCTTCTTACCCTCGGGAATATCGATTGGAGGCAACTCGACGCCAGCCTGGATACCGCTTTTCCACAGACGCTCAGCCAACATCGTCGCAGCTTCCTGCCCGTGTCCTTTCGGGTGGAATTTGCTCGGACTGTCTTTGTCAGCGTAGATCGTGACGCGCTTAATGCCCGGTGGAGGAACGAATTCCGCCATCAGTCCGGCCGTGACGGTTGCCCAGCAAGGAATGCCAGTCATTTCCGTAACAGCCAGAGCAGTCTCGATCCCTTCGGCCACCGCGAGGGTGTCCGTTGCCGGGAACAATCGAATCGCAGCACCTTGGAGCGGGCGGTTGCTCGCATGAGGGCACAGCTTCTTCGGTGACTCGACAGGAGCTTTGTGGCCGTCTTCCGTGAGGAACGTCCGGTGGATGGTCACAGGAGTACCGTCCGGAGCCGAAACGCAGGCCATCATGCCGGGGAAATGCCCGACAAGCTGACCCTTCTCATAGAAAGCCATCGAAGGATGAAAGCGCACGGACTGGAGATTCCTGGGAATCTTCAAGCCGCGGCCGACCAGGTACATCCAGGCCGCCTTCGCTTCAGCACTCCGGAAGGAGATACCGTTGCTCCACAACGCGGTCAGGCGCTGCCGGATGGCTG
>WBUO01000110.1 GCA_008933675.1 Dechloromonas sp.
CTGCGGGCCATGGTCCGCGGACAGCGTTCGATGATGTTGAAGGATATCGCGGCAGCCGCCGACATGCCGCCTTCCAAGGCGCACCGCTACCTGGTCAGCCTGATCCGCGCCGGCCTGGTCGAACAGGACCCGATGACCTCGCGCTACGACATCGGGCCTTTTGCCCTCAACATCGGCCTGGTCGCCATCGACCGCCTGGACCGCATCCGCCTCGGGCTCTCCGCCATTGCCGAGCTGCGCGACCAGATCAACGAGACGACGGCCCTTTCGGTGTGGGGCGACGGCGGACCGGTGATCGTGCGCTGGGAGCGGCCAAGACGGCCGATCACCGTCAATGTGGTGACCGGCACGGCGCTCGATCCGCTGAATTCGGCCAGCGGCCGCGTGTTCACCGCCTGGCTGCCGAAGGAGACCGGCAACCGCCTGATCGAGCGCTGTCTGAAAGAGGGCAAGCTGCCGCCCGAACTGCGCACGCGCCCGGCGATCGATGCCCTGCTGGCCAAGGTGCGCAGCGATGGCTATGCCGCGGTCTCCGGCTACCACTCGGTGGCGGGGGTCGAGGCGCTGGCGGCGCCCGTCTTCAATTTCAAGAACGAGATCACGCTGGCCATGCTGGTCGTCGGCGTCACCGGCATGTTCGATCTCGATCCGCAGGGCCCGGTGGTCACCGCCCTGAAGCAGGCCGCGGCAGATCTGTCGATGCGTCTTGGCCACGTGCCGGCCACGAACTGATGCCGGAAATGCCGGCGCGGCAAGGGCGCTCAAGGGAGCGCCCTTGCCTTGCGGTTGTGTGATTTTCTCCGGATACAGAGCGAAAAATCACTTTGAATCAGTCAATTATCATTCGATACAAAATTTCTTTCGAATTGTATTGTTTGTATCATTTCTCTTGACACAACGAATTCCGTATTTCAGAATTCGTTTCACAGAAAAGAATTGACCCATCCGGCGACCGCCGGCTGACGACAAGAGGAGACGACATGAACCACAGAGCGAGAGACTTCGACCGGGTCATTCCCGGCCTGCGGGAGGGCCGCTGATGCTTGCCCAGTTCCTGCAATTCCTCTTTTCCGGCGTCACCGTCGGCGCCACCTATGCGCTGGCAGCACTCGGCTTCACGCTGATCTACAACGCCAGCAACGTCATCAACTTCGCGCAGGGCGAATTCATCATGCTCGGCGGCATGCTGGCGGTGTTCTTCACCATGTCCGGCCTGCCGTTGCCGGTCGCCCTGGCGCTGGCCATCATCGTCCCGGCCATCGTCGGCGTGCTGGTCGAGAAGCTGGCCATCGAGCCGGTCAAGGGCGCCGAGACGGTGACGCTGATCATCATCACCATCGGCGCTTCGCTGGTCATCCGCGGTCTGGTCCAGGTCTGGCTCGGCAAGAACACGCACAGCCTGCCGGCCTTCTCCGGCGACGAGCCGATCCACATCCTCGGCGCCACGCTGCTGCCGCAGAGCCTGTGGGTGCTCGGCGTCACCGCGCTGGTGGTGATCGCCCTCTGGTACTTCTTCAACCGCACGCTGCAGGGTAAGGCCATGCTGGCCACCTCGTTCAACCGCACGGCGGCGGAGCTGGTCGGCATCAACACCAGCTGGGTGCTGTTCATGAGCTTCGCCATGTCGGCGGCGCTCGGTGCGCTGGGCGGCATCCTGGTCACGCCGATCACGCTGACTTCCTACGATGTCGGCATCATGCTCGGCCTGAAGGGCTTCGTCGCCGCCGTCGTCGGCGGCCTGGGCAACGGCCTCGGCGCCGTCGTCGGCGGTCTGCTGGTCGGCGTGCTGGAAGCCATGGGGGCCGGCTACATCTCGTCCAGCTACAAGGATGCGATTCCCTTCGTGCTCATCCTGTTCATCCTCTTCTTCATGCCGCGCGGCCTGTTCGGCGGCAAATCGACGGATCGGGTGTAAGCATGAAGAAAAGCGTCTTCACCGGGCTGTACATCCTGATCGCCATCCTGATCGTGCTGCCCTTCGTCATTCCCAACGCCTTCTACATGGATCTGGCGATCCGCATGGCGATCAACGCCGTGATCGTCCTCGGCCTCAACCTGCTGATCGGCTTCGCCGGCCAGATCAGCCTCGGTCATGCCGGCTTCCTCGGCATCGGTGCCTATGCCTCGGCCGTGCTGCCGACGCACTTCGGCTGGCATCCGCTGCTTGCCATGGGCGCCGGTGCCGCGGCCACCGGCCTGCTGGCCGCGCTGGTCGCCCGCCCGATCTTCAAGCTGAAGGGCCACTACCTGGCGATGGCGACGCTCGGCCTGGGCATCATCATCAACATCGCCATCCGCAACGAAGCCCAATGGACCGGCGGTCCGGACGGCATGCCGGTGCCCTCGCTCGGCCTGTTCGGCTTCGACCTGACCAGCGACAAGCACTGGTACTGGGTTGTCGCGCTGCTGCTGTCGATCAGCGTCTGGGCCTCGCTGAACCTGATCGACTCGCCGTTCGGCCGCGCCCTGCGCGCGCTGCACGGTTCGGAAGTCGCCTCCCAGGTGGTCGGTGTCGACATCGTCCGCTACAAGGTGGCGATCTTCGTGCTGTCGGCCGTCTTCGCCAGCCTGATGGGCAGCGTCACCGCCCACTACGTCGGTTTCGTGACGCCCAACCTGGCCGACTTCTTCCACTCCATCGAACTGGTCACCATGGTGGTGATCGGCGGCATGGCCTCGGTGTACGGCTCGATCGTCGGCGCCGTGCTGCTGACCGCGCTGCCGCAGGCCCTGGCCACCTTCGAAGGCTGGGAAACGGTGGCCTTCGGCGCCATCCTGATGCTGTGCATGATCTTCATGCCCAAGGGCCTGGTCCCGACGCTGGCCGCCAAGTTCGGCAAGGGGGAATGAAGATGGCACTGCTCGACGTAAAAGACCTGTCCATCCACTTCGGCGGCGTCAAGGCCGTACAGAACGTCAGCTTCTCGATCGACGCCGGCATCGTCTACGCGGTCATCGGCCCGAACGGCGCCGGCAAGACGACGCTTTTCAACCTGATCACCGGCGTCTACAAACCCACCGCCGGCGAAATCCGCCTCGACGGCGAAGCCATCCACGGCAAGTCGCCGAACGAGCTGGCCGTGCGCGGCGTCGCCCGCACGTTCCAGAACCTGCAGATCTGCCTGAACATGAGCGCCATCGAGAACGTCATGGTCGGCGCCCACCTGCGGCTGGACCGCAACCTGGTCAAGGCGGCGCTGCGCTTCCCGGGCCTGAAGAAGCGCGACGCCGAACTGCGCGCCGAAGCCGCCGAGCTGATGCGCTTCGTCGGCCTCGAACAGTTCATCGAGGCGCGCGCCGACAGCATGCCCTACGGCGCGCTGAAGCGACTGGAGATCGCCCGCGCGCTGGCCATGAAGCCGCGCCTGATCTTCCTCGACGAACCGGCGGCCGGCCTCAATCCCAAGGAAACCATCGAAGTCGACCATCTGGTGCGCAAGATCGCCGATTCCGGCGTCACCGTCGTGCTGGTCGAACACGACATGAAGATGGTGATGAATCTCTCGGACCGCATCCTGGTGCTCGACTACGGCAAGAAGCTGGCCGAAGGCACGGGGGCGGAAGTCCGCCAGAATCCCGACGTCATCGCCGCTTACTTGGGCGCTCACGCCTGATTCCGTTGCCGGCCCACCCATGACTTTGTCGCCTTCGCCTCGCCGTGCAGATTGCACTGTCTTCGGCTCGTCTTCGCGTCCTGGGCGAGCCGGCAACGGAATCGAAGAATCAGGAGTTTGATATGGAAGCATTGCGTGTCATCAGCGAGGACCATCGCAACCTGTGGCGCATCGCCGCCACCATCGATCTCGTCGCCGACGAGATGGAAGCCGGCAGCAAGGTCGATCCGGCCTTCTTCAACTCGGTGTTCGACTACATCGAGCAGTTCATGGATGCCTGCCACCACGCCAAGGAGGACGACTACCTGTTCCCCGTGCTGCGTGCCCGCAGCCCCGAGGCGGCAGCCGTGCTCGACCGCCTGCAGGCGGAACACCGCAACGGCCCGGAAATCCTCAAGGCGCTGCGCGTCAAGCTGGCCGCCACCGCGGCCGGCACGCTGGGCAATGCCGAGTTCGCCGCAGCGCTGCGCATCTACACGCAAAGCCTGAAGAGCCACATCGGCACCGAGGAAAAGGATGCCATGCCGCTCGCCCGCGAGCTGCTGAGCGCCGACGACTGGGCCGACATCGACCGCGCCTTCCTCGACAGCGAAGACCCGCTGTTCGGCGAAAAGGCCAAGGCCGAGTTCCGCGAGCTCTATCACCGCATCGCCAGCCTGGCGCCCGAATCCGTTGGCCTTGGTGCCCACAGCGCCGGCGAACTGCAGCGCGGCGCCAGCCCGGTCGGCGGCGACGTGCTGCTGAAGGTTTCCGGCATGGAAAGCTGCTACGGCCGCATCAAGGCGCTGAAAGGCATCGACCTCGAAGTGCGGCGCGGCGAGACGGTTGCCCTGGTCGGCGCCAACGGGGCCGGCAAGACGACTTTCCTGCGCACCCTGTCCGGCGTCCAGCCGATGAGCGCCGGCAGCATCCGCTTCGACGGCGAGGACATCAGCAAGCTGCGCGCCGACCAGCGCGTGCGTCGCGGCATCTGCCAGAGCCCGGAAGGCCGCCAGGTCTTCGGCCCCCTGTCGATCGAGGACAACCTGCGCCTGGGCGCCTACACCCAGCCGAAGGGGCAGGTCGACGAGGACATGGAGAAAGTCTTCTCGATGTTCCCGATCCTGAAGGAAAAACGCCGCCTGCCGGCCGGCACGCTATCCGGCGGCCAGCAGCAGATGCTGGCCATCGGCCGCGCGCTGATGGGCCGGCCGAAAATGCTGTTGCTCGACGAACCGTCAATGGGCCTGGCCCCGCTACTCGTCGAGGAAGTGTTCAACGTCGTCAAAACCCTGAAGTCCCAGGGCATGACCATCTTCCTCGTCGAACAGAACGCCTTTGCCGCCCTGGCCATCGCCGACCGCGGCTACGTGCTGGAAACGGGCAGCATCACGCTGACCGGGACTGGGCAGGAGCTGATCAGCAACGAGCAGGTGAGGGCGGCTTATTTGGGGATGTAATGCCAAGAGCAAAACGGGTACAGGACGCACGCGGTAGCTACTCGTGCCCGTAATTCGCTTAAACGTGACAACACGCATTACAGGAAGTGCTAGGGGCTGTCCGTTGGAACGCGTGCTATCGCCCCTGAACCGACATCGAACTTTCTGCTGGCATTGGCCTGCTTGCGGAGCTAGACAGGCCACCCCGAGACGAGGGGGTTCTTATTTGCCCGTAAGCGCCAGATAGGCAGTTCTCAACGTCATTTGGCGCTTCAGAGACGATGAGAATGGGCACTGATGGAACTGTTAGTCCTCGATCGATGAAATATTTATCTCACTCAGCAGAAGGTCACCATGACAGTTGCTTTCCCATTTCTATCCTTGCATTCTCTACAGCACTAACCAATTTCCCAAGCTCAATTGTGAGATTGGCGTGATCTGGAGTTGCCTTGTACTCTAAAAGCTTAACTCGAAGCGACTCTTCGACCACACCCTTCACTGGAGCGGATAATGTCTTCGACGGGATTACAAAGTAGTGCTGCGGCGAATAGGGGTGTCTGTAACAATAATCTTCAAGCAATAGCCGAATATCTGGATCATCCAGTCCGCATCCAACAAAGAGAAAGGTATGGGTGCGCAATAAAGCATCCAGCAATTCGTAAAAACGGCTGTACTGGCTTCGCGCCTTTGCGTAGTCTGCGCGTGTAAATATAAGATGGTCCGGGTCAGTCACTGACCCGTGTGCTTTTATAACCACACGCTCTTTGCGCCGAATCGAGTCGGCTACGTCACTATCAAAATAACGCTTAACCGTTACTGTTCCGTTCCCTCGGGCAGCCACTAAGGCATCGTAAATGTTATCGAAATTTGGTGTTATAGCAATTCTGATGTCGAGCTTCCATAATAGGTCGTGAATAGGCGCGGGTTTATACCCCGGGATTTGAAACTCCTTTTTCACAAGCTCCACGAAATCATCACGACCTATCGCTCTCCGTATAACTTCGCAAGCAGTGAGGAGGTCGTTCTTAGCCATCAGTGCCTTAATGTCCTTTTTCAATGAAGGAAATATGGCTACGCTAGATTTTGTGGCCTCGTTGAGGAATGATATCCAACTCTTAGGTCTAGTAACTCCGTCAACGCCAATGGAGTTCATAGATATGCCAGCGCCAAAGAAGAGCACGGCCCTTTGAGCGGCAATGTCTCGGATAAGCGCTTCAGGCCACATTTTTGAAGGCCTTCATGTTTTCGCCGAAGCGCTTCGAAATGTACGAAATCACCTCTTCAAACTGGATAACCTTGTCAAAGTGTGCACCAACGATTCCATCAGCGGATTTGAGCAAAAATATTGGTTTAGTGGATGTCTGAGATAGAGGCACAAGGCTTTGGAAATACGGTATTTCACCAAGCTTGTAATCTATTGCCAAACCTTCGTTGAGCGTTTCTACTAGATGCTTCTTTATTGCCGGGCTGATCTTCCTAATAATCTGCTCATAAGCTTTAACCGGCTGCTTTTTTCCGTTTACGGTTTTCGCCGTATACTGCTGGGTGATGTATCCGAGAAACTTAATGGGGACGTCCGATATTTTTATATCGTCGTCGATATAGAAGGAGTCGCCATTTTCTTCTTCGTATGCCTCTAGTCCTCGCTTCAATGAACGTTTCCAAGTGTTTACTGCGACTTCGATATTCTGCAGGCCTCTGAGACTAAATATGTCGGACGACATAGGCATAACGAAGTAGTCACATGACAGCAGGACGGTACGGTTTATCGCGCCAAGTGATGGTCCGATATCAAAAAAGACGTAGTCATAGCGCTCATGGGCGGCCCAGTCCAATAAGGCCTTGAATAGGAAGGTGGTTTTAAGCCCGCGTTCCTGGCCATTTGTCGCATCTAACCAATCTTTGGCCAGGAAATCTTCAGCCAGAGAAAACTTGGGGTCACCTGGAACAAGATCCAAAGAAAATGCGTCGCTCCGAATTATTGGAACACTGGAGTAGCCCTTCCCTCGTTTTAAAGAGCTCACGAGACTATTAATTGTTTTGCCTTCAGAAGCGAGGCTATACAACTTATCAAGGACCGGCTCTTTGATCATGTAGGCCGTTGCGTTGCACTGTGGGTCGGCATCAACAACCAGAATTTTTTGCCCTTTACGGAGTGCGAGATAGGCCGCGAGATTGCACAAAAGAGTTGTCTTCCCAACTCCGCCTTTATTGTTGAACACACATAAGGACTTCATCTTGCTCCTCTGTCGTTTAATTCCAGCATGGCATTTTTCGGCCTCCGCCCAAGTAACACGGGGACTAGGGATACATGAGTAACATAGGAGAATACGTGCTTTGCATTATTGACTCAAGATTGCAAGCCTAATGAGCGGGGTAGAGGGCCAGCTTGTGAGGCCTGAACATACTGATTGTCGCTGTTTCGAGATTTTGGAACGGCAGCAGTCTCGATAGCTGCGGACAATCAGCAGGCTAAAGTCGCAAGCACATGAATGACCAGAACTGGCCGGAACCTGACATCACACGCACGATTGCTCGGCATCTAAATCCCCACTCCACCGGGTCCATTCTTCGACTACCCGCGTCCTTCACGCTAGTGAAAATTCGGCCGCGCTCCGCCAAACCTCACCCTTACTTGCGCGGTGTAAGAGGTTTCGTTTTTCCCCAGCGCTTTTCCAGCGCACCCGTTGCCGCTGCTTTCAGCAGTTTCTGAAAGCTCGGGCATTCGGCGTGGCTGGGAGCCGGGCAGGCTGCCGCATGGCGGAGCCCGTTGCTCATGGCCTTCAAGCGTTTGATCAGCGCATCGATCTCATCGGCTTTCTGCGCCAGCAACTGCCTGTCGATGGTCGGTGGCCCATAGGGCGACAGCATGGAGCGAATTTCATCCAGCGACAGTCCGGCGGCCTGCCCGAGTGCAATCAAGGCGAGTTGGTCCAGTACGGTTGCCGCATAACGGCGCCGTTCTCCCTTTTCGCGCACGGAGGTGATGAGGCCTTTCTCTTCGTAGTAGCGCAGCGCGGATGAGGGTATGCCGGTCTGCTTGCTGACTTCGGAAATATCCATCTCGTGCTTCTTGACTTGAAGTTGACTTGAACTTCTACAGTGAGCTCCAGAGTCCCGTTCGTCAAGTTGCAAGGAGCGCAATATGAAAACAGTAGAAGAAGTCCTGAGGATCGTCCTCATCGGGTGTGGAGCCACGTTGGTGATGGATATCTGGCTGATGTCCATCAAGCGGATGGGGGTGCAGACCCTGAATTTCGCATTGATCGGCCGGTGGGTTGGGCATGTGTTCCGTGGCCGGATTGCGCATGCGGCAATAGGCAAGGCGCCGCCTGTCGCCCATGAAGCCCTGTTGGGCTGGGGTACCCATTACGCAGTGGGGATTGCCTTTGCATTCCTGCTGGTCGGCATCGCCGGTGGCGCCTGGATGGCAGCGCCTTCACCGGGCATCGCCATCCTTACCGGCGTCGCCACGGTTGCCTTTCCGCTGTTCGTCATGCAGCCGGCCATGGGCCTGGGAATCGCCGCCTCCAAAACCGCCGCGCCGGTGCGGAGCGTCATCAGAAGCCTGATCAATCACGCCGTCTTCGGCGTCGGCCTCTTCCTGTCCGCCTGCGTCATCGCCTGGGTTTTTCGATGAACTCCGCTCGCTCGATCCATCAAGACGCCCCGGACAGCCGGCCGGATTCCTGCCGGGATGTCGCGCCGTATCGCCAATGAAACAAGCACTCAATCACAAGAAAAAAAACATGATTCCCAAGAAACTCGCACCGATGTTGTTCAGCCTCCTGTTGTCCGGCCTGATGTCACTTCTGGTCTCGGGAGTCGCCACGATTCGCACGGCGGGTTGGATCGATGGCGTTCTCGCGCTCTGAGTGTCGGCATGGCTGGCCGCCTGGTTGATCGCTTTTCCGGCCGTCATGCTGGTCGCGCCGCTGACCCAGAAATTGGTGGGGGCGCTGGTGGCGAAATCCTGATCGCTTCGGCGCCGGCGGCGTCCGGATTTCCGAACGCGCTGCGGCGCCGCTGTCCGGAAATCCGGCGGCCGTTGCCGCGCTGAAGAAATAATTTCCTGTCCAATCAGTTGCTTGGTAAGTCTCCGTTGCTGGCACGCGGCGTGCGAAGAGAAAGGGCCGCCGCGCCTCGCGTGGCGCTCAATCGAAAATTCGGAGACAACCCATGAACGCAACTGCAGTCCGCCTCGAACATGATCTGCTCGGCGACCGCGAGGTACCGGCGGCCGCCTATTACGGCGTCCATACGCTGCGCGCCCGCGAGAACTTCGCCATCACCGGCGTCTCGATCGCCGCCTATCCGGACCTGATCTGCGCGCTGGCCCAGATCAAGAAGGCCGCCGCCCGGGCCAACCAGCAGCTGGGCCTGCTCGACGCACGGCGCGCCGACGCCATTGCCGCCGCCTGCCGCGAAATCATAGACGGCCAGTGGCATGACCAGTTCGTCGTCGATGTGATCCAGGGCGGCGCCGGCACCTCGACCAACATGAACGCCAACGAGGTGATTGCCAACCGGGCGCTGGAAATCCTCGGCCACGCACGCGGCGAGTACCAGTACCTGCACCCGAACGAGCACGTGAACATGAGCCAGTCCACCAACGATGTCTATCCGACGGCGTTGAAGCTGGCCACCTATGTCGGCATCTTCCGCCTGGTCGAGGCGATGGCCTACCTGCGCCGCGCCTTCGAGCGCAAGGCCGTGGAGTTCGCCGATGTGCTGAAGATGGGGCGCACCCAGCTGCAGGATGCAGTGCCGATGACGCTCGGCCAGGAATTCTCGACCTACGCGGTGATGCTTGGCGAAGACGAGGAGCGCCTGAAGGAAGCGGCGCTGCTGATCCGCGAGATGAATCTCGGCGCCACGGCCATCGGCACCGGCATCAACGCCCACCCGGACTACGCCGCCATCGTCTGCCGCAAGCTGGTCGAGATCAGCGGCATCCCGCTGCTCACGGCGCCCAACCTGATCGAGGCGACGCAGGACTGCGGCAGTTTCGTGCAGCTTTCCGGCGTGCTGAAGCGCGTCGCCGTCAAGCTGTCGAAGGTCTGCAACGACCTGCGCCTGCTGTCTTCCGGCCCGCGCGCCGGCTTCAACGAGATCAACCTGCCGCCGCGCCAGGCCGGTTCGTCGATCATGCCGGGCAAGGTCAATCCGGTGATCCCGGAAGTGGTCAACCAGATCGCCTTCGAAGTCATCGGTAACGACTCCACCGTCACCTTCGCCGCCGAGGCCGGCCAGCTGCAGTTGAACGCCTTCGAGCCGATCATCGCCCACAGCCTGTTCAAGAGCGTGCTGCACCTCGGCAAGGGCTGCCGGACGCTGGCCGACCTGTGCGTCGACGGCATCACCGCCAACCGCGACACGCTGCGCGCCAGCATCGAGCGCTCGATCGGCATCGTCACCGCGCTCAATCCCTACATCGGCTATGTCAACGCCACCGAAGTCGCCGCCGAAGCGCACCGCAGTAACCGCGGCGTCGCCGAGATCGTGCTCGAGCGCAAGTTGATGAGCCCCGAGCAACTGGCCGAAGTGCTGCGCCCGGAAGTGCTCACCAAGCCGCAGATGATCCTGCCCCAGGCCGCGTAAGCAGACGGCTTTCGTTTATTACACACATCCAGGAAAAAACCTCATGAAAATGAACCGGTTAACAACCATGATCATGATCGCCATGGTGCTCGGCGTCATCGTCGGCTATGCCTGCCACACGCTGGCCGGCGGCCCGGAGCAGGCGAAAGCCATCGCCGGCTACTTCGGCATCCTGACCGACATCTTCCTGCGCCTGATCAAGATGATCATCGCCCCGCTGGTGTTCGCCACGCTGGTCGCCGGTCTGGCCGGCATGGGCGATTCGAAGACGGTCGGCCGTATCGGCGCCAAGGCGCTCGGCTGGTTCGTCGCCGCCTCGCTGGTCTCGCTGTCGCTCGGCCTGCTGTTCGCCAACCTGCTGCAGCCGGGCAGCAATCTCGGCGTGCCGCTGCCGGAAGTCGGCGCCGCCGTCGGCCTGAAGACCAGCGCGCTGAACCTGAAGGACTTCATCACCCACGTCTTCCCGAAGAACATCTTCGAAGCCATGGCGGCCAATGAAATCCTGCAGATCCTCGTCTTCGCCGTGTTCTTCGGGCTGGCGCTCGGTCACCTGCACAACCAGACGGCGCGCAGCCTGGTGTGCACGATGGAGGAAGTGGTGCACGTGATGCTGAAGGTCACCGACTACGTGATGCGCTTCGCCCCGATCGGCGTCTTCGGCGCCGTCGCCGGCATCATCACGACGCAGGGCCTGGGCATGCTGGCCGTCTTCGGCAAGCTGCTGCTCAGCTTCTACGTCGCCCTCGCCGTGCTCTGGCTGGCGCTGATCGTCGCCGGCTACTTCGTCCTCGGCAAGGACGTGTTCCGCCTGCTGAAGCTGGTGCGCAGCCCGATGCTGCTCGGCTTCTCGACGGCGAGCAGCGAATCGGCCTATCCGAAGCTGATGGAACAGCTGGAGAAGTTCGGCGTCCGCGACCGCATCACCGGTTTCGTGCTGCCGCTCGGCTATTCCTTCAACCTCGACGGCTCGATGCTGTACTGCGCCTTCGCCGCGCTGTTCATCGCCCAGGCCTACGGCATCGACATGTCGCTGACCGCCCAGATCACCATGCTGCTGGTGCTGATGATCTCCAGCAAGGGCGTTGCCGGCGTGCCGCGCTCGTCGCTGGTCGTCGTCGCTGCCGTGCTGCCGATGTTCGGCCTGCCGGAAGCCGGCCTGCTGCTGATCCTCGGTATCGACCATTTCCTCGACATGGGCCGCACGGCAACCAACGTGCTGGGCAATGCCATCGCCACCGCCGCCGTCGCCAAGTGGGAAAACGGTGTCGACAAGGTGCCGGCGGAACTGGCCGAAGCCGACGAGGCGCTGCCGGTGGCCGACGAGGCGCTGGCCCCGGCCACGACCTGAAGGCTTTACGTTTCTCCTCTGGTTCGGCCTCCCTCGAGCCGAACCTGATTTCCGACCCGGCGCCTGGCGTGCCGGGTCCTTTTTTCTTTCAGAACTCATGATCATCGACTGGACCATCCTCGCTCCCGCCGCCTTCTTCGCCGGCATGGTCGACGCCGTTGTCGGCGGCGGCGGCCTGATCCAGATTCCGGTGCTGCTCGCCCAGTTTCCGCAGACCAGCATCCCGACCTTGTTCGGCACCAACAAGCTGTCCTCGATCGCCGGCACCGGCGCCGCGCTGTGGCGCTATGCGCGCAGCGTCCGCATTCCGTGGCTGGTCGTGCTGCCGGCCACTGTCGCCGCCTTGCTCGGCGCCTGGGGCGGCGCCGCGCTGGTCGCCTGGCTGCCGCGCGAGACGATGCGCCCGCTGGTCGTCGTGATGATGATCGCCGTCGCCCTCTACACCTTCCTGAGAAAAGACCTCGGCCAGCAGGTGACGCGCGTGCTGGACGGCACCGATCGCTGGCGCGGCGCCCTGTTCGGCCTGGTCATCGGTGCCTACGACGGCTTCTTCGGCCCCGGCACCGGCAGCTTCCTGATCTTCGGTTTCGTCCGCCTGTTCGGCATGGATTTCGTCCA
>WBUO01000111.1 GCA_008933675.1 Dechloromonas sp.
TGCGGTGATTGCCCCGAAGGACCGTGCCGTCGGCCTCACAGATGTGGCCGCCAAGACGGCCAGCGGAGCCGCCGAGACGGTGCCCTACGTGATGGTCACCAACCTGGCGCGGACGCTGCGCGAATTGCAGGAGCGTGAAATCTGGGTCGTCGGCACTGCCGGCGAGGCCGACAAGGATCTCTATGCCGCTGACTGGCCGCAAGCCACAGCCTGGGTGCTCGGCGCCGAAGGCGAGGGGATGCGCCGCCTGACGCGGGAAACCTGCGACCAGCTGGTGCGCATCCCGATGCACGGCACGGTGGAAAGCCTCAACGTCTCGGTCGCCGCTGGCGTCTGCCTGTACGAAGCCCGTCGCCGTCGCGGCTGACCCGATGACGCATCGCCGCGCCGTGGCGCTGATGGTCCTGGTGACGCTGCTGTGGAGCCTGGCTGGTGTCGTTACCCGTCACCTCGATGCGGCGCGCAGCTTCGAGGTCACCTTCTGGCGCAGCGCCTTCAATGCCCTGGCGCTGATACTTGTGCTGAGCTGGTGGCGCGGCTCCGGACTGTGGCGCAGCTTGCTGACGGCCGGCCCGGCGCTATGGATTTCCGGCATCTGCTGGGCGGTCATGTACACCGCCTTCATGGTTGCCCTGACGCTGACTTCGGTGGCCAACGTGCTGGTGACGATGGCTATGGCACCGCTGGTGACCGCCTTGCTGTCGCGCTTCGTGCTCGGCCATCGGTTGCCGGCGCGAACCTGGCTGGCGATCGTCGTCGCCGGCATCGGCATCGGCTGGATGTTCGGCACGCAGGGTGGTAACGGCGCCTTGCTCGGTTCGCTGGTTGCCTGTGCCGTGCCGCTGGCCGGCGCGGTCAATCTGACCGTGCTGCAGAAGGTCGGCAGGGATGCGGCAGTGGCTGTCGACATGCTGCCGGCGGTGCTGATCGGCGGACTGCTGTCAGCTGCGGCAACCTTGCCGCTGGCCTGGCCGCTGCAAACCTCGGGGCATGATCTCGGACTGCTGGCGTTACTCGGTATCGTGCAGCTGGCCATTCCCTGTCTGCTGATGGTGCGCCTGACACGGGAACTGCCCGCACCGGAAATCTCCTTGCTGGCGCTGCTTGAAGTCATCTTCGGCGTTGCCTGGGCCTGGCTGGGCGCCGGCGAGGCACCGACCGCCAGCGTCCTGCTCGGGGGCGGCCTGGTGC
This sequence comes from Dechloromonas sp., assembly GCA_008933675.1. Lineage (GTDB taxonomy): Bacteria > Pseudomonadota > Gammaproteobacteria > Burkholderiales > Rhodocyclaceae > Azonexus. Next base: position 1,192 of record WBUO01000111.1, read on the forward strand.
TCGCCGCCCTCGTCGGCAATGAGTTGCTGGGGCTTCGCCGATCAGCGCTGAAACCCGAAGGTGCCACCGGTTGAGCTAAGAAGGTGGGCTGCCGTGTCGTTCAGGAGGGGCTGAGCGATTTTTCCCGGGCCGGTGTTGCGGCACTGTCTCCGGCTTCGTCCCGCCAGCCGCCACCAAGCGCCTTGAACAGGTCCACTGCCGCGCCCAGCCGCGCCTGACGGCTGACGATCATCGCCTGCAGCGCGTCATTGCTGGTGCGCTGGGCTTCCAGTACATCCAGGTAGCCTGAGTAGCCGGCCTCGTAGCGCCGGTTGGCAATGGCCAGTGCCTGCTGCGCATTGTCGACGCGGACCTTCTGCGCCGTCTCGGCTTCGCCGTCTTCGCGCAGGCGGACCAGCGCGTCGCGGACTTCCTTGTAGGCGGTCTGCAGTGCGTTCTGCCAGGCGATCAGCGATTGCTCGTTGACTGCCTTGGCCTGATCGACACGGGCAGTGGTGCGGCCGAAGTCGAGGATCGGCATCAGCAGCCCGAGTCCGGCCGACCAGGTGCTGGCACCGGCGCCGAACAGGTCGGACAGTGTCTTGCTCTCGCTGCCCAGGCTGCCGGTCAGCGTGAAACGCGGGTAATAGCCGGCCTTGGCGACGCCGATGTTGGCATTGGCCGCGATCAGTTGCTGCTCGGCCTGGCGGATATCCGGCCGGCTGTCGATCAGATCGGCCGGCAGGCCGCTCGGCGGTTGTGGCGGCAGCGGCATCTGGCGCAGGTCGCCGGTGGCGATCGTCAGCTGCGGATTGCCGGTGAGCAGCGCCAGCTGGTGCTCGGCCAGCGCCCGATCGCGGCGTAGTTCGGCCAGTTGCGCCTGCAGCGCAGCCAAGGCGCCGTCGGCCTGGTACTGGTCAAGCGGCGAAACCTGGCCGGCGTCGACCTGGGCCTTGACCAGACGGGCGCTCTCCTCGCGGCTGCGCAGCGATTCCTGCGTCAGCAACAGGCGGGCGTCGAGGGCGCGCAGATTCAGGTAGGTGCTGCTGACCAGACCGGCTACGGACAGCCGGATGGCGTCGCGGCCGTAGCGGCTGGCCAGCAGGTTGGCGCGGGCGGCTTCGTTGCTGCGCCGCACCCGGCCCCAGACGTCGAGCTCGTAGGAGGTGACCAGCGCGGCGCTGCGCGTGCGCAGGATATCCGGCGAGTTGGCCGACCAGGTGGCTGTCCGGGTGCTCAGCTTGCTGTTGCTGCCACCGGCCTGGGCGTCGATGGCCGGGAAGAAGGCGGCGCCGGCCTCGCGGGCGGCAGCGTCGGCCTGCTCGACGCGGGCGATGGCGGTGCGCAGGTCGGCGTTGTGCTGCAGGGCCTGGTCGACCAGATCGTTCAGCGTGGCGTCGGCAAACAGTGTCCACCAGCGGGCTTCGACGGCCGGATTGGTTTTCTCGGGTAGCGGAGCGCTTGTGCTGAAGGCGGTCGGCAGCCAGTTGGCCGGCCGCAGGTAGTCAGGGCCGACGCTGCAGCCGGTGAGCAGCAGCGCCAGGGCGAGCGGGGTGAGGCGGGTCATCATGCCTTTTCCTCCTCGGCATCGAGGTGTGTCGGGTCGATCTGCTTGCCACGTTCCAGCCACTTGAAGAACAGCGGGATGAAAATGGTGGCGATGAAGGTGGCGGCGATCATGCCGCCGAAGACGCCGGTGCCCATCGACTGGCGGGCGGCGGCGCCGGCACCGGTGGCCTTGACCAGCGGGAAGACGCCGAGCACGAAGGCCAGCGAGGTCATGATGATCGGCCGCAGGCGCAGGCGGGCAGCCTCCAGCGCCGCTTCCGTCGCACTCTTGCCCTCGGCGTATTTCTGGGCGGCGAATTCGACGATCAGGATGGCGTTCTTCGAGGCGAGGCCGATCAGCACCACCAGGCCGATCTGGAAGTAGATGTCATTCGGCATGCCACGCAGCCAGATTGCCGTCAGTGCCCCCATCAGCGCGAAAGGCACGGCCATGACGACGGCCAGCGGCAGTGACCACTTTTCGTACTGGGCGGCGAGGATCAGGAAGACCATGATGATGGCGAAGGCGAAGGCCTGCAGCGACGAGCCGGCGGTCCCTTTTTCCTGATAGGCCTGACCGGTCCAGGCGATCTCATAGCCGGACGGCAGCGTTGCGGCCGCGACCTCCTCGACGATGCGGATGGCGTCGCCGGAACTGATGCCGGGCTTCGAATCACCCATCAGCTTGGCGGCGACGAAGCCGTTGAAGCGTTCGACCTGTTCCGGGCCGACGACGTTCTTGACGGTGCTGATCGCCGACAGCGGGATCATCGCGCCGCTGGTCGCACGCACATAGACCTTGCCGATGTCCTCCGGCTTCATCCGGTAATTGGCCTCGGCCTGCAACTGCACGCGATAGACTCGGCCGGACTTGTTGAAGTCGTTGACGTAGAGTGCGCCCATGGTGCTTTGCAGCGTCGCATAGACGTCGGCCAGCGGGATGCCCAGCGACATCGCCTTCGGCTCGTCGACCTCGACGAACAGCTGCGGCACGGTCGGCCGGAAGAAGGTGGAGACGCGGGTGAATTCCGGGTGCTTCTGCAGTTCGCCGATGAAGGCCTGGACGACCTCGTTCAGTTTGCGTGTGTCGCCGTCGACGCGGTTCTGCACATACACCTCGAAGCCGCCGGCAGTGCCCAGCCCCATGATTGGCGGCGGGTTGAAGACCAGGCCCATGCCGTCAGGTTGCATCATGCCGATGCCCATGAACTTGCCGGCCAGGTCCTGCGCCTTGGCCTCGCGCTCGCTCCAGTCCTTCAAGGGGATGAAGATGGTGCCGGCGTTCGGCTTGTTGCCGCCGCCGATCAGGTCGAACCCGGAAACGACGAAGGTGTGCTTGACTGCCGGGTCGGCGGCAACCATCTGTCGCATACCCTCGCCCGTGGTGGCGGTACGTTTGAGCGTCGCGCCGTCCGGCAGCATCAGCGCCGAGATCAGGTAACCCTGATCTTCGGCCGGCACGAAACTGCCGGGGATGATGCGGAAGAACAGCGTGCTGACACCGATCACGCCGACGAAGATCAGGGCGCCGACGATGCCATGCTTCAATGTGAAGCCGACGGTGCGCACGTAGTTATCGGTAAGCCGCTCGAACATCCGGTTGAACGGCCGGAACAGCTTGTGCTCGGTGTGCTGGGCTTTCAGCAGCAGCGCGCACAGGGCCGGCGTCAGGGTCAGGGCGACGACGCCGGAGAGCACCACGGCAACGGCGACAGTAACGGCGAACTGCTTGTACAGCTGGCCGGCGATGCCGCCGAGGAAGGCGACCGGGATGAATACTGCACAGAGCACCAGGACGATCGCCACCAGGGCCGTCTGCACCTGGCTCATGGCCTTGATTGCTGCTTGCCTTGGCGACAATTTCTCTTCGGCCATCAGACGTTCGACGTTCTCCAGCACGACGATGGCGTCGTCAACGACGATGCCGATGGCCAGCACCATGGCGAACAGGGTCAAGGTGTTGATCGAGAAACCGAACAGCCACAGGCCGGCGAAGGTGCCGATCAGCGAGATCGGCACGGCGACCATCGGGATCAGCGTTGCCCGCCAGCTCTGCAGGAAGATATAGACCACGGCGATGACCAGCAGTGCCGCTTCGACCAGCGTCTTGACCACTTCGCTGATCGAGGCGGAGACGAAGCGGGTGGTGTCGAAGGGGATGATGTAATCCATGCCCTCCGGGAACTTCTTCTTCAGCTCGTTCAGGCGGGCCGTGGTGGCCGCCGCGACTTCCAGCGCATTGGCGCCGGTCTGCAGGAAGACGCCCATGCCGATGGTCGGCTGGCCGTCCAGCGACACCGTCTGGTCGTAGCTGTAGGCGCCGAGTTCGATGCGGGCGACGTCCTTCAGGCGCAGCACACCATTCGGGCCGCCGGCGCGGATGACGATGTTGCCGAACTCTTCGGGCGTCAGCAGGCGGCCCTTGGCGGTTACCGTGAACGCCAGCATCTGGTCCTTCGGTGCAGGTTCCTGGCCGATCTTGCCGGCGGCGTTCTGGGCGTTCTGGGCGCGGACGGCGGCGGCGATGTCGCTTGGTGTCAGACCGAGCTGGGCCATGCGGTCCGGCTTCAGCCAGATGCGCATCGAGTAGTCCTGGGCGCCGAAGATGGTGACGTCGCCGACCCCCTTGACCCGTTTCAATTCATCGACGATGTTGAGGCTGGCATAGTTGGAGAGGAACAGCGTGCTGTAGCGCCCCTGCTCGGATTTCAGCGCCACTACCTGCAGGATGTCATTCGAGCGCTTCTGGACGATCACGCCATTGCGTCGCACCTCTTCCGGCAGGCGCGGTTCGGCGGCCTTGACCCGGTTATTGACGTTGACCGTGGCAGCATCGACATCGGTGCCGACATTGAAGGTGGCGGTAATCGTCACCGAGCCGTTGGCCGATGCCGAGGAGCTGAAGTAGGCCAGGTTCTCGACCCCGTTCAGCTGTTCCTCGATCGGTGCGGCGACGGTACGGGCCAGCGTTTCCGCCGAGGCACCCGGATAGGTGGCGGTGATCAGCACCGTCGGCGGTGCGATCTGCGGGTACTGCGCAATCGGCAGCACCTGCGCGGCGACCAGGCCGGCAATGACGATGATGATGGAGATGACCGAAGCGAAGATCGGCCGGTTGATGAAGAATTTCGACATGGTGGCGCCTCAGGATTTGCCAGCGCCTGCTGCAGCCGGAGCGCCGGGGACAGCCGGCGCCTTGGGGGCAACCGGGGCGCCGGGGCGCAGCTTCATCAGGTTGTCGAGAATGACCTTGTCGCCGGCCTGCAGGCCGCCCGTAACCACCCAGTCGCGACCCAGCCACTCGGCAACCTTGATCGGGCGTGGGGCGACCTTGTTCTCGCCGTCGGCAAGCATGACTAGCGGGCCCTGTTCAGTCTGCATGATGGCAGATTGCGGCACCAGGAAGACGCCGTCGCGGGTGCCGGTGAGCAGGCGGATACGGACGAATTGCCCGGGCAGCAGACGATTGCCGGCATTGTCGAACTCGGCGCGCAGCGCCTGTGTGCCGAGCGTCGTATCGATGGTGCTGGCGCGGAAGTTGAGCTTGCCGGGCTGATCGTAGATCGTACCGTCGGCGAGGATCAGCTCGACGCCGCTGATGTTCTTGTCGGTGACCCTGCTGCCTTCCAGCTTCTGGAGGTCGCTGTCGCCGAGGCTGAAGCGGACCCAGATCGGATTGGTCTGATAGACGGAAGTCAGCAGGCTGTCTTCGCCGACCGAGATGAGATTCCCTTCCGACTTGATGGCGCGTCCGGTGACGCCGGCGACCGGGGCGCTGACCGTCGTCCATGACAGGTTCAGTTCGGCCTGGCGCAGGGCGGCTTGGGCGATCTCGTTGGCGGACGAGGCATCGTCGTAGTTCTTCTGGCTGATCGCCTTGGCCTCGATCAGGGTCTTCATGCGCTTGAGTTCGCGCTCGGTCTGTTCGGCCCGCGCACGGGCATCGGCGACGGCGATCTCATAGCTGCTGCGATCGATCTGGAACAACGGCTGGCCGGCCTTGACCGTTTCACCCTCCTGATAAAGACGCTTGATCAGAATGCCGCCCACTCTGGCGCGCACTTCGGTTTCACGGGCACCCTCGGTCTGTGCCATGACTTCGATCGAGGACGGAACTTGCTGGGGCTGAACTTCCAGCACGCTCACCGGCATCGGCCCCATGGCCGGCGGAGCTGCTGGTTTGCCGTCCGAGCAGCCGGCAAGCAGCGCCAGGCTGAGTGTCGAGGTGGCGAACAGGGCTGAAAGGACAGATCGGGGCGACCGGTTGCTAGGCATCGTGGGGTACTCCGGAAAAAATTATTGGCGTATTATATACAGACAAGCATGTATGTAAATGCTTTGCACCGTTCAGGGCGGTGACTTAAGATGCGCGCCAACCGCGCCGGGAGAGATTGGTATGGTCAGGAAAACCAAGGAAGAAGCTGAAAAGACGCGCAAGGACATCATCGATTCTGCGCGTCAGGTATTTCATCAATGTGGAGTCGGGCGTTCGACGCTGGAAAAGATCGCCAAGCAGGCCGGCGTTACCCGTGGGGCCATCTACTGGCATTTCCAGGACAAGGCCGAGTTGTTCTTCGCCATGCGCGAGGATGTCTTTGCCCCAATGGTCGCCCGTACTGATGCCTTGCTGTTCTCGGATGATTTTGCCGACCCCCTGGATGCGATCGAGGCTTCGTTGAAGGAATTCTTCCGGGTGCTTGAGGACTGTCCGGTTGTCCGTGAGGTTTTCGAGATCATGATCTCACGCTGCGAATACGTCGATGAGTTTGCCAGTGTCCAGGAAGAGGTCGGCAGGCCGGCCTATGTCTTTCTGGAGAAGATCGAGTCCCGCTACCAGCGGGCGGCCGAGCGTGGGACGCTACGCGTCGGGCTCGATCCTTTGCAGATGGCGCACGATACCTGGGCGTTTACCAGCGGCCTGTTGCACTTGATGCTGGGATGCCAGAAAGGTTCCGATCTCGAGCAGCGGATACCGGCAATGATCTCGCAGCACATGGCGCTGCGTCGCGCCACAGCGGACTGATTGCCGGTCAGGCGGTGGCGCGGAATTTGCGCCAGGCGCTCCAGCTGAAGACGAACAAGCCGCACCAGATCAATGCAAAACTGACCAGTCTGGCCATCTGCAAGGGTTCGCCAAAGATCCAGATGGCGGTCAGGAACTGCAGCGTCGGGTTGATGTACATCAGCATGCCAACGGTTGCCAGATCGAGGCGCTGAGTTGCTGCGGCGAAGGCCATCAGCGGCAGCGCCGTCATCACGCCGGCGCCGGCCAGCAGGGCATTGGTCGACAGGTTGCCGCCGGCAAACACGGCGTGTCCGGTCTGCGCCATCCACAGCGCGTAAAGCAGGCAGACCGGCAGCATGGCCAGGGTTTCCAGCCACAGGCCGGAAATGGCGTCGACCGGTACCTGCTTGCGTACCAGACCGTAGGTGCCGAATGTCGCTGCGAGGAACAGCGACACCCAGGGCAGGCTGCCCAGTGTCAGAACCTCGTTGCCGATGGCGGCAAGTGCAAGGGCCACGGCGATCCATTCCAGGCGATTGAGACGCTCCTTGAGAACCAGCAGGCCGAGCAGGACGTTGACCAGGGGGGTCAGGAAGTAACCGAGACTGGAGGCGACCACCTGCTGGTTGGCAACCGCCCACAGGAAGACCAGCCAGTTGCTGCCGACCAGCAGTGCTGCCAGTGCCAGGCTGGCCAGGTGTCGCGGCGTGCGGAAGATGGCGCGAACCTGATGCCAGCGGCCGCGTAGCGTCAGCAGCAGGCCGACGAAGAGGCAAGCCCAGGCTGCCCGGTTGCTCAGGATGTCCATTGGCGGGACATGCGCCAGTTGATGGAAATAGAGCGGGAAGAAACCCCAGATGCAATAGGCTATCAGGCCGTAGGCAAGGCCAGCCGGGTTGGGTGCGGCGGCCACGGTCAGCTGTCTTCGCGCAGGATGGCGAGGGCCGCCGAGCTGTAGTCGCGGCGGTAAAGCACGATCAGCACGCCGATGGCAAGGCCGCCGAGAACCAGCGGGTGGAGCATCCAGCCGGCCGCGGCGAGGCCGAAGTAGTAGGCGCGGATGCCGCGGTTGAAATCGTCGCCGGCCAGGTTGTTCGCCCCGGCCAGGCGGTGGGCGTAGGCATCGATGCCGGGTTCGCCGCTCCGGCCGAGCGGTGCGGCACCGACCAGGATGGTGAGCAGGTTGAACTGGCGCAGTGCCCAGGTGAACTTGAAATAGGCGAAGACGAAGGAGGCGAGCACCAGCATCAACTTGATCTCGAGCAGTTCGCGGCTGCCTTCGCCGGCAAAGGGCAGATCGGCGGTAAGTCCGATCAGCTTGTCCGAGGCGCCGAGCACGGCGACCAGGCCGGCGATGATGTAGATCGTGGTATTCGCGTAGAAGGTCACGCTGTTGACCAGATTGCCGATCAAGGTCGAATCGGTGACCCGCATTTCGCGCTCCAGCATGCGCTGGGCCCAGAGCAGGCGGTAGCGATGGCTGGTGCCGATCAGTCCGGATTCGGCGCGGCGGCTGTGCTCGGAGAACCAGGCGTAACCGCTCCAGCAGGCGATGAAGATGGCCAAGGCGATCCAGTCTACGACGGCGAGATGGGGAAAAGCATGCATCGCGGCAGTGTGCCACAAGGCCGGAACAGCGAGTAGCGTTGGTTTCCGGATTCGACAGCCGGCGGTGTGGCGGCTATTCTCGTCACCATTTCAGCAGAGGAGAATCTTCATGGGACAGGCAAAGGCAAGAGGCTCGCAAGCCGAGCGGATTGCGCAGGCGCAGGCCAAGATCGCCGCGACGCGGCCGGAAAAGCTGGTCTGTAACGGTTGCGGAGCCGACGTAACCGACATCCATCCGGTCAGCACGCGCGGCCTGCGCGGTATCGAGGCCATCTGGGTTGGCCAGTGCGCCTGCGGGCAGACGACCTTTGCCGCCTCCGGCGAGCCGCAGGCCGTGGATGCTTTCTTCTTCGCCTTGAGTGAGAACACCGAACTGACGCTGGGCAGTCAGAGTCGCGATGGCCAGGTGCATGCCAAGGCGGATGCAGACTAGGCAAGTGCCGATGGCGAGCGGATAATGTTGCGTCTTTTGATCGGGAGGTTTTATGGCGGTTGAATTGTTCAATAACGGAAGTCACATCGTCCATGCCTTCTATGATCTGGTCGATGATTCGGCGGCTGGTGCAGTGCAGAGCAACCAGTTTCTGGTGGTCGACAACGGGCACGGTGCGCTGATCGATCCGGGCGGCAACATGACCTACACCGGTCTGCTGATGGACATGCAGAAGTATTTTTCGTCCAAGGATCTCGACTACATCCTCGCTTCACATCCCGATCCCGACATCATCGCCTCGGTCAACAAGTGGTTTGTTGCCTCCCATTGCAAGGTGATGATCTCCAGCCTGTGGACGCGTTTCGTTCCGCATTTCACGACCGGCAAGGATATTTCCGACCGCATCCTCGGCATTCCCGATCCGGGCACCGTGATCCGTCTCGGCAACTGCCGGCTGCTGGCGCTGCCGGCGCACTTCCTGCATGCCGAGGGTAATTTCCAGTTCTACGATCCGGTGGCCAAGATTCTCTTCTCGGGCGACCTTGGCGCCTCGCTGGTGCCGCATGAGCAGGCGGCGCAGCCGGTTACCGACTTCGCCGGCCATGTTCGCTACATGGAAGGTTTCCACCGTCGCTACATCGTTACCCGCAAGATCTGCCGCTTCTGGGCCAACATGGTGCGTCAGCTCGAGATCGAGCAGATCGTTCCGCAACACGGCAGCCGTTTCGTCGGTCAGCGCGCCGTCAGCGATTTCATCGCCTGGGTGGAAGGTCTGGAGTGCGGCGTAGACCTGATGACCCAGGATAACTACAAGGTGCCCGTCTAGGGCGGGTTCGCGAGCTGCGGCGGGCAATTCCGGGCGTGCCCGCCTTGACGATGGTGCAAGCAGTTCCTGCCACTTGCGCCACGACGGAGGGCATTCCGCGCTGGTCGCAAGAATGCCCTAGTAGCGGCCTGTGATGTTTCCGGGGAATTCCTGGAACGGAGGGATGCGACCAACCAGGCTTTCGAGCAGGATCAGTTCCGCATCGCTGTGATTGATGACGGGGGCAGGTTCCAGGAAGCTGTTCCCGTTACCGAGGTAGAAGGGCGAATCGTGGTAACGGGTCGTGATCGAGGCGCTGCGCGCCGGATCGCCTGCCGCGGCGATGTCGGCCGTGCCGTAACACAGGCAGAAATAGGTTCTGTCGGTCGTGGCCTCGATGTAGCAGGCTGTGCCGCGGATGCCGATGGTGGCGGTCGGGACTGCGATCTGGCGCTGACCCTTGGCGAACACCGACAGCAGTTTGCCGCTGATGACCCGCAAGCCGCTCTTGATGGCATCGCCGTTGATGCTGACGATCGAGCGGTCGCGCTGCAGGTAGACATCCTTGCCGATGACGTAGATGGCCTCACCGTCGCTACCCGTTGTGACCGTGTCGCCGGGGCCGACCGGCATGCCTTGGCGGGCAGGTTGGCCGTTGATCAAGACTTTGCCGCGCAGGCGATAGAAACCCGGTGGTGGCAACAGCATGCCGGCAGCCTTGGCTGCCGGCCAGAATCCAGGGCCGATGGTCAGCGTCAGCGCGCCCAGGTCTTTCAGGAGCTTGCGTCTATTCATGGTGATTTCCGGAGTCGGGGCGCTGGCAGTCTATAACAGGCCGGCTTGCCGACGCACCGCCTCGACGTAGGCAGCAGCATCGAGCTGGCCGCCGTTGCGCTGTGCCTGCCAGACTGTCTCGGCCAGTTTTTCGAGCAGGATGTGCTCGGCATCGTGGCGGTCCATGCGGCTGACCAGCCGTTCGAAAGCGGCGCGGATGCCGGGCGGCTGGTCGATGCTGAGCTGTTCGTGAATGGCCAGATGCAGCGACAGGTGGAGGAAGGGATTCATCTGTCCGCCTTCCGGCGTCCATTCCTTGTCCAGCGCGCCTTCCGGGTCGGCCAGCAGTGGGTGGTATTCGGCGTGGCGGGCGGCGAGATCGGCAGCGGCGACTTCGGCACCGACCAGCGGCAGGCGTTCCTGATGCTTGCGCCAGGCGTCGCAGAAAAAGCGGCGTACCTGTTCGCGTGAGGGATTAAACATGCGGACTCCGATAAAGCAGGGTGATGACGGAATTCTGGAAGAGCCGGTTGCCGGCGGCGGTGGGGGCGATCTGCCCACTGCCATAGGCGCCGATGAGCGGTACGCCGGGATGGCGCTGACAAAAGGCCAGCAGGTCGCGATCCTCATTGCCGTAGAACAGCGGTCCGCGACCGATGCAGGAGAACATCAGGGCAAAGGCTGGCGGTGCCGGGCTGTCGGCGCTGGCCAGCAAGGCGTGCATTTCCTGTTCGGCCGCCAACGGCTGGCGCACTGCCCAGCTTATCCGCTGACCGGCCGTCAGCGGGGCGGCCAGCGTCAGCGAACCGTCGGCGTTGGCCGAGAGGATGGCGATTGCCGGGGCACCGTCGTCGTGCAGGATACCCACGCGGTGTACCGGCAGCGGTTCGCGCAGTTCTGCCGGTAGCGCGCGGCGCAGGCTTTCTGCCGCCGGCAGTCCGGCCACCTGTCGCAGTTCGTAGCCGCTGCAGGCATCGACTGCGAGCTGGCGCTCGAGGTTGCGCAGGCCACTGGCCAGGATGCTCTGGCAATCCAGTCCGGGCAAGGCCAGGTCGGCGCAGGCGCCGGCCACCGGGCGCGCCTGCGTCCACACGGCGGCATCGGCCTCGAGCAGGCCGGCGCGACGCGGCTCTCCCTGCCAGTCGACAGGCAGGGTGGCATGGCCGCTGAACGACAGGCGGGGGCGGTCGAGTTGTTGCCGGGGGGGCG
>WBUO01000112.1 GCA_008933675.1 Dechloromonas sp.
CATCGACTGGCCGACCACCTGGCCGAAGCCGACGCCGGCGCCGAGGCCGACGCCCATCGCCGCCAGGCCGCCCTCGTTCTTGGCCGCATCGGGAATGCTGTTGGCGACCTGGAACTGGGTGTAGCGCTGCATGTCGCCGATCATGTTCATGCTGATCTTCTGGTCCAGCGTCTTCTGCAGCTCTTCCGGTAGCGAGACGTTCTGCACCACCAGCGAATCGAGCGCCAGGCCGTATTCGGCGAACATCGGCTTGGCCTTCTCCAGCATCGCCTTGCCGAATTCGTCCTGGTTGGCCGCCATGTCGATGAAGGGCACGCCGGATTCGCCGAACAGATCGGTCAGGCCGGCGACCAGGGTATTGCGCAGCTGGCCTTCGAGCTCGTCGCGGCCGTAGCTGTCGCGGGTGCCGGAAATCTTCTGGTAGAACGCTTTCGGATCGACCAGGTGATAGCTGTAGATGCCGAAGGCGCGCAGGCGGACGATGCCGAATTCCTTGTCGCGGATGGTGATCGGATTCGGCGTGCCCCACTTCTGGTCGAGCTGGGTGCGCGTCGAGAAGAAATAGACGTCGCTCTTGAACGGGGATTCGAACAGCTTGTCCCAGTTCTTCAGGTAGGTCAGCACCGGCAGCGTGCTGGTCGTCAGCGTGTACATGCCGGGCGCGAAGACGTCGGCGACGGTGCCTTCGTTGACGAACAGCGCCATCTGCGACTCGCGCACGGTCAGGCTGGCGCCGTGCTGGATTTCCATGTCCGCCATCGGGAAGCGCCAGGCCAGCGTGCCGTCGCCGTCCTCGGTCCACTGCAGGATGTCGATAAACTGCTTCTTGATGAAGTCCATCAGGGCCATGCGAGTCTCCTAGGAAAGGTCAGGCAATGCAGCCGGCATTGAGGATGCCGGCGACGACGGAAAGGGCGGCGAGGAAGATGCCGGAGGCCACCTTGCCCTGCGGGATGGCCAGGTTGATCTGCGGCAGCGCCAGGCGGGCAGCGACGTAGACGAGCAGCTGGACGATGCAGGCGACGACGCCCCAGCCGATCATCACGTAGAGGTCGTGGCTGACGACGACGGCGACGGCGATCGGCAGCGCATAGCCGAGCAGCGCGCCGGTCAGGCTGATGGCGGCGGCAGTGTTGCCCTCGCGGATCAGCTTCAGCTCGCTGTACGGGGTGACCAGCATGTAGAGCGCAGCGAACACCGCAAGCAGGGCGACGGCGCTGGCAAAGAAGCCGGCAAAGACGGGCAGGCTGTTGATTACCGGATCGAACATGGGATCTCCCGAACAGGACGCGAGTGCGTCCGATTGTCCCCGGCCGGCTCCGGGAATTCAAGCATCATGGTGGCGGAACCAGTCGATGAAGGCGGCTTCCGGCATCGCCTCGGCATGCAGATAGCCCTGGATGCGACGACAACCCATCTGCTGCAGCATCTCGGCCTGCGCCTCGCTCTCCACTCCCTCGGCCAAAGGCAGCATGTCGAGATCGCGGGCGAGATCGACAATGGTGCGCACGACGCGCCGGTGCTCCGGCGAACGCATCATGGCAACGATGAAGGAGCGGTCTATCTTCAGTTCGTCGATGGGCAGGCTGACCAGGTGGCTGAGCGACGAGTAACCGGTGCCGAAATCGTCGAGCGCCAGGCGGAAGCCCAACTGGCGCAGCTGCGAGAAAATCTCGCGGGCACGCTCCGGACTGGCCAGCATCGCCGATTCGGTCAGTTCCAGCGTGAAGCACTCTCCGCCGATCTGCCAGGTTTCCAGACGCTGGGCGATCATGTCCACCAGATCCTCGTCCACCAGATCGTCGGCGGTCAGATTGAGGGCCAGGCGCAGTTCGATGCCGGCCGCCGCCAGATCGCCGGACAGGCGAAGGGCGTAGCGGAACATCCAGTCGGTGTAGAGGCTGCGCCAGCCATTTTCGTCGACGATCTCCATGGTCAGCTGCGGGTCGGCCCAGTCGCCGTTACTCTGGCGCCAGCGCAACAGCAGTTCGGCCCCGACGCAGCGGCCGCTGCCCATCTCGATCTGCGGTTGCAGGTGAAGCTCCAGTGTTTCCTGGGCAAGCGCCGTCTTCAGTTCACCTGCCAGCGCGAAGCGCCGCTGCCAGTCGGCCTGCATCGCCGGCTCGAACCAGGCGAAGGACTCCCGCCCACCCGCCAGATGCCAGCGGGCGATCCGGCTGGCGGCCAGGATCGCCTCGGGATCGTTGCCATGATCGGGCAATGCGGCGGCACCGATGGCCACGTCGAAGTACAGGACGGTTCCGCTGGCCAGCCGGAAGGGGCGTGAAATATCGCGCTGCACGTAGGCCCCGGCCAATGCCGGCTGGGTCATCGAACGGATGTTCGGCAGCACCAGCAGCCACTCGCCTTCCCGTCCGGCGAAGAGGCGATCCCCGGAGCGCAGCAGCTGACCGAGGCGGTTGGCCAGCAGACCGGGCAGACTCTGCAGGTCGGCGGCCGACAGATGAACGAAGGCATCGCGATTGACCACCGAGACGGAGAGCACGGCAAGCCTTTGCTGACGCGACGCACACTCCCACAGGTAACGCAGGGCGGCCAGTTCGCCAGGCATGCCTTCGGCCTGCAGGGTTGCTTCCTCGATCAGGTCCGCCGCGCAACTGAGCACCGAAAGGACACCCCGGCGCAGTACGGCCAGCAACTCGACATGCAGGCGCGGCACCGGGCGCCCGTCACCGAGCAGCGCCCCCTCGCAGGCATCGAATGCGCCGTTGAGCAGGCTGAACAGCATCAGCGTCGGATAACCCTGGGCACTCAGCTTCTGCCAGTCGCGCAGCCAGGCTTCCTGCCAGACAGGATCGCCCAGCTCGCCGGCCAGACCGGCGCAGCGGGCGACGAAGCCGGCGGGCAGCGCCTTGTCGCCACTTGCCGCAAACACTGTTTTGACGGCACCCGCCCAGCTGTCGGCCAGCGCCCGCAGCGAAGCAAGCTCTTCCCCGGCCAGCCCGAAGGCAAGCAGATCGACCGGCCCGCTCCCGCTAGCGGAGATAGTAGTCATCGGCGGACAGGCCGTAGCTGTCGGGCGGCAAGGTCCGGGCCACCTGGATCGTCTGCTGCCCCTTGTCGCGCAGGTCGATCACCTGATAACCCGGCACCGCCGCCTTGTCGCGATCGAGCAGCAACAAGATGCGCGGCCGCGAGCGCTGCACGCGATTCTGCTGGATGACGACACCGACCTCGCCACTCGCCAGCTCGACCAGCGTACCGATCGGATAAAGCCCGACGCACTGGACGAACTGCTCGAGCAAAGCCGGGTTGAACTGGCGGTTGCGCTGCTGGTAGAGATCTTCCAGCGCGCCCTGATGACCGAGAGCGCTACGGTAGGGCTTGTGCTTGAGCATGGCGCAGAAGGCATCGACCAGACCGGCCATCTCTCCCGCCGGACCGATCTGGTTGCCGCTCAGGCCGCGCGGGTAGCCACTGCCGTCCCAGCGTTCGTGGTGACGGGAAACGGTGACCAGCACATCGCTCGACAGATGGGCATGGGCGTAGAGGATTTCCAGGGAGCTGGCAACATGCGAACGCACCAGCATCTGCTCTTCGCTCGACAACGGCGTGCTCTTGGCCAGCAACTCCGGCGGCAGTTGCGACTTGCCGACATCCTGCAGCAGGCCGGCGAGACCGAGCTCGATCAGCCGCTGGCCGCGCCAGCCGATATGCGAGCCGAGCATCAGCAGGTAGACGGCAACATCGACTGCATGGTCGAAACTGTACTGATCGACAGCGCGCAAGCGGAGCAGCCAGATCAGCGCATCGGGGTTGCGCTTGAGGCTGCCGGCCATGTCGTGCAGGCCCTCGCGGACCTGACGCAGGTCGATGTTCTGTTCGGCTTCGACATGCTTGAAGGTTGCGTGCAGCGAGCACTGGAAATCGTCGAAGCGCGGCTCGATGAAATCGAGCTCGCTCGACAGCTCACGCGCATGGTCGCTGCCGTCCTGCTGCTGGAGGAAACCGAGAAAACGCTGGCGGCGGCGGCGCAATCCTTCATCGAGCGTCGGCATCGAGAAGGGCAGACGCCGGCGCGGCGGGCCGGACGATTCCGCCGGCGGCGTGTCGACCAGCGGCGCCGCACGCAGGGGCCGGTCGTACTCGCGTTTCTTCTCCCGGTAATAGGCATTCAGCGAGCGGGACAGATCGACCTGAACGAAACGACACTTGCTCTGGAAGATGTCGACCTGCTGCGGCGTCGAGATGACGAAACCCTGCAGCGCGAAAGGCAGCTCGGTCCACGCACAATCCGGTTCGACAACGAACATGCCGATCTTCAGATCCGCCACCGAGACGATTTCCATCCCCATACGTCTTGTTCTTCTCTCACGGGCCGCGGCCGATACGCAGCAGTCCCTCCAGTGGCAGATTCTGCGCCCCGGCACAGGGGATGGCAAGGCGCCCCAGCAAGACATCGGCATTGCCGCCGGAGACCAGGCAGGTTTTCTTCTCCCCCGGCAGACGGGCAAAAGCACGTTCGATGGCCCCCACCTGTGCCTCGATCGCCCCCGTGACGATGGCATCTTCGGTGCAGCGCGGCAGGGCAGCCCATTCGCCGTCGGCCAGCGGCAAGGCAGCCGTATCGCGGGCCAGCGCCCGACGCATCAGTTCCTGGCCGGGCAGGATCAGGCCGCCAAGAAAATTGCCTGCTGCATCCAGCGAATCAATCGTCGTCGCCGTGCCGGCCATGACCACCAGACAGGCATCGCCGGTCAGGGTCCGGGCTCCGATCAGGGCGCACCACCGATCGACGCCGAGGCGCTCGGGAAAGCGGTAGAGGTTAGCCACCCCGGCACACCGTGCCGTGCTGAGCACCTCGCGCACCAGCGGTGCCCAGCTGGCCAGTTGCTGACGAATGTGCGCCACCGCCCCGGCCCCGGCCACATTGGCCAGCAGAATCCTCTCCGGCATCGGCCAGCGCTGCATCAGGCCGGGCAGTGCCGTATCGTCGCCCTGGCTGGCAGCCCCCTGCTCCAGCCAGGCAGAGCCGTCATGCACCCCCCACTTGATGCGCGTGTTGCCACTGTCGAGGCAGAGAATCATGCGCCTCCCCATGTACCAGCCTCCACTGGACGCAGGCTGACGTCACCGCTGTAGATGCGCTGGATACCGGCCGCTGTCGCCAGCAGCAGCGCGCCGTCGTCATCGGCCCCGAGACAGTTGCCGGGTAGTGGCGCATCGCCCTCGCCGAGCACCTGAACCGGTTTTTCCTGCCAGACGTGGTGGGCCTGCCAGGCGCTGCGCAGGGCAGCAAAGCCGTCGCTGGCGAAGACATCCAGCACGCCGGCCAGCTCGCGCAGGATGGCGGCAAGCAGGTCATGACGATCGACACCGGTCAGCCCGGCCTGATCGAGACCTGCCACAGGCTGCGGCAACGCTTCCGGCGGCCGACGCAGATTGAGGCCGATGCCGATGACTGCCTGGCAGCCACGGCGATCGCTGACCAGCTCGACCAGCACGCCAGCCAGTTTGGCCTGCCCGTCCGGCAGGACGAGCAGCACGTCGTTCGGCCATTTGAGGCCGATCGCAGTCGCCCCCAGACTCTCCAGCGCCCGCGCCAGGGCGACGCCGACGGCCAGCGACAGGCCGCCCAGGCGGGCCAGCGGTCCCGGGAATCGCCAGAGCACGGAAAACGTCAGGCTGTCCCCGGGCGTCGACAGCCAGCTGCGCCCCCGCCGCCCACGGCCGGCTTCCTGACGATCGGCAACGACCACCGTACCGGCAGGCGCCCCGCTTTCGGCGCGGCGCATCAGTTCGCTGCTGGTCGAATCGCAGGACTCCAGCGCGTCCACATCAAAACGCCCGGCCAGTTTCCCGAGCCGGGCTTTGAGCAAGACAAGGTCGATCAGCGCCATGCCACGGATTTTACTCCGTCGCTGACTCCTTGCCGCCGTCGATGCCGAGATCGGCGATCTTGCGCGTGATGGTATTGCGGCCGATGCCGAGCGCCTGGGCAGCCTCGATCCGCCGACCGCCGGTGTGGGCCAGGGCACGGGAGATCAGGATGCGCTCGAAGGTCTGGGAAAGCACGCCGTGCACATCGGGAACGCCGCGCGCCAGCAGGCGATCGACTTCGCCCTCCAAGGCGCTCTCCCAGTCAGTGGCCAGCGCCACGGGTGCCGATTCGCGCAGTTCGCCCGGCAGGTCGCCGACTTCGACCTGCTGCCCCGGGGCCATCACGGTCAGCCAGTGGCAGAGGTTCTCCAGTTGCCGGACATTCCCCTGAAAATCGAGGCCGCTCAGATACTTCAGTGCAGCTTCCGACAGGCGCTTGGCCTCGACACCCAGCTCGCGGGCGCTTTTCTGCAGGAAATGGCGGGTCAGCAGCGGAATGTCTTCGCGTCGTTCGCGCAGCGACGGCAGGCGGATGCGGATGACGTTCAGGCGGTGGAACAGATCCTCGCGGAACAGACCTTCCTTGACCCGGCTCTCCAGGTTCTGGTGCGTCGCTGCGATGACCCGGACGTTGGCCTTGATCGGCGAGTGGCCGCCGACACGGTAGAAATGGCCGTCGGACAGCACGCGCAACAGGCGGGTCTGCAGCTCCGATGGCATGTCGCCGATTTCGTCGAGGAACAGCGTGCCGCTCTCGGCCTGCTCGAAGCGGCCGCGCCGCTGCGCCTGGGCACCGGTAAAGGCGCCGCGCTCGTGGCCGAACAGTTCCGATTCCAGCAGATCCTTGGGAATCGCCGCCGTGTTGATGGCGATGAAGGGTTTGTCGGAACGCGGACTGTGACGGTGCAGGGCACGCGCCACCAGCTCCTTGCCGGAACCCGATTCGCCGGTGATCAGCACCGTCGCATGCGACAGGGCCAAGCGCCCGATGGCCCTGAAGACCTCCTGCATGGCCGGTGCCTGACCGAGAATCTCCGGCACCAGGCCCTCTTCCTCAGATGCACCACTCTGGTGCATCGATTCATCAACGGCGCGCCGGATCAGTTCGACCGCCTGATCGACATCGAAAGGCTTCGGCAGGTATTCGAATGCCCCCCCCTGAAAGGCGGCAACCGCACTCTCCAGATCGGAATAAGCCGTCATGATGATCACCGGCACCGACGGGAAACGGGTCTTCACCTCCTGCAGCAGTTCAAGCCCGGACTGGCCCGGCATGCGGATGTCGGACATCAGCACCTGCGGCGGCTCCAGGCCCTGCTCAAGCTGGGAGATGGCCTCGCTGGCCGAGGCGAAGCTCTTGAACGGGATGCCCTCGCGCGACAGGGTCTTTTCCAGGACCCAGCGGATGGAGCGATCGTCGTCAACGATCCAGACTGGTTTCATATTGTTTTGGCTCATTCACTGTAGGCGACGAGCAGGCGAAGCAAGAGTCAAGCCTGCTCGACCGGCAGACGAAGCGTGAATACCGTGCTGCCCGGCCGGCTCGAGCAATCGATCGTTCCATGATGATGCTGGACGAAATTCTGGGCGATGGTCAGGCCCAGCCCGCTGCCACCTTCGCGGCCGGAGACCAGCGGGTAGAACATGCGTTCGCGGATTTCCTCGGGGATGCCCGGCCCGTTGTCGATGACCTTGAGCTCGAGAGCCAGACGATAGCGCTTCTTGGCCAGCGTCACCTGGCGCAGGGCCCGCGTCCGCAGAACGATCTGGCCATCGCCATGCATCGCCTGGGCGGCATTGCGGGCAATGTTGAGCACGGCCTGGATCAGCTGTTCGCGATCGCCGACCAGCTCCGGCAGACTGGTGTCATAGTCGCGGGCAATCTCCAGCGAACCGGGAAACTCGGCCATCAGCAGACTGCGCACGCGCTCGAGGATTTCATGGATGTTCACCGTCGTCGGCAGCATCGCCCGATGCGGCGTCAGCAGGCGCTGCATCAGATCCTGCAGGCGGTCGGCTTCCTTGATGATGACCTGGGTGTATTCCTTCAGGGAGGGGGCGTTGGACAAATGCGCCAGCTCGTGCTCAAGCAACTGCGCCGCGCCGCGGATACCCCCCAGTGGATTCTTGATCTCGTGGGCCAGATTGCGGATCAACTCGCGGCTTGCCTGCTGCTGCTCGATCAGCCGCTCCTCGCGCGTCGCTGCCAGATGGTGCTCGATCGGCTGCAGTTCGAGCAGCAGGCGCATGCCGCCGGCAATGTCGGGGCGCAGGGGCGTCACCGTGCAGTTGAGGTGCAGGATCTCGCCATCGCTACGCTTGAGCTGGATGTTCTGGCCGGTATAGCCCCAGTTGTTGTTGAGCCCGTTATCGAGCGCCCCCTGCAAGGTAGCGGAACAGGTACAGACTTCGGCCAGGGTGCGTCCGCTGATCGCCCGCCCACTGACGGCCAGCAGGTTCTCGCCGGCCGGATTGATGTAGCGGATCAGCTGTCCGTCGTCGAGCAGCAGCACTGCCGAGGCGAGCAGGTCGAGGCCGGCAAAGGATGCATGGGTCAGGTTCATGTCCGGAGTACGGAAAACCGCTGGTGCGGAAACGGCACTGGCGCAACTCAGCGCAGGCCGCTCAGTTCCTTCTGGATGGCCACGATGTTGCGTTCGTGTTGCGCCACACGGTCACGGTACGGAGCCGTGCGTTCGACCCCGCCGGCACCCGCCGGGCCGCGCAGGGATTCCTGCTCGGCCAGTTCGCGCTTTGCCTGCTCCAGATTGCGCTGCTCGCCGGCCAGTTCCTGCTCGAGGATATGCCGGCGGTCGTTGTCGCGCGCCTTCTGCGTGTCTTCCTGAACTCGCGGAAAACCGGCCGGCGTCGGATTGGCAGCCGCTGCCGGCCGCGCCTTGGGTGCTGGCAACGAGGTTTCCGGCGAACCGACGATGGCCTTGCAATCCTTGTTGGCGCGCGTCGTGGAAATCAAGGTGCCGCCATTGTCATCGACGCACTTGTAGATCGTCTGGGCCGCCGCCGGCAGAGTCACGGCAGCGAACAGGAGGGCAATCGCAATACGTGTCATCGTCATCCTTCCTTGCATCGTGGCAAGTGTACCCGGTTAACCGGCGGAGAGACAAAAGGTCAACAAAAAAGGGCGGGGTAAACCCCGCCCTTTCCTTGCGCTGCCGGGATCAGCAGCTGTAGTACAGGTCGAATTCGACCGGATGCGTGGTCATGCGGACCTTGTTCACTTCTTCCATCTTCAGGGCGATGTAGGCATCGATCCAGTCGTTGGAGAAGACACCGCCCTTGGTCAGGAACTCGCGATCCTTGTCCAGCGCAGCCAGGGCTTCTTCCAGGGAAGCGCAGACGGTCGGGATCTTCGCGTCTTCTTCCGGCGGCAGGTCGTACAGGTTCTTGTCGGCCGGATCGCCCGGGTGGATCTTGTTCTGGATGCCGTCCAGACCGGCCATCAGCAGCGCAGCGAAGCACAGGTACGGGTTGGCGATCGGATCCGGGAAGCGGGTCTCGATACGACGGGCCTTGGTCGAGGCGACGTGCGGGATGCGGATCGAGGCCGAGCGGTTCTTGGCCGAGTAGGCCAGCTTGACCGGGGCTTCGTAGTGCGGGACCAGACGCTTGTAGGAGTTGGTACCCGGGTTGGTGATGGCGTTCAGGGCCTTGGCGTGCTTGATGATGCCGCCGATGTAGAAGAGGGCCAGATCGGACAGACCGGCGTAGCCGTCACCGGCGAACAGGTTCTTGCCATCCTTCCAGATCGACTGGTGAACGTGCATGCCCGAGCCGTTGTCGCCGACGATCGGCTTCGGCATGAAGGTGGCGGTCTTGCCGTACTGGTGCGAAACGTTGTGCACCACGTACTTCAGGATCTGCGTCCAGTCGGCGCGCTTGACCAGGGTCGAGAACACGGTGCCGATTTCGCACTGGCCGGCGTTGGCCACTTCGTGGTGATGCACTTCGACCGGCACGCCCAGGGCTTCCAGGGTCAGCACCATGGCCGAACGGATGTCGTGCAGGCTGTCGACCGGGGGAACCGGGAAGTAACCGCCCTTGACGCCCGGACGATGGCCGGTATTGCCGTTGCCTTCGTTCTTTTCACCGGAATTCCAGGCCGCTTCGGCGGAGTGGATCTTCAGGTTGCAGCCGGACATGTCGACAGACCATTCGACGCCGTCGAAGATGAAGAATTCGGGTTCAGGACCGAAGTAGGCGGTGTCGCCGATGCCGCAGGACTTCAGGTAGGCTTCGGCGCGCTTGGCGATGGAGCGCGGGTCGCGGTCGTAGCCACGGCCGTCGGCCGGATCGACGACGTCACAGGTCAGGACGACGGTGGTTTCGTCGAAGAACGGATCGATGTAGGCGGTAGCCGGATCCGGGTTCAGCTGCATGTCGGAAGCCTGGATACCCTTCCAGCCGGCGATCGAGGAGCCGTCGAAGGCGTGGCCGTTTTCAAACTTGTCTTCGCTGAAGGCGGAGACCGGCACGGTGACGTGCTGTTCCTTGCCACGGGTGTCGGTGAAACGGAAATCGACGAACTTGGCGTCGTTTTCCTTGATCATCTTGATCACGTCTTGCGGGGTTGCCATGAGCTTGAGTCTCCTAAGAAAACAGGTTGCCGGCTGGTCCGGCGACGATGAAAAAATTGCAACGCGGGGGACTTAGCAGAAAACATGCCAAAGGCCGGCGAGGTGGATTTACATTTTGCCACAAGGAGATGGCGGCATTACGCAAGTTTTACAAGCACAATAGTGGTGCGTAAACATCAATGAATGCACCACTATTGTGCATTGCGGACATTCAGGCGCACCGAACGGATCAGGGGGTGACCTTGCAGGCGCTCCACCAGGGCTTTCTCGGCCAGCAACAGGGTGTCGCCCCGCTCGGCTCCGGCGCAGTCGAAGAACAATTCGACCTCGACCCCGCCGCCCAGATAGTGCAGGACGACCTTCTCCGGCTCGGGCAGATCGGCCAGCAGCGGCGTCAGCTCTGCCAGTACCGCCGCCCGTCCGGGCAGGCGGGCGACGACAGCCAGATCAACATCGAGGTCATCCTCGGGATCGATATGCACCAGCACGTCGAGCACCTCGGCCTGCTCGCGCAAGACACGGGCACGGGCCGACTCGGCAATGCGATGGCCTTCCGAAACACTGATCCGCGGATCGACCAGGACATGCGCATCGACCAGCGCCTGATGCCCCATCCGCCGCGTGCGCAGTTCATGCAGGCCCAGTACGCCGGGGGTCGCCAGCAGGCTGTGACGGATAGCCTCCACCTGCGATTCCTCGAGTCCGGTATCGATCAGTTCCTTGATCGCCCCCCAGGCCAGCACGGCCCCCATGCGCAGGATCATGAAGCCCATCAGCGCGGCGGCCAGCAGGTCGAGGAAGCCCCAGCCGAGCAGCGCACCGCCGATACCGACGACAACAACCAGGGCCGAAGCGGCATCGGCGCGGGTGTGCAGCGCATTGGCGATGAGCAGCTGCGAGCGCAGACGCTTGCCGACGGCGATCAGGTAACGGTAAAGCGCTTCCTTGGCCAGCACGGTGGCCACGGCGACCCAGAGGGCCGCCATTTCGATGGCCGGCAGTACGTCAACATGCTGCAGGCGCAAGCCCGACTCCCAGAGGATGCCGCCGCCGATCAACACGAGCGAGATGCCGAGGACCAGCGTCGCAGCCGTCTCGACCCTGGCGTGACCGTAGGGGTGCTCACGGTCGGCCGGATGGGCACTCTGCCGGCTGGCGTAGATGACGAGAAAATCGGAAAGCAGATCGGAGAAGGAGTGCAGGCCGTGAGCGATCAGCGACTGCGAATGGGCAAGCCAGCCGACGACCAGCTGGACGACCGTCATCAGCAGATTGACGACGACGCTGACCCAGGTGGCCCGCTGGGCCGTACCGGCCCGCTCCGCCGCAGTCGCCTGCGCCCGTCCGCTGTCTGCTCGTGCCATTTCTTCTGCCCTATACTGTGGGGCTTCGATTCTAGCAGCCGATTATTATGGGAAAACTAAGCGACCTCCTGACCCTGGCCCAGACCCGTGGCCGCGCCCTCGAACGCCCGTACATGGGCGAACTGACGCCGCGCGAAGCCTGCGAGCTGCTGCAACTGGCGCCCGGCGCGCGGCTCGTCGATGTGCGCACGCGGGCCGAATGGGACTGGGTCGGCCGAGTCCCCGGCGCCGTCGAGATCGAGTGGAACCAGTATCCGGGCGGGGTGCGCAATCCGAACTTCATCGCCGAACTGAAGCGCCAGGTCGATCCACAAGCCCTGGTGATGTTCCTCTGCCGCAGCGGCGTGCGCTCGATCGGCGCCGCCAGCGCCGCCACCGAAGCCGGCTATGGCAGCTGCTACAACGTTCTCGAGGGTTTCGAGGGTGACAAGGATGCCGCCGGTCACCGCAACACCATTGGTGGCTGGCGCCATGCCGGCCTGCCCTGGCATCAGGGATAATTGTCACACCGCCCCGGAAGGGCACCCGCCTCTATCAGAAATCAGCATGCAAACCGCCACCATTTCCTTCGATCCGTTCAACAGCCTGTCCGACGAGGCCTGTCAGGAGCGCATCCGCGCCGCCCGCGCCAAGCTCGGCAAGAAGGCCGTGATCCTCTGCCACCACCACCAGCGCGCCGACATCTACCAGCACGCCGACC
>WBUO01000492.1 GCA_008933675.1 Dechloromonas sp.
TGGCGCCGTTCTGCTCGAGATAGGTCTTGGCACGCAGGCCGAGGTCGGCGGCCTTGACCTGGTATTGCCAGATCTGCTCGGACCAGAGGTTGGCCTGATCCCAGTCCTTCTTGGCGGCGGCTTCGTCAGCCTTGGCCTTGGCGTCCTTGATCTTGCCCAGCTGGTCGGTGGCGTCTTCCACCATGGCGACCACATCCGGGAAGTCCTTGTAGTTGACGCTGGTGATGTAACCGACGACGGAGTCGATGACGGCCTGGGTGTCGGCGACCTTCTTCACCGTCGCCTTGTAGTCGGCTTCGGTATAGGCGGCCTTGGCACTGGCGGCCGTCTTGGTCGGCTTCCAGCCCTTCGGCTTGACCAGCAGGTAACCCATCATCTCCAGGTGCAGGGCAGAGCAGAACTCCGTGCAGTAGTACGGATAGACGCCTTCCTTGTCCGCCTTGAACTTGACGGTGACCGTCTTGCCCGGTTCGACGGAAGCATGGACGTTGTAGGTCGAGACGGTGAAACCGTGGGTCTCGTCCTGGGCACGCTCGAGGTTGGTCAGATGGACGGTGATTTCGTCACCCACTTCCGCCTCGATGGTTTCCGGCGTGATGTGCGAGCGGATCAGCGTGCCCTTGACCTCGATCTTGTTGCCCTTCTTGGTCGTCGTTTCCTCGCCGGCGCGGACCATGCCCGGATGCGGCTTGTCGGTGCGCGAATCGGTACCGACCTTGTAGCGGACGCCCGGCTTCAGCTTGGTCGCATCGATGGCGACGGCGTAGTGCGGCTCGCCCAGCGGCAGCGGCATGTCGTACAACAGTTGCATCTTGTCGTTCGAGATGTCGATCAGCTGGTGGTTCTGCGGATGCAGCGGGCCGACCGGCACGAAGCGGTCGATCGCCAGCTTGTTGAGCGCCACCAGATAGCGACCCTTCGGGCTCATCGAATCGCCTTCCATGGTCATCAGGTGGCCGATGTTGTAATGGACGGAAATCTTGTCCACCACCTTGCCCTCACAGTAGTTCCACTTGGCGACCTGCGAATCGACATACAGCGAGGTGTAGGCGATACAGGGCTTGGAATCGTACTGGGTATGCAGGGGGCCGAGGCCGAGTTGCACCTGCTTGTCCAGCGCATCCTTCAGGCCGATGACCGGGATGCCGTACGGATCCTTGGATTCGAACTTGCCGGCCTTGATCGCGGCCTGCATCTTCTCGAAGCTGTACACCGAGGTATGCGTGTCGAGCTTGCCGGAGACGATGATGAACTTGCCGTCCGGGCTGACATCGACGCCGTGCGGCGACTTCGGCTCGGGAACCAGGAAGAGGATGCCTTCCTTGACGGCCACTTCGATCGGCAGCACCTTGTGGCCGTTGACCACCTTGGCCTTGCCCTGGGCGACCAGCTCGGCAGCCTTCTTCCAGTTGATCATGTGCAGATAGTCGGTGTCCTTGGCGGAACAGCCGGCTTCATACGGCGGACGGCCCTTCTCGATGCCGCCGACGTAACGCTCGGAGCAGAACGAGTTGGTGAACGACCAGCCATCCGACGGGCCCTTGCCGGCGTCGGACAGATCCTGCCAGTACGGCGGCAGCTCGACGGAGAAGGACTCCTTCGGATTGATGCGGCCTTCCTTGCGGTCGAACTTCCAGTAAGTGACGCCACCGCGGTACTTCTCGTTCATGTCCTCGAGCGGATAGAACTTCTTGTTCTCGAGCGGGGCGGGATACTGCGCCGCTTCGATCACGTACTCGGTGTTGGTGGTGACGAAGGCACCGCCGTGTTCGGACTTGTAGATCGGATTGACGACGATCTGCTTGGTTTCGAAGTCGCGCAGGTCGATCACGGCGAGGCGCGGGTTGGCTTTGTCGTTGATGAACAGGAACTGGCCGTCGTACTGGCCGTTGGTTTCGGAAATGGCGGGGTGGTGCGTGTCGCCCCAGGTGATTTCCTTGCCGTCGATCATGCCCTGCTTGAGCACGGCCTTGGAGTTCTCGTCATAGCCGTAGCCCTGCCACGGTTCCGGCGTGAAGACACCGATGTACTTCAGGATGCGCATGGACGGAATGCCATAGACGATCATCTGGCCGGACTGGCCGCCCGAGCTGAAGACGACGAACTCGTCGCGCTTGCCGGTCGGTACATAGGTCTTGGCGGCGGCCAGCACGTCCTGCTGGCTCAGACC
>WBUO01000493.1 GCA_008933675.1 Dechloromonas sp.
CCCGGGCGGTCACCCGCCGCAGCACGCCGGGGTAGTCCTGCCGGGCATAATGGCCCTTGAGCACGATAAGTTCGTCCTTGAGGACGCGCGGATCGACGCCCCGGGGCAGGCGCCGCCTGACCCGGGCGGCGAGGTTGTCCTTGGCGCGGGTGACGAAGCAGACCCCGCGTTGCGCCAGTTCCCGGAAGTGAGCGAGTTCGTAGTAGCCTTTGTCAAACAGCACGATCTCCCCGGCCTGCAAGTCGGCGCACAGTTGCCGGGCCCGCCGGCTGTCATGCTCGCGGGCAGTGTCGATGACGACGAAGCCGGGCAGCAGGCTGCGCAGGGACAGTCGCAGGTGGCACTTGGCCGCCGCCTTGCGCCGCCGGTGCTTGGCCCAGTCCAGACACGAGGCCACCAATTGGATCACGGTGGCGTCGACCACATGGATCGTCCGCCGGAAACGCCACGCCAGGCCCTTCGTCGGGCCACGGCCAAAAGGCGGGAAACTGGTCTGGAGATGGTCGAGCACCTGCCAGAAGACGGCTTCGCCCAGCGCGGCGTCCCGGGTCTTGTTGGCATGACTGAGCGCGTTGCGCGACGGGGGCGTCGCGCCGCGCAGCGCCCGCAGCGGCGTCGCCCACAACCGCAGCGCGTCGCAGACGTCGTTGAGACTGAGCGCATGGGCCAGTTGGGCATAAAGGAGTGTCACGACGTGGCTCCAAGGACTGAACGTCCGAGCCCGGGCATCCACCCCGTGGGCGCGGGCCAGCTTCGGCACCAGGTGCGATGGAATCCATTCGACCAACTGCCGCAGCACCGTAGCGTGGCGGCGGCGCGGCGAGCCGCAGTCTTTGGTTTTCATCCCCGGCTCCTAGCAGGCCGGGACGGTGCCGCCGAGCCACCCTTATTCTTCCCATGGTCAAGGCCCGCGCCAAACTCGATCCCGCCAGGGTACAACTGCAACTGCAGGTCAGCTTGCTGGACATCCAGCCCGCCATCTGGCGGCGACTGCTGGTGCCGGCCGCCATCAAGCTGCCCAAGCTCCACGCCGTCCTGCAACTGGCCTTCGGCTGGACCAACAGCCACCTGCATGCCTTCCGCATCGAGGACGATGCCTATGAGGCGGTCTATCCCGACGACTGGGCCCAGGATTTTGCCGGCCCGGGCCAGCGCCGGGACGAAAAGAAGTTCCGGCTCTGCGACCTGCTCCATGCTCCGGGCGACTGGTTGATCTACGAATACGACTTCGGCGATAGCTGGCAGCACGAAGTCGTAGTCGAAAAAGTCCTGCCCACGGCCGAGGCGCGCCACGCGGTCTGTCTGGCCGGCGCCCGGGCTGGCCCGCCGGAAGATTGCGGCAGCGTTCCCGGCTATGAAAACCTGGTCGCGGCCATGGCCAACCCCAATCACCCCGAGCGCGCCGAACTGCTGGAGTGGCTTGGCGAACCCTTCGATCCAGAGGCCTTCGACATCAATAACCTTAACCGCGCCCTCAAACGGCTGAAACTTTGACCATCCCTATGGGATGGCTGTGTCCTACTATCTTGGATAAATCTGCCCACTGACTGTGTCCTAGAGCGGCAATCGCATGGACTCCCCCGGGCTCGGACTCAGCATGGAGGGTCCTCTCCATGAATTTTCTGCAACGGACCGCCACCATCGCTCCGCCCGGCTACAACCGCTGGCTGGTGCCCCCCGCGGCCATCGCCCTGCACATGTGCATCGGGCAGATCTACGGTTTCTCGGTCTTCAAGAAACCGCTCGCGCAGGCGCTCGGCGTGACCGCGCCGGCGGCGGGTGATTGGACGCAGCCGGAGGTCGGGCTTTCCTTTTCCATCGCGCTGGCGGTGCTGGGCGTGTCGGCGGCCTTGTTCGGCAAGTGGGTCGAGAAGAACGGCCCGCGGCTCACCATGGTCGTCAGCGCGCTGTGTTTCTGCGGCGGGCTCGTGATCGCGGCGGGCGGCGTGTTCTGGCACCAGCTCTGGCTCCTGTACCTCGGCTATGGATTACTCGGCGGCATCGGCCTGGGCCTCGGCTACATTGCCCCGGTTTCCACGCTCGTAAAATGGTTCCCGGACCGCCCCGGCATGGCCACGGGACTCGCGATCATGGGCTTCGGCGGCGGCGCTCTGATCGGTGCGCCGCTGGCGGAGGAGTTGATGCGGCATTTCGCGGGCCCCGAGGG
>WBUO01000494.1 GCA_008933675.1 Dechloromonas sp.
GACCTGTATCCCTCCACCGTCCGGGACTATGACTGGGACGATTTAGCAGCGCCGCAGGTCGAGGGCACGCTGGCCGAGGTGCAGAAGTATGTGTTCGGCAAAGGGGGCGCAAACGCGCTCCCGCAAGGCAGCCCGGCATGGATCTTCGTCGAGATGTTCAGGCCGAACGTCACGGCGTCCATTGAGAAGGCGGAGGCATACCAAGAGCGGATGCAACAGCACCTGCGGCAAATGTTAAGGCGGGGCACACCGATGAAACCGGAAGCCGCCCATGGCGATACCCATACATCGAAGGAACCGGCTCGCCCGCCTGCGCCGCCCGCCCAGACTCCTGTCCGTTCCACCATGCCTTTCAACACGACCGCTTTTCGGGTCATGATTGCTTCGCCTTCGGACGTGCCGGAGGAAAGAGCAATCATCCGCGAGGTGCTCAACGACTGGAACGACCAGCACTCCGAGCAGAGGGCGGTGGTGCTGTTGCCAGTGGGTTGGGAAACCCATTCGGTTCCAACCTTAGGTGACCGCCCGCAGGCGATCATCAACAAGCAGGTGTTGAAGAACGCAGATGCACTCGTTGGCGTCTTCTGGATGCGGATCGGCACGCATACAGGGGTCGAGGTGAGCGGAACGGTCGAGGAGATCCGTGAACATGTGCGGTTGGGCAAGCCAGCCATGCTCTACTTCTCGTCGCGCCCGCCGAGTCCAGACAAGCTTGACGCCGCGCAGTTCAAGAAGCTGGAAGCATTCAAGAAGGAGTGTCGCACCTGGGGATTGATAGACACCTATAGGGACCACGAGGAGTTCCGGAAAAAACTCCTGCGGCACCTGAACCGGCTCGTTTCATTACTGCTTGAGGCGAATCCGCCGACGCCGGCGGCCACTACGGCGGCGACGCCGGAACTGAGCAAGGAGTCGAAGATGCTCCTGGCGGAGGCGGTGCAAGATACCGATGCGTGCGTGTTGTATGTGCCGACGCATGATGGCGCCGACTTGGATACCAACGGCAAGTCCCTCATCCCTCCGGGAAACCCACGTAAACGTGCGGCGTTCCTTGCCGCGTTGAAACAGCTACAGAAGATCGGCTATTTGGAGGACGAGTCGGGCAAGGGGGAAGTTTTCATGGTCACTGCGGCGGGCTTCGAGGCGGCTGACAAGCTATTGCGCAACGCAAAAGCTGTGCGCTGACCTTGGCCAATCTTTTCGACCTTTCAGGCAAGAGGCGGCTAGCGGATAGGGGTTACCACTTAAGGTTTGGCCAGCAGCCGTTTCATGGCGTGCAAGTCGCTCGCGATCGTGCCGTAGAGGCGCACCTCGCCGTGCCAGCCGCCCTCGGCCACCGCCACCACCGTGGTATCTTTGTGGACATCCAACCCGACGTATTTATCTAGGGGTTTCATGTGCTTGTCTCCGTATCTGGTTGTTTGGTTCACCGCCACATCCATGCGGATAGGCTCCGGGAGTAACCCGCGCCTAGGGGACAAGCACACCAACTTTTCCGCTGCGCTCTGCACGCAGCTATAATGTCTGGGCTAAAAGGGACCGTCATGAACGAACACGAACCGTTAATCAAAATCCGCAGTGATCGCTTCGAGGTGTTGCAGGGAGCGCGTTACGTGTCGGTGGATCGAGAGCGCGTAGATGCCGTGCATTTCCACGCCGGCGTGCTGACGGTGCGCTACAAAGTGAGCGGCGAAGTCGCGCTTGATTGCACGCAGACGACAGCAAACGAGGTGAAGGATTTGCTTCGAGTGTTTCAGACGCAACGCGACCGAAATCGAAAGAATGCGCGGCTTACGAAGGCGCGCGGTGACATCGGCGCAATTCTTCCAGGGATACTCGGATGATAGAGGAGCCCGCCTACTCGCGCTACTCACCCGAAGGCCAATCGCCTCGTAAGGATCCCCGGCAAGTTCCTGTTAATGCTATGATTGAATGCCCTCGAAGAATAAGACCAAGCGCGCCAAGCCTCTGAAGAAGGAGTCGCCCGCAACAATCCCCCAACTCCCTGATCCCGGCTCCGACGACGAATAGCACCACGTTAGCCATTGATAAATAGACACTAGCCACGCGGGTGTGCGTAAGTTGGACCGTTTTCTTGCCCAGTGATTTTGGCGTCCTTTCGGCGATTGCCCAATCAAACTGGCAGGCTATGAAG
>WBUO01000495.1 GCA_008933675.1 Dechloromonas sp.
CGGACGGCAAGCAGATCGTTCCGGTGGATGGAGAATCTGACAGTCGACGCGCCGATTTAGTGACTCAGGCAGTCGCCCACCTATTTCACAAAATTGACGGCTATTGTGTTTCCAGAGGGCGGGACGTTGAAGAGAGGTCACTCGCCACGATGCTGAGCATCTTGGATGGCTACATCATCCCGCCAATTCGCGCCTTACGCGTGTTTGAACAACTTCTTACTGAGAAGTCCGCGTGTCTGCCTCTCACGCCGAGCAGATACCAGGAATTGGCTGGGCGGATCATCGACGAGGAGTCCAAAGCGGGGAATATGAAGATATTTTCGGCTGAAGAATTGTCCGCGACAATGCAGGCACAGATGCCGAATGCTAGGTTCGTGCAGTTACACCCTCGACCCAGTTCTTTTGCCACTTATTCGGATGCGGGCATGAAGAAGCTCATCGAAATCGCGCAAGCGATGGTGATGAAAAAGATGACCGATAGGAGCGCGGGCTTTTGGACCGGTTCGCTATGAAGAAGCCGAACAAGGCGCCAGTTCTCGTCGCGGCTCATCTTAGCTCGTAGATAGAATCAAATATGAAAAAGCTAATCGAACAGATGAAGTTCTACGGTCGTCATTATCCATTTCTGGAGTTAGCCGCGGAGTTCATGCTGCTGATGCTTCCATTCGTCATCGCGTACCTTGCTGTTAGCGTCGAGCAGACAAATGGCCTTAGCGTGATGTTTCGCATGACTGATTGGTCCCTGGTTGCTCTCGTGCTGTGCATTACGACGCTATTTCAGCTCTTTCGCGCGACCGAGAATCCTCAGTGCCCGTTTTCATCGGCACAGACCCGCTTCCTCTTTATGATCGTCGTGTTTGCGATCGTGGCGAATGCCGTAGTTTTCTATGCGGCGACGAAAGCAGCGTTGATTGCCAAAGGGTCTGTCGACGACCGGACGATTCAGGTCTGGCAGATCACCGGCTTCGGATGCTCGGTCTTTCAGTACTTTGTTCTCGGCGGCTTCTCTGCCGCTTTCGCGCGCGCCGGGAAGAGGCCATAGCAAAGCGCCCGAACCAGGCGCTACTGCCAACGTCTATGGCCCGAATAGATGCGTTCCCTACTCTGCGCGTTCATACTCGTTTTGGTGACCTCCGCGGTTGCCGCTGACGAAACACAGGAAGTCGCGGTGCGCGGTTGGACATTCGTGGTCCCGGCCGTGCTGACGAAATAAATCCACACCGGTCCTGATTTCGCGGTTACCTACCTATCATCCGACGAGAAGATGATGTCAGTTGGTATCTATGAGGGCATGCACCCGCAGCGATTATCGGAAGGGAGGACAGACGTTCGGGCTGAAAAGGTCGAGATTGGTGGACAGAAAGCCGAGTGGTTCCTGTGGAGGGATGAGACCGGTGGACGGACGAATTTCAGTGCCGAAATCTTTCTCGTGATCAAGCCGGGCGCCTTACCGGAGGTGCAGTTCCACGTTTTCATTTACGCTTCGAACCGGGAGGATTTGCGGTCGCTTCAGGCGCTGCTCGTGAAAGCTCACCCCTGAGTTCCTGCGTCGCGGGTACCTTCTTCGGTGGGTGGGCAGAGGTTCAGGTGACAATGAGGGTGACAATGACGCCGACGTTTCCTGATGTCGCTGATGTACATCTTCCCTCGTAAACGCAGGTTCCGTAGGCATTCGCTCAACACCGGGGTTCGAATCCCCGTGGGGACGCCAACTTTCAAGGCCCCGTAACTCTAATGATGGTGATTAAACCATAACCCTGCGGGGTTTGGCCAAGATATACTTCAGTCACCTCGTGGCCAAGTTATACTTTAGTTGGCCGAAAGATAGCGAAGCCTCCCTCGCCCAGGCCACTCTGGCCAGTCGGCCTCCACGCTTACAGGGGCCGTTTCACCTATGAAGCGGAAGTCATCAGGCGAACTACGCCTCGACCCAATGCGTCCGTCGCCTATCCCTGCCACTTGACGGCCAAGCGGCCTCAACCCGCGCCAAGGCCGCGCCACATCTGCTGCTTGGCGCGCTCCCGTTCGATGCTCCGTTTCTCGGCCCTAGCTTGGCGGGCTTTTTCGAGCGCTACCCTTTTCTTTTCCGAAAAGCCGCCCCCCATCAGCTTCGCGGCAAGCCGTCTCAAGGCTTTGCGCTGCTCTGGAT
>WBUO01000113.1 GCA_008933675.1 Dechloromonas sp.
GGTCGAGATCGCCGACCGCCGTCCGCCGCAGGCCGACCAGGTGCGCCCCGCAGCCCAGCGCCTGGCCGAGATCGGCGGCCAGCACGCGGATGTAGGTGCCCTTGCTGCAGCGCACGCGCAAGGTCAGACGATCACCGGCAAAGTCGAGCAATTCCAGGCCATGGATGGTTACCGCCCGCGGCGCCCGTTCGACCTCGATGCCCTTGCGCGCCAGCTCATAAAGGGGCCGGCCGTTGCGCTTGAGCGCCGAATGCATCGGCGGAATCTGTTCGATGGCCCCGGTGAAGCGCGGCAGCGCCTGCCGCACCTCGGCCTCCCCGACCGTCACTGGCGCAGTGGCGACGACCTGCCCCTCGGCATCGCCGGAGTCGGTGGTGACGCCCAACTGGACGACGGCTTCGTAGGTCTTGTCGGCATCGAGCAGATCGGCGGAGAACTTGGTGGCTTCGCCGAAGCACAGCGGCAACAGGCCGGTCGCCGCCGGGTCGAGGGTGCCGGTGTGGCCGCCCTTGGCCGCCGAGAACAGGCGGCGCGCCTTTTGCAGCGCGTCGTTGGAGGTCAGGCCGAGCGGCTTGTCGAGCAGCAATACGCCATCGACCCGTTGCCAGGTCCTTTTCACTTGCATGCGCCGCTCAGTCTTCCGGCGTCTGGTCGCTGAGCGCCTTGGCTTGATCGATCAGCGCCGACATGCTGGCGCCACGCTCAATGGAGTTGTCGTAGATGAAATGCAGTTCAGGCAGCGTGTGGATGTGGATCCGCCGGCCCAGTTCGCGACGCAGGAAACCTGCAGCGCGCTTCAGGCCCTGCTCGACTTCCGCCAGATGCTCGTCGTTGAGCGTAGCGAAAAACACCTTGGCATGGGCGTAATCCGGAGTCAGCTCGACGGCCGTCAGGCTGATCATGCCAACCCGCGGGTCCTTCAGTTCGCTACGGATCAAATCGGCGAGGTCGCGGCGCACCTGCTCCGCGACCCGGTCACTGCGCTGAAATGCTTTTTTCTTCATTACAGCGTGCGCGCCACTTCCTGGATTTCGTACACCTCGAGCTGATCACCTTCCTGGATGTCGTTGTTGTTCTTCAACGACAGGCCGCACTCGAAGTTGCTGCGTACTTCCTTGACATCGTCCTTGAAGCGCTTCAGCGAATCCAGCTCGCCGTCCCACTGGACAACGTTGTTGCGCAGCAGACGGACGCGCGAGCCACGCTTGACGACGCCTTCCAGCACGTAACAGCCGGCGATGGCACCAACCTTCGAGACATGGAAGACCTGACGAATTTCGACCATGCCGGTGATCTGCTCGCGCTTCTCCGGCGACAGCATGCCGGACAGCGCCGACTTGACCTCGTCGACCGCGTCGTAGATGACGTTGTAGTAACGGATATCGACACCAAACGTCTCGGCCAGCTTGCGCGCACCCGCATCGGCACGGGTGTTGAAGCCGATGATGACCGCACCGGAAGCCTGCGCCAGGTTGACGTCGGATTCGCTGATCGCACCGACGGCACCGTGGATGATCTGGACGCGGACTTCGGCGTTGGACAGCTTGGCCAGCGTCTGCACCAGGGCTTCCTGCGAACCTTGCACGTCGGCCTTGACGATCAGCGGCAGGGTCTTGACCTCGCCCTCTTCCATCTGCTGGAACATGTTTTCCAGCTTGGCCGCCTGCTGCTTGGCCAGCTTGACGTCGCGGAACTTGCCCTGACGGAACAGCGCGATTTCCCGCGCCTTCTTTTCGTCGGCCAGCACGATGGCCTCTTCACCCGCGGCCGGCACATCCGACAGACCGAGGATTTCGACCGGGATGGACGGACCGGCTTCGTTGATCGCCTTGCCGTTCTCGTCGAGCATGGCGCGGACGCGGCCGAAGACCTGGCCGGCCAGCACGACGTCGCCGCGCTTCAGCGTACCGGACTGCACCATCATGGTGGCAACGGCACCGCGGCCCTTGTCGAGGCGCGCTTCAATGATCAGGCCCTTGGCCGGTGCATCCTTCTGCGCCTTCAATTCGAGGATTTCGGCCTGCAGCAGCACCTGCTCGAGCAGCTCGTCGATACCGGTACCCTTCTTGGCCGAGACCGGACAGAACGGCGAATCGCCACCGTATTCTTCAGGAATGACGCCTTCGGCAACCAGTTCCTGCTTGACGCGGTCCGGGTTGGCATCCGGCTTGTCGATCTTGTTGACCGCCACAACCAAGGGCACGCCGGCCGCCTTGGCATGGTGGATGGCTTCCTTGGTCTGCGGCATCACGCCATCGTCGGCCGCGACGACCAGGATGACGATGTCGGTGGCCTTGGCACCGCGTGCCCGCATGGCCGTGAAGGCCTCGTGACCCGGGGTATCGAGGAAGGTGATCATGCCGCGGTCGGTTTCCACATGATAGGCACCGATGTGCTGGGTGATGCCGCCGGCCTCACCAGCCGCCACCTTGGCGCGCCGGATGTAGTCGAGCAGAGAGGTCTTGCCGTGATCAACGTGGCCCATGACGGTAACCACCGGAGCCCGCGGCTCGAGCGGCACATCCTTGTGCTCGCCACTATCCTCGAGGAAGGCATCGGGATCGTCGAGCTTGGCAGCGAATGCCTTGTGGCCCATTTCCTCGACGACGATCATCGCCGTTTCCTGATCGAGCACCTGATTGATGGTGACCATCGAGCCCATCTTCATCATGACCTTGATCACTTCGATGGCCTTGACTGCCATCTTGTGGGCCAGATCGGAAACCGAGATGGTTTCCGGCACGTGCACTTCGCGGACGATGACCTCGGTCGGCGCCTGGAAGCTGCCCTGACCGTCATCGCTGCCATGCCCATGCTTCTTGTGACCGCCCCGGCCGCTCTTCCACGACGAGCCTGTATCAGCCGAACGCGTCTTGATGCCTGGCTTCTTCTTGCCGTCGTCGGCACGGGCATTGCCGCCCTTCTTGGCATCCTTGCCCGGTGCGTCAGGGCGCTTGTGCAGCGTACCCTTCTCGCCCGGCGCTTCCTGGTTCTTCGCCTGGGCAGCAGCCTGCTGCTTGGCCTGTTCAGCCAGTTTGGCGGCGGCGGCAGCGGCTTCAGCCTGCTGACGCATCTGGGCCAACTGAACCTCCCGTGCCTGCTTTTCCCGCAGTTCGCGCTCCTGGATCTCACGCAGGCGGCTCGAGCGGCGAGCCTCTTCCTCGCGAGCCTTGATTTCCTTTTCACCGATGATCGCAGCACGATCAAGCACGGGAGCAGTCCTGACCGGCACTGCTTCTGGCGCCTGTTCCGGCACGCTCTCGATCTCGGGTTCCGGCTCTGGCAGTTCTTCAATCACCGGCTCGGGCACGATTTCGACAACCGGTTCAGGAACTTCAACCGGCACTTCGACCACGGCTTCAGGTGCGGCAACCGGCAGCACCTCCTCGAGGACCTCGCCATCCGGCAGATGATCGGCAACGTCACGCTTGACCAGCACACGCTTCTTGCGCACCTCGACCTGAACCGTGCGTGCGCGACCATGCGAATCGGTAGCCTTGATCTCCGACGTCTGCTTGCGCGTCAGGGTGATCTTGGTCTTCGATTCATCGCCATGGGAACGACGCAGATAATCGAGCAAGCGCGTCTTGTCCTGGTCGGTCAGCGTATCGCTGGCACCCTGCTTGGCGACACCGGCCTTGCCCAATTGCTCGAGCAGTGCCTCTACCGGCATTTTCAGTTCAACGGCAAATTGTGAAACAGTTGTTGCGGACATGCTTCCTACCTCCCGCTCACTCGAACCAGTGAGCCCGTGCCTTAAGAATGAGTTCCTTGGCACGCTCTTCGTCGATGCCGGTCATTTCCGTGAGTTCGTCCACTGCCAGTTCGGCAAGGTCGTCACGGGTCTTGACTTCGTGTTCGGCCAGTTTGGCGGCCAGTTCCTTGGTCATGCCCTCGAGGCCGATCAGATCCTCGGAAACGCTTTCCAGCTTCTCCTCGGTAGCGATGGCTTCGGTCAGCAGGACATTACGCGCCCGGTTGCGCAGCTCGTTGACGATATCCTCGTCGAGCCCCTCGATCTCGAGCATTTCGGCCAGCGGCACATAGGCCACTTCTTCCAGCGTCGAGAAACCTTCCTCGATCAGCAGGTCGGCGAGCTCCTCGTCGATGTCGAGCTTTTCCATGAAGGTGACGCGGGTCACGGCATATTCGGCTTCCGAACGCTTGGCCGACTCGTCCTGGGTCATCAGGTTGATGGTCCAGCCGGTCAGTTCGGAGGCCAGTCGGACATTCTGCCCGCTGCGGCCGATGGCGATGGCCAGATTGTCCTCGTCGACCACCACGTCCATGGTGTGCTTCTCTTCATCAACCACGATGGACGACACTTCAGCCGGCGACAGGGCGCCAATCACGAACTGTGCCGGATCGGCCGACCACAACACGATGTCGATATTCTCGCCGCCGATTTCGTTGCGTACGGCAGTGACGCGCGAGCCGCGCAGGCCGACGCAGGTACCGATCGGATCAACGCGTGGATCATTCGACTTGACGGCGATCTTGGCACGCAGACCGGGGTCGCGGGCACAGGCCTTCAGTTCCATCAGACCGTCGGAAATCTCCGGCACTTCCATCTCGAACAGCTTGATGACGAACTCCGGTGCCGTGCGTGACAGGATGATCTGCGGGCCGCGGGCATTGCGGTCGATGCGCAGCAGATAGGCACGGATGCGATCGCCGATGCGCAGGTTTTCCTTCGGAATCATCTGGTCGCGCGGCAGCATGGCTTCGATCTTGCCGGCCTCGACAATGGCGTTGCCGCGCTCCATGCGCTTGATGGTGCCGGAAACGACATGCTCCTTGCGCTCGAGAAAATCAGCCAGGATCTGTTCGCGCTCGGCATCGCGGATCTTCTGCAGGATCACCTGCTTGGCGGCCTGGGCACCGATGCGGCCGAAATCGATCGGCTCCAGCGGCTCTTCCAGCGAATCGCCGGCCTCGACTTCGGGATCGTCCTTCTGCGCCTCGGACAGCGGAACTTCGAGAAACTCGTTGACATACTCGTTGTCCGGCACGACCTGCCAGCGACGGAAGGATTCGTAACTACCGGTATTGCGATCGATGGAGACACGCACATCGGCCTCATCGTGGATGCGCTTCTTGGTCGCGGATGCGAGCGCCAGCTCAAGGGCACCGAAAACGATTTCCTTGCTGACGTTCTTTTCGCGGGCCAAAGCATCGACCAGCAGCAAAATTTCACGGCTCATGGGCTAAAACCTCCTAGTCCTTCAGTCGAAACGAGGCACCAGACGTGCCTTCTCGATATTGGTGAATTCCAGTTCCACATCATCTTTTTCCAGGCGCAGACCAACCTTGCCGTCCGTGCAACCCAGCAGCTCACCCTGAAAATTGCGGCGACCGCCCTGCGGGATGCGGACCTTGATCTGGATGTCCTGCCCGGCAAAACGCGCGAAGTCCTCAGCTTTCTTGACGACGCGATCGAGGCCCGGCGAGGAAATCTCCAGCCGGTCGAAATCGACGTTCTCGACCTCGAACAGACGCGTCAGCTGATTGGAGACGCGCGCGCAGTCCTCGACATCGACGCCGTTTTCCTTGGCCGGCGTATCGATGAAGACACGAATGGTGCGGCCGCGCGGCGACATTTCGATGTCGACCAGCTCATAACCCAGACCGCTCACGGTCGTTTCGATCAGCGTGTTTAAATCCATGACCACAAATAAAAAATGGGCGAAACGCCCACCTTATTGAAAAAAGATGCCCCGCCAGAAACGACGGGAGGAACAAACCCGTGAATTATAACGAGTTTACTCCTCCCGGTAAATGAATCCAGCGGACTATTTAAGCGCTTTCCGGTGATCCGGCCTCGTTTCGCGGTGTTTTGGCCAGCTCGCGCATCAGCGCCTTGACCTCGACCTCCGACAATTCATGGACGCGTCCACGCTTGAGCTGCGGCGGCAGCGTGAACGGACCGTAACGGACGCGGATCAGGCGGCTGACCGTGCAGCCGACAGCCTCGAACATGCGCCGCACTTCGCGGTTGCGCCCTTCGAACAGGCTGACTCTGTACCACTTGTTGGCCCCCTCTCCGCCAGCATCGACCAGACTGGAGAAGTTTGCCGGTCCGTCTTCCAGCTCGATGCCCTTGAGCAGTTGCTGCTGAGCCTCCAGCGTCAGCTCGCCGAGCACGCGCACGGCGTATTCGCGCACCAGTTGCGAACTCGGATGCATCAGGCGGTTGGCCAGATCGCCGGAGGTGGTAAACAGCAGCAGGCCGGAGGTATTGAAATCAAGCCGGCCGACAACGATCCACCGACCGCCGCGCATGCGCGGCAAGGCGGCGAATACCGAGGGTCGGCCATCCGGGTCGTCGCGCGAGACAATCTCCCCCTCCGGCTTGTGATACATCAGCACACGCGGCGGCCGGGCACTGCCGGTGAAACGGATGTTGATCAGGCGGCCGCCGATCTTGACCTTGTCGGTCGGCACGACGGACTGGCCGATGGTGGCGACTTCGCCATTGACGCTGACCTTGCCGGCAGCGATCCATTCTTCCATCTCGCGCCGGGAACCAACACCGGCCTGGGCCAGCACCTTCTGCAAGCGCTCCGGCTTGGCCTCGGCCAGCGGTTTGCCGTTGCGGCCGATGTTGCCACGATTGGCCCGACCGGTCGGGGCAACACCCTGACGGCGGCGTGGTGCCGGCTTGGCAACGGCTTCCTCGGCAACCGGAACCTCCTCGCCGCGCGACCGGCGCGGTGCAGCGCGCTCGGGACGAACGGAGGCGGCCTCGCTCTTGCCCTGCGAGGCGCGAAATGGCGTGCGTTTATTGGTTTTCATGATTCAGCTCCAGGGTCTGACTGATCTGTTCGAGCGGCGGCAATTCGCTGAGGCTGCGCAAGCCCAGATCGTCGAGAAATTGTTTGGTGGTGGCCAGCAATGCCGGCCGACCCGGGGTGTCGCGATGGCCGACGATATCTACCCAGCCGCGCTCTTCCAGCGTCCGGATGACGTTGGCGTTGACCACGACACCGCGTATCTCCTCGATGTCGCCCCGCGTCACCGGCTGGCGGTAGGCGATGATGGCCAGGGTTT
This sequence comes from Dechloromonas sp., assembly GCA_008933675.1. Taxonomy (GTDB): domain Bacteria; phylum Pseudomonadota; class Gammaproteobacteria; order Burkholderiales; family Rhodocyclaceae; genus Azonexus. The sequence goes on from WBUO01000113.1 coordinate 7,051, forward strand.
CCAGCATGGCCCGCGAATACTTCGGCGGCTTTTCCGGATTCAGCCGCTCCAGGTAAGGCAGGTATTCAGCCCGCGTCCGGAAGCGCCAGCCGGAGGCCAGCTGCACCAGCTCGACCGGCCGTTCCACCCAGTCCTCGCGCACTTCGTCGAGCAGCTTGCGCAGCGTATCGGAAGACAGTTCTTCATCGAACATCTTCTTCATGTCGTGCACCGTCATCGGCTCGCGCGCGGCGAGCAGCGCGGCTTCAAGAATCTTCTTGACCTGGTTCGGTTCCACCGCTGTGCACTCGGACGTAAATGGGTTGAAAGGCTTCGCTCTGGGTGATTTCGATCAGCTTCTCGCGCGCCAGTTCGAGCATCGCCAGGAAATGCACGACCAGGCCGGGCGCGCCCATGGCCGGATCGAACAGCGTCTCGAACTGGACGAAGCCGCCGCGCTCCTGCAGGTGGCGCAGGATGATGCCCATGTGCTCGCGCACCGACAGCTCCTCGCGGCCGATCTTGTGATGCTTGTTCAGGCTGGCTTGACGCACCACAGCCATCCAGGCTGCCTTCAGATCCTCCGGCGAGACCTCCGGCAGACGCACGTAGAGCGATTTCTCGACCAGCGTCTCGACCCAGAAGAACTCGCGCCCGGCCTGCGGCTGCTCGTTGAGCTTCTGGCCGGCGAGCTTCATCTGCTCGTATTCCATCAGACGCCGCACCAGCTCGGCGCGCGGATCCTCGGCCTCGCCGTCCTCGCCGAGCTTGGGGCGCGGTAGCAGCATGCGCGACTTGATCTCGATCAGCATTGCTGCCATCACCAGATAGTCGGCCGCCAGTTCGAGATTGCTGGCGCGCATGGCCTCGACATAGTCGAGATACTGGCGGGTCAGCGGCGCCATCGGAATATCGAGGATGTCGATATTGGCGCGCCGGATCATGTACAGCAGCAGGTCGAGCGGTCCTTCGAAGGCGTCGAGCATCACCGCCAGCGCATCGGGCGGGATGTACAGGTCGAGCGGCAGTTGTTCGAGCGGCTGACCGTAAATCAGGGCAACCGGCTCGAACAGCGTCGCCTGCGGCGCCTCGACGGCGACGTTCATGCGCGCCCGTCTCCGGGAATCCGGACCGGCATCGCCATCAGTGGTATTCCAGCCCCATCGCCTCGCGCACGTCGCGCATGGTTTCGCGCGCCAGTTCGCGTGCCTTTTCGCAGCCGTCGGCGATGATGTTGCGAACCAGTGTCGGGTCGTCGAGATAGACCTGCGCCCGCTCGCGCATCGGCGCCTGCTCGCGCAGGATGCCGTCGATCACCGGCTGCTTGCATTCGATGCAGCCGATGCCGGCCGTGCGGCAGCCCTGCTGGACCCATTCCTTGCAGGCATCGCCGGAATACACCTGGTGCAGCTGCCAGACCGGGCATTTCGTCGGCTCGCCCGGATCGTGACGGCGGACGCGGGCCGGGTCGGTCGGCATGCTCTTGACCTTCTTCGCCACCGATTCCTCGGACTCGCGCAGCGTGATGGTGTTGCCGTAGGACTTCGACATCTTCTGGCCATCGAGGCCGGGCATCTTCGATTCCGGCGTCAGCAGGTAGCCCGGCTCGACCAGGATCATCTTGCCGGTGCCTTCCAGGTAGCCGAACAGGCGCTCGCGGTCGACCGTGGACAGATGCTGGATCTCGTTCAAAACGGCCTTGGCCTGTTCGACCGCTTCCTTGTCGCCTTCCTGCTGGAAGCGCACGCGCAGTTCCTCGTAGAGGCGCGCCTTCTTGCTGCCCAGCTTCTTGACCGCCTCGCGCGCCTTGTCCTCGAAGCCCGGCTCGCGGCCGTACATGTGGTTGAAGCGGCGGGCCAGCTCGCGGGTGAATTCGACGTGCGGGATCTGGTCCTCGCCGACCGGCACCTTGTCGGCGCGGTAGATCAGGATGTCGGCGCTCATCAGCAGCGGGTAGCCGAGGAAGCCGTAGGTGGTCAGATCCTTGCCGGCCAGCTTCTCCTGCTGGTCCTTGTAAGTCGGCACGCGCTCCAGCCAGCCGAGCGGCGTCATCATCGACATCAGCAGATGCAGTTCGGCGTGCTCGGGCACGCGCGACTGGATGAACAGCGTCGCCTGGTTGGGATCGACGCCGGCCGCCAGCCAGTCGATGATCATGTCCCAGGAGGCCTTTTCGATGCCCTGCGGATCATCGTAATGCGTCGTCAGGGCGTGCCAGTCGGCGACGAAGAACAGGCAGGGATACTCGTGCTGGAGCTTGACCCAGTTCTTCAGCACCCCGTGGTAGTGGCCGAGATGGAGGGCGCCTGTGGGGCGCATGCCGGAAAGGACACGTTCTGCGTACATGGTCGTTCAGTAAAGTCCGAAAAGGGATTCGATGGCGTGGGCCGAAAAACTCACCAGCGGGGTCATGACTTCGCCGAGGATGCCGGTGAACAACAACAGCAACAAGATGGGAAAGCCCCAGGGTTCGATGCGGGCGAACTTCCAGGCGAGCCGGTGCGGCAGCAGACTGACGGCGATGCGGCCGCCGTCGAGCGGCGGCAACGGCAGCAGGTTGAGCACCATCAGCACGCAATTGACGATGATGCCGGCTTCCGCCATGCGTGCCAGCGGCAGGCTGAAGAAGTCGGGCAACACCCAGGAGAGCTTGAACATCAACGCCCAGACCAGGGCCATGAAGAGATTGGCCGCCGGACCAGCCAGCGCCACCCACAGCATGTCGCTCTTCGGATGCCGCAGCCGGCCAAAATCGACCGGCACCGGCTTGGCATAACCAAACAGGAAAGTACCGCCGGAAAACAGCAGGATGGCCGCCGGAATCAGGATGGTACCGACAGGATCGATATGGCGCAGCGGATTGAGGCTGATGCGTCCCTGCTCCCAGGCCGTCGGATCACCGAAGTGGCGGGCGGCGTAACCATGCGCCGCCTCGTGCAGGGTGATGGCGAAGATGACCGGCAGGGCAACGATGGCGATGGTCTGGATGATGGCGTTGATGTCGAACATCGCTCAGTCCAGTCCGAAGGGTGCCAGCGCGCCGCGACCGGCACGCACCAGCTCCGGCGCCGAGCCGGTCAGGTCGATGATGGTGGTGGGCACGGTACTGCAGGCGCCGGCATCGAGAATGAGTTCGAGATGATCGTCGAGACGATCCTGGATTTCCCAGCCCTCGGTCAGCGGCTGTTCGTCGCCTGGCAATTGCAGGGTTGTCGTCAGCAGCGGTTCGTTCAGTTCCTCGAGCAAGGCCAGCGCCACCGGATGATCCGGCACGCGCAGGCCGATGGTCTTGCGCTTCGGGTGCAGCACCCGGCGCGGCAGCTCCTTGGTGCCTTCAAGGATGAAGGTGTAGCTGCCCGGTGTCGTCGCCTTCAGCAACCGGTACTGGGCGTTGTCGACACGGGCGAAATGGGCGATCTCCGAAAGGTCGCGGACCATCAGCGTCAGGTGGTGACGGTCGTCGATCTGGCGGATCTGGCGGATGCGATCCAGCGCCTCCTTGTCGCCCAGGTGGCAGCCCAGCGCGTAACAGGAATCGGTCGGCAAGGCGACGACACCGCCGTCGCGGATGAACTCCGCCGCTTGCACCAGCAGGCGCGCTTGTGGCGAATCGGGATGAATATTGACGAGACGGGCCATGGTCTAGCGGATCAGGCGCCAGACCGGTTTCAGGTCTTCTGGCAGTGGCGGCAGCTTGCCGAGATCGACATAACTCTCGTCCGGCCCGTGGAAATCCGAACCACGCGAGGCGTGGAAGGCATAGGTGCGCGCCAGACGGGCAAAATGCATCACGTGATCGGGGGAATGACTGCCGCAGGTAACCTCGATGCCCTGCCCGCCGAGATCCTTGAAATCATCGAGGAATCTGCGCATGTCGCCGCCAGACAGCTTGTAGCGTCCGGGATGGGCAACCACGGCGACACCGCCGGCACCGCTGATCCAGCCGACTGCCTCGGCCAGCGTGGCCCAGCGGTGATCGACGTAGCCCGGCTTGCCCGGTGTCAGGTAATGCTGAAACACGCCCGGCAGGTCGCGGGCGATACCGATCGAAACCAGATAACGGGCGAAATGGGCACGCGAGATCAGGCTCGGATTGGTGACGAAACACAGGGCTCCTTCGTAGACGCCGGGAATGCCGATCGCCGCCAGGGCATCGCCCATCCGCCTGGCGCGCTCGATGCGACCGTTGCGCAGCTCGTCGAGGCCACGGCACAAGGCCGGATCGGCGGCATCGAAACCAAGGCCGACGACATGGATCGGTACGCCTTTCCATTCGATGGAAATCTCGACGCCATTGACAAAATCCATGCCGGCCTCCTCGGCCGTCGCCCGGGCAAGCGCCAGGCCGCCCAGATCATCATGATCGGTCAGCGCCCAGAGGTCGACGCCATTGGCCGCTGCCCGGCGCGCCACCACTTCCGGCGGCAGCATGCCGTCGGATACGGTGGAATGACAGTGGAAATCGAAATTGGCAGGAGTCACGAATAGCCTAAGCTGGGCAAACGAAGAGTTTATCACGAAGCCTTCCGGCGACCGGCTCGCCTTGTGCAGTGCAGCAGGTTGCCTCCGGGCGGGCATCCCGATATAGTGCCTCCCGTTCCGCGGGAGAGAGCAGTTCCGTCTGCCGCCGAAGGCGCAATTTCACCCGAAAACGCTCAGGCAAAAGGACCGCGAAACTGGAACGCTAGTTCCAAAACTCTGGAGAGCGGCGTCAACAGCGCCCACCGATGGGGCAAATCTCTCAGGTATCGAGGACAGAGGGGTGAAACGCAAGAACTGCTTCTTTCGTTTCACCCCTTTTCCGTTTCCAGAAACGGCTTTTGATAAAGCCTGCAAAGGATTGATATGCTGAAAAAAACCGTGCTCAACGCTGCCCATCGTGCGCTCAACGCCCGGATGGTCGATTTCGGCGGCTGGGACATGCCGGTCAACTACGGTTCGCAGATCGAGGAGCACCACGCGGTGCGCAAGGATTGCGGCATGTTCGACGTCTCGCACATGTGCCCGGTCGATCTGGTCGGCGCCGATTGCCGCCCCTTCCTCTCGCGCCTGGTCGCCAACGACGTCGCCAAGCTGACTGTTTCCGGCAAGGCGCTCTACGCTGCCATGTTGAACGAAGCCGGCGGCGTCATCGATGACCTGATCATTTATTTCCTCACCGACACCAAGTTCCGCCTGGTGGTCAATGCCGGCACCGCCGACAAGGATCTGGCCTGGATGCAGGCCAAGGCCGCCGAATGGAAGATGGACGTCAGCATCAC
>WBUO01000496.1 GCA_008933675.1 Dechloromonas sp.
TCTTGTTGGAGAGCACCCAGACATAGGTGGCGATGCCGGTGTTGTAGAACATGTCGGTGGGCAGCGCGACGATGGCTTCGAGCAGATCGGCTTCCAGGATGTAACGGCGGATTTCCGATTCGCCGGAGCCGGCACCACCGGTGAACAGCGGCGAGCCGTTCAGGATGATGCCGATGCGCGAGCCGCCCTCCTTCACGTCACGCAGTTTGCTGAGCAGGTGCAGCAGGAAGAGCAGCGAGCCGTCGGAGACGCGCGGCAGGCCGGGGCCGAAACGGCCGTCGTAGCCCTTGAGGGTGTGCTCGTCGACGATGTCGCCTTCGATCTTCTTCCAGTCCACGCCGAAGGGCGGGTTGGAGAGCATGTAGTCGAACTTGTCGGCGTACAGGTGATCGTTGGACAGGGTGTTGCCGAGCTTGATGTTGCCGACTTCCTGGCCCTTGATCAGCATGTCGGCCTTGCAGATGGCGTAGCTTTCCGGGTTGAGCTCCTGCCCGTAGGCGCGGATCACTGCCTGCGGATTCAGCTCATGCACGTATTCCATGCCCGCCGACAGGAAGCCGCCAGTGCCGGCGGTCGGGTCGTAGATGGTGCGGATGATGCCGGGCTTGGTCAGCACCGCGTCGTCTTCCATGAAGACCAGCGAGGTGGTCAGGCGGACGATGTCGCGCGGGGTGAAGTGCTCGCCGGCGGTTTCGTTCGAGCTTTCGGCAAAGCGCCGGATCAGTTCCTCGAAGACCAGGCCCATCTCGTAGTTGGAAACGGCCTGCGGGCTGATGTCCATGGTGCGGACCTTCTGCACGACCTTGTAGAGCAGGTTGGCGTCGTTCAGGAGGCCGATGAATTCGGCGAACTTGAAGTGATCGAAGATTTCGCGGGCGTCTTTGGAAAAGCACTGGATGTAGCGTTCCAGGTTGGCCTTGATGCCGGCTTCGCCAAGGCTGCCGAGGTCCATCGGCGAGGTGTTGAAGAAGGCCAGGCCGTTGGTGGCACGCAGCAGCATCTTTTCCTGCGCCTCTTCCGGCAGCTTCATCGCCTCGACCACCGGCAGCTGCTTGAGTACGGCGGCCTTGCTCGCGGCGAAGACGCATTCGAGCCGGCGCAGCAAGGTGAAGGGCAGGATGATGCGGCCGTACTGGCTTTGCTTGAAATCGCCACGCAACAGGTCGGCGAGGGTCCACAGGTCGGCGGCGAGGTTGTTGGTTTCCTGGGTCATGGGTATACGGCTGAATGTTCCTGGTTGTGGCGGCAGCGATTCGCTGAGGTTGGCATTTTCACCAATTCCGGACCAATCGCATCAATTGATGTCGATGCCATGGCTGGCATCAACAAAGTGACAAGTTCATCGCCCGGCCTTACTCGTTCATGAAAACGCATGCCTTTCCTGATTCCGTCAATACAGCCGGATCGCCGTGTCGATGTGCCAGGTCCGGCGGATCTCGATTACGTCGAATTCGCGGGCAAGCGCCGGCTGGAAAGGCAGATAGGGGGTCTGGCTGTTGATGATGCGGCGGATCGCTTCGTCGATGGCGGGCACGCCACTGGAGCGGACAATGCTCACCGACTCGACCGAACCGTCGCTGCGGATGGCCACCGTCACGACGGGCTGGGTATGCGGCTGGCGGGCCAGTTCGCGGACGGTATCGAATGCCGTGTTGAAGTGGATCTTGCGGGCCCATGCCTCTGCATACTGGATCATTTCGGCATTCGGGTCGGTGCGTCCGAAGAGGCGGCCGCGGCGGAAGGAACTCATCGATGGAGAACGTTCCCTGGCCGCCTGCTCCGCTGCCCGGCGGGCAGCTTCCTCATCCAGCTGGCGCCCCATCGCCCGACGCACGGCATCGCGCCGCGCATCCTGCTCCTTCTGGGCTTCCTGCCTGGCCGCTTCCTGCCTGGCCGCTTCCTGCCGGGCCGCTTCCTGCCGGGCCGCGTCCTGTCTGGCCGCGTCCTGTCTGGCCGCGTCCTGTCTGGCCGCGTCCTGTCTGGCCGCGTCCTGTCTGGCCGCGTCCTGTCTGGCTGCTTCCTGTCTGGCTGCTTCCTGTCTGGCTGCTTCCTGTCTGGCTGCTTCCTGTCTGGCTGCTTCCTGTCTGGCTGCTTCCTGTCTGGCTGCTTCCTGTCTGGCTGCTTCCTGTCTGGCTGCTTCC
>WBUO01000497.1 GCA_008933675.1 Dechloromonas sp.
CGCCTTGCGCGTGGCCTTGGCCGAACTCCAGCGCCATGCCGGCCCGGACGACCGCGTCACCGGCATGGCGGGCATCACGGGTATTCCGGCCGGTGCCGGCCAACCGGCGCGGCACTGGTGCGGGGTGTGGCGCAGCGACGGCACCTTCGTCGCCTGGCTCGCCTCGGGCGCGGAGGGTCAGGCCGTCCCGTCGCTCACCGGCCCCGATGCAGTGGCCTTGCTATCCGCCGGAGCCCTGGGCGCCGACGGCACCGACAAGGAACACGTCCGCGTGCGCAAGGTGCCAATCGAGGAAATCGATCCGCAAGGCGAGCGCCGCATCACCGGCCACTACGCCTACTGGATCGGTGACGAGGGCGTGAAGCTCAGCGTCGGCGACGCCGGTTATCCCCTGATCGAACCCACTGTGCGCCCGGCTGTGGACGAGATCCTCGCCGGCTTTCCGCTCGGCTCGCCGCGCCTTTCGAGCGTGCTCACCTACGAGCAATTGGCCTTCGTCCCTCAACCGGCCCTGACCCCCGGCCCGCTGCAGGCCAACCGCCACAGCCTCACTGTGGCCCACCTGCACCTGACCGAGACGCCCACCGGCCGCCAACTCCGCGCCGGCGCCCTCAACCTCAACACCACCAACGCCCGCGTCTGGCGCGCCGTCGCCGCCACCTACAACCGCCACCGCCCCGACGCCCCGTTGGGCATCACCCCAACAACCTTCGCCAACCGGATGCGCGACGGGTTCACCACCGCCGCGAGCCTGGGCAAGGCCCCCGGCGGCCCGTTCCTGACGCCCGAGGCGTTTGCGCTAAATGCTCATCTCGCGGCCGGCTTGAAGGGTTCTGGCGTGAAGCCGCAGGAGTTTACCGATGCGTTGGGCAGGCTGTTCACGACAAGGACTGATACATTCTGCCTGCGTGCCTACGGGGAAGCGACGTCGGAGCTATCGCCATCCACCCATCCCGCCGCTGTCGCCGTGGCCGAGGTTTATGTTCAGCGTCTTCCGGTCCTTCATTCCGTTCATGGGCAGATATTTTCCGTATTTCGTTTTCGTTGGCTGGGAATGGGAGATTTATAGGGATGGTTTCGCACGGATGTGTCGGAGGAGATTTTAAAAATTTCGGTTCTTTTTTTAAAAGGTCCTAAACCTCATAAAGGTATTTTAGGTTTCGATGCTGTGAGGCCGTCCTTACGTTCCAAGTCGAAGGAATGCAGGCGCACGGCATGAATGGGCCGAGACCTGCCTTCGCTTAGCTGCACTATTTCTCCCAATTCGAAAGGTCAGGCGGCGGCGTTACCGCATCAGATCACTCGGCCGAATCGATCCGACTTATAGAAGTCAGGTTTGACCCTTCTTCCGACCCTGTCTTCATGGCTCCGCTGCCGCTTGGTTTTTCCCCCATGAAAAGCAGGATCGCCCTCACGTTGGCGCTTTGCCTCTCGGTTCTCTCCTGTGGCAGGAAGAGCGATGTGGTGGAGCTCCAGAACTGGAATTTCGGCGGCCTGCCGCAGCATACGGCGTTTCTGCGGGAGCGTGTGGCCGAGTTCAATCGGACGCACCCGGGGATCGAAGTTATCCAGAGCGACAAGAGCTGGGGCATGATCCGGGAAATCCTGTACGCCAGCTTCACCGCCGGGGCTGGCCCCGACGTCATGAACACCCACGCCAACAACGCGGCCGAGTTCAGCCAGGCGGGGTACTTTTATCCGATCAACCGATTCCCGGACTTTCCCCAAGTGAGGCAGTGGTTTGTCCCGCGGCTCATGGAATCCACCGAGTACGAGGGCAACTGCTACGGGCTGCCGTCCAACGCCATCGCCTTCGTGCTCTGCTGCAACCGGGAACTTTTCGACAAGGCCGGCATCGCCCCGCCGAAGACCTGGTCGGAGTTCCGGGAGGCGGCGCGGCGACTGACCCGGGACACCGATGGCGACGGGGTGGTGGACCAGTACGGCCTCGTGCTCATGGGCGGCGACAAGGGCGGCTTTGCGTACCGGCTGATCCCGTTCTTTTACAAAGCCGGGGCCGATGTCATGTCGCAGGACCTGACCCGGATCGCATTCAACTCCCCGCGCGGGGTCGCAGCGCTCCAGCTCTTTGCCGACATGTATCAGCAGGACCATTCGATCACCCCCGGCTTCATGG
>WBUO01000498.1 GCA_008933675.1 Dechloromonas sp.
TAGGTTCCGATGCCATTGGTTCCGTTTTCTCGGTCCCGTGGCTTCCACCATACACCCAAACCACCGCAAACCGATGGAATCATCGAAGCAAAAGTCCCCGTACGCCCAAACCGTCCGGATTACCCCCAACCACACAGCCCGCCTCAAAGCCTTCGGCTGTGCACCAGCCAACCAACCAACCTGACAACCCCTGGATCATTTTCACACGCGAAAGTCTCACGGAAGCCATCGCGAAAACCTTAACCCGATTGGGCGAGTCCAACGACCATTTAATAGCCGCGGTCGTGGAGGAACTCAGCCAAGCGGGGAAGATCTTCAAGGAACCCGCGCCATTCATTCTTTTGCGGACCGAAGCGAAGGACGACAAACTCCCTCACGGTCTGGCCCTGTCCGAGAGCGTCGATTGGGTGATCACCGAAGCTGTTGCCGAAGCCGTTCAAGCGGCGAGCCAAGACGATCTGCCGGCGGGTCTCATTGAAGCCGCCTGCGCCTGGGTTCTGCCGACCATTTTTGAATCCGCAAAATTGAGCGTCCGCGTCTTGATGAACGATGCTGCCCAGGAAATCGTGGCCGATGCCGGCGCGACGCCGAAAGCCAGCGCCAAGCGCATCCTCGCCGCGCGTCAGAAGGCATTCAAGGGCACGGGGCTCATGCCCCTGCCCCGCCGAGATTACGACCTGCTTGTCAAGGTCCTCGAATCGGCAACACGGGCGGCGAAGCCGTATGGCCTCAACGCCTACCAGCTATTCGCGGACGGTCGCATTGACCGCATTCTGTCTTTTGACCCACACCTAAACCGGTTCCAGCAGCTCTCGCCGGCACGGCAGGAAGAAGCGCGGCTCTGGGTCATCGGCGCCCTCGGCTGGTTCAAGCTATACATGGCTCAACATTACGTAGTGCCTGTTGACTCCTCGGATGAATCCTCGACCCGCACGCCATGAGCCCTGCACCCTTCCAACGATACGGGCAACCGCCCACCCTGCTTTACAAACTGATCCGTCTCTTGGCGGACCATGTTCTCCGCGAGATCGAAAAACCAACAGCCTCGAAGCGCATTCACGCCGCACGACATGGGGTAGATCGCTCCATTTACCTCCGCGTACAAGAGTTCATTGCTGAACATCGTGAACTCGTGCTTGCGGCAAAAAATGACGGCGACTGGACCGCCGTGGAAGACATCGTCTTTCGCAGAATTCCCCACTACCGCGAATATCCATCCTATGCCCAGGCGCTGATCGAAATCGGAGCAGCCAGCGGCCCGAAGCCCCGGCCCAAAAGCCGGGCCGCGGCCAGTTCAAAGCAGCCCACACATCAGCAGAAACCGAAGCGAGTAGCCCGCAGACCATACCAAACGCGGCCGTACCGGAAACGCAGCTGGCTAAAGAAGTGGCTGCGCCGCTTACAGAAACTCATCGGATAGGTACCCGCAACTCCCTAGCCTCATGACAACCGTGGGGCTAGGGTTTTGAATCGTTAATGCGATTCGGGCACGGCGTTTCCGATTGCGCTGTGCCCTACAGATATTCCGTCCACGCTTGATTCGTGTCTACCACCCTGAAAAATGAATGCGTTGACTTCGACGCCGCACTCCGGCGCAACAGCGGCCCACGCCCAAAAATGAAACCAGCGAGCGTCACCCGATCACGCCGGGCTCGAGGAAAGGCCGTCGCTATTCCCTCGCCCAAGGATCGTGGCGTTGTTATCAAAGCGAAGCAGGATTGGGACCCTTACGAAGCCGGGCGCATATTGGTCCGGAACTTCGCCCGGGCGGAAGGCGGTTCGATTTCCAGGACGAAAGCTGCTGCCCGCCTCGGGATTCGACCCGAAGAACTAAATCACCTCATCCGGACGAAACGGCTGGTGGTCATGGCTGACTCCAAGGGTCGATTCCACGTGCCAGTGTGGCAGTTTGGACCGACTGGGATTTTGCCAGGGATTTCCGACTGCCTGCGGCATCTAGGCGCCGATTACTGGGGCCATATGCGCTTTTTCCTGACCCCAGTTGAGACGGCAAACGGTCGAACGCCCCTGGAGCTACTCCGGAAAAACCGGATCGCGGAGGCCGTGACCATTGCAAGTGAAACGTCTGCCTAGGCGCCTGCGACCGCCAATTCGGACCATCGACGGGAGAC
>WBUO01000499.1 GCA_008933675.1 Dechloromonas sp.
TTTCTATAAAATATGCATTTTCTGACTGATAACCGTTGGGGCAAAATGCTTCTACATCAAATTCAATTACATCAAGAACTGAAAGTTCTGATGCAACTCTAGTTGGAAATTCACCATGGCCAGTTTGGAATTGTTCCCCGTCCACTAGAGCAGCCAGAATCCCCGGTCCTGTACGGACGCGCTTGACCGGCTACGGCCGGATTCGGATAATGGGATCAAGCCGACCGGCTGAGCTTCGAGCAACTCGAAAAAGTCGATTTACCCGCAGTACCCGCAACACCTCGTTATCGAACCATGCGCATTGGGCGCGCGGTCGCGATAAATGCTCGAGTGACCGTGCAATCGCTATCAGCGAGAAAGATCCAATACCATGGCCAATCTATCCGCCATTTCGTTTCACGCCCGCAAGGGTTTCACCGCCGCCGGCGTTACCGCCAAGCTGAGTCACGTCCAGGAACTGGTCGCTGCCGCTCTGGGCCACAACACGCTGGCCTCCTATCAGACCGCAAGCGAGGATGCCGCCCTGGCAGGGGCAACCCACGTTGTTCTGGACGCTGACCTCCTGGAGGAGCGTGCCAGCAAACTGGGGCTGTCCGTTACGTCCACGCAGCTTCTTGATGTCGTCGGCGCGGCTGCCAAGCTTGCCTGCCCGTCCGCCCAGATACACGAGTCCGTAACGGACTTCGGGGATGCGCTGCAGGCCGAGCTCGAGGAAGGGGTTGAGTCGGATGACAACGTGTCATCCGAAATGGCTTCCTGCAATCACGATGGCGTCCGCGACATCAGCATGCCGATCGATCCGACCGTATTCACGGAACTCGCCCAGGTGGGGCAGACTTTCGCTGCCTCGTCCAAGGGCCTGGTCACCATGCACATGGATCAGGAGCGCCCCTATTCGGGTCACCAGATCCGCGTGCGGGCGAAGTTGTCCTTGACGCGCTTGGGCCGCCGCTGCTTCGACGAAGCCAGCATCGAAGTGACGTCCGCAATGATCATGGGTGACGAACCCGAGGCGGTTTCTGTACCGCAGGCGCTGGCGGACTTCACCGGTCTCGATATTGCGACGGCAGAGGCGCTGTCCGAACTCGATCCGGTTTTGGAGTCCAGTGCAGACGGCATGCCCTACAACTACTTCTTCAACTGTGAAGGCCAACTCCAGCCGGCGGCTGAAGCGGCGGTCCGTGAGCATTACCCCGACCTGGTGGTGATGGTCCCGGCCTGGGTGGTGGACAACGCCTCGTCGCTGTAAGCACAAAAGGAAACTGCCGGTCCCGCGAAAACGGGCCGGCAGTTCTTGGGGGCGGCGAAAATCAGGCGCAGGCGAGGGACATCGGCGGGCAAGTGGAGCTATCGGTTGTGATTGTCAGGGTTCGCGGCTTGTGATTAAGGATCATTGTATCCACACCCCCATCCTGTTCTATAGCATGCAACCTTCGGTCAAAAGTCGCGCCAGTGCTGGCTTCTTGGCAAATTGTCAATACCGTTTTGAAGGTGTTTGCTCAAAAATTGGGCGGCACCGTTTGCAGCTAGGCGTGGTCTACCAACTTTCAGTAAAAGGGAGATTTCCCCACAGCGTTATCCACAGGTTCTGGGGATAGTTATGTTGGGATGCTATGCCAGCAGACGAAAATGATCTGCTGGTAGTGCATGCACCTGGGGCATTTAGATGCACCCTCCCTGGTGATAGGGAGGGCCGCACGTCCTTCAAGAACCACCTTGGCGATTCCCCAAACTCATTCAAGCTGCCTTGAGCATGGGCTGGAGGGGTTCGGGGCGGATAGCGTCCCACGCGGACTTGCTGACAGGGATCGAGGTCACGCGGCCAGAATCGAGGGAGAAGAAGATGCCCGACCACGATACCTGACCGTGCCGCAGGGCCTCGGCCAGCCACGCATAAATCCACGTTGCCGCCATGCTGTTCGTCGCCAAGCCTTGTTTCAGGATGCTCTCGCGGGCGGAACAGGAGGGGGCGTTGTTGTCCTCGCCTTCGATGATCTCCGGGTAGAGTTCGGTGACCAGCGGCAGGCGCATGGGATCGTCCGCGATCCGCTTTCCGTACTGGCCGACAATCACTTGTCCGGTGGTGGCTTCGTTCCCTGCGTCGATCCAGTAGATCGTTTGATAGCTCT
>WBUO01000114.1 GCA_008933675.1 Dechloromonas sp.
CCGCCATCGTCGGCGCCGCCGGTCTCGAACCGACGCTGGCCGCCGCCCGCGCCGGCAAGAAGGTAATGCTGGCCAACAAGGAAGTGCTGGTCATGGCCGGCGAGCTGTTCATGCATGCCGTGCGCGAACATGGTGCCACGCTGCTGCCGGTCGATAGCGAACACAACGCCATCTTCCAGTCGCTACCGGGCGATTTCGCGCGCGGATTGGCGGCCTGCGGCGTCCGCAAGATATTGCTGACCGCTTCCGGTGGCCCGTTCCGCAACACCGCCTTTGCCGATCTGCATGCGGTCACGCCGGAGCAGGCCTGCGCCCATCCGAACTGGGTCATGGGCCGCAAGATTTCCGTCGATTCGGCAACGATGATGAACAAGGGGCTGGAAGTCATCGAGGCCCGCTGGATTTTCGATGCGGCGCCGGAACTGATTCAGGTCGTCGTGCATCCGCAGAGCGTCGTCCATTCGGCCGTGCAGTACGCCGACGGTTCGGTACTGGCGCAGCTGGGCAATCCCGACATGCGCACGCCGATCGCTTATGCCATGGCCTGGCCGGAACGGATCGACGCCGGTGTCGAGTCCCTGGACCTTTTTGCAGTTGGCCGGCTCGACTTCCAGCAGCCCGATCTGGAACGCTTCCGCTGTCTGCAGCTGGCCTACGACGTGCTGCACGCAGGCGGTACCGCACCGGCCATTCTCAATGCTGCCAACGAAGTGGCAGTGGCCGCCTTCCTCGACTGCCAGTTGCCTTTCCTCGGTATCGCCCGTCTCAACGAGGCCGTCCTCGAAACGCTGCCAGCTGTCCCCGAAGGCAGTCTGGCCGACGTCATCGCCGCCGATGCCGAAGCCCGCCGCTGCGCCGGACAGATGATCCGGGAGCGGCGTTTCGCGTGAGCGAGCTGCCGTTCTATCTGGCCGCTTTCGCGGTCGTCCTCGGTGTCCTGATCGTCGTCCATGAATACGGTCATTACGCCGTGGCCCGCCTGTGTGGCGTCAAGGTACTGCGTTTCTCGATCGGTTTCGGCAAGGTCATCTGGCAGAAGCGTCTGGGGCGTGACGGTACCGAATGGGCGATCAGTGCCTTTCCGCTCGGCGGTTACGTCAAGATGCTCGACGAACGCGAGGGCGATGTGGCGCCGGAAGACGCTCATCGTGCATTCAACCGGCAATCGGTCGGTCGGCGCAGCCTGATCGTCGCCGCCGGTCCGGCAGCCAATTTCCTGCTGGCCATCCTCCTTTACTGGGTCATCTTCATGCAGGGCAGCGACGAGTTGCTGCCGATACTCGGTACCCCGCCGGAGGGTTCGCCTGCCGCCATGGCTGCCATTGCCAACGGCGAACAGGTAAGAACGGTCGACGGTCAGCCGGTGGCAACCTGGAACGACCTGCGCTGGCTATTGCTGCAGAAGGCTGTCGACCAGGAAAGTGCCAGCCTCGAAGTAGTCAACGAAACGGGCGAGATTGCCATTCGTCGCCTGTATCTGGCAGCAGCGGGAGAGCAGGGTTGGGAGGGCGATGCCCTTGAGCGCCTGGGTGTCGGTTTTTACCGCCCATTGGTGCCGGCTGTCATCGGCAAGGTGGTCGAAGGGGGCGTGGCGGCCCGGGCCGGTCTTCTGGCGGGTGACCTCGTGCTGGCGATCGATGGTCGGCCAATTGCGCTCTGGCATGAACTGGTATTGAAGATCAGGGAGTCTGCCGGGAAATCCATACGCATCGAGATTTTGCGGGGTAAGCAGCAGATGGCTGTCGATGTCGTGCCGGAACTGGCAGGCGAGCGTGACCGTGGCGTCGGCAGGATCGGCGTTGCCGTGGCAGAAAGCGGCGAGATCAGGCGCGAGGTGCGGACTTTCGTCAGCTATGGCTTCTTCGAGGCGGGGCGGCGGGCGCTGGTGGAGACCTGGGAAAAATCGATATTCAGCCTGGTGATGCTTGGCAAGATGTTGACCGGTGATGTTTCGTGGAAAAACCTGTCGGGGCCGGTAACGATTGCCGATTATGCCGGGCAGTCGGCCAAGCTTGGTCTGGATTACTACATCAAGTTCATGGCCCTGGTCAGCATCAGCCTCGGGGTCCTGAACCTGCTGCCCATCCCGGTGCTGGACGGCGGGCATTTGATGTATCATATGATTGAAGTCGTCAGGCGGAAGCCGCTCTCCGAGCGCGCCATGGGAGTTGCCCAGCAGATCGGGATCTCCCTGTTGTTCGCCTTGATGGCTTTCGCCTTTTTTAACGACTTGAACCGCCTGTTTTCGGGCTGAATATGAATCGATCCCTGCTGTCCGCGTTGGTTGCCAGTCTTTTTGCCCTTCCGGCCCTGGCATTTGAACCGTTTGCCGTCAAGGACATTCGCGTTGAAGGCATACAGCGAACGGAGGCCGGAACGGTCTTCAGTTATCTGCCTGTCAAGGTTGGCGATACCCTGACTCCCGAAAAATCGGCGCAGTCGATCAAGGCTTTGTTCGCCACCGGTTTCTTCAAGGATGTCCGCATCGAGGTGGAAAAGGATGTCATGGTCGTCGTCGTCCAGGAGCGACCGGCCATTGCGCGAATCGATTTCGCCGGCATGAAGGAATTCGAAAAGGACACCATCGTCAAGGCACTGAAGGATACAGGGATCGCGGAAGGTCGCATCTTCGACCGGGCGCTGCTTGACAAGGCGGAGCAGGAGTTGAAACGGCAGTATCTGTCGCGCGGCAAGTATGCCGCCGTCGTCACGACGACGGTTACGCCGCTGGAGCGTAATCGTGTGGGCGTGAGCTTCAATATCGATGAAGGCGACGCTGCCAAGATCAAGCAGATCAACATCGTCGGCAACAATGCGTTTCGCGAAAAGGATTTGCTCGGCCAGTTCGACCTGACGACTCCCGGCTGGCTGACCTGGTACACCAAGAACGATCAGTATTCGCGCCAGAAGCTGGCGGCGGACATCGAAAAGTTGCGGTCTTTCTACATGAATCAGGGTTATCTCGAGTTCAATGTCGAATCGACCCAGGTCTCCATCTCGCCGGACAAGCAGGATGTTTACATCACCATCAACGTGAGTGAAGGTGAGCGTTATCAGGTTTCGTCGATCAAGCTCGCCGGAGACTTCTCGTTACCCGAGGAAGAACTGAAGAAACTGGTCAAGATCAAGCCGGGCGATGTCTTCTCCAGGGAGCGGCTGAATGAAACCACCAAGGCGATCAGTGATCGCCTCGGCAATGAAGGCTACGCCTTCGCCAACGTGAATGCCGCACCGGAAGTCGATAAGGTCAAGCGTCAGGTTGCCTTCACGGTCTTCATTGATCCGGGCAAGCGTGTATATGTTCGTCGCGTCAATGTCACCGGCAATACCAAGACGCGTGATGAAGTGGTGCGTCGCGAACTGCGTCAGATGGAAGGTGGCTGGTATGACGCGGAACGGGTGACGGCATCGAAGGAACGGGTTGATCGCCTCGGATACTTCACCGAAGTCGCCGTCGAAACGCCTGCCGTGCAGGGTACGGCGGATCAGGTGGATGTGAATCTGAAGGTTACCGAGAAGCCGACCGGCAACCTGATGCTCGGTGTTGGAACCTCGAGCACGGACAGGCTCATCCTCTCCGGTGCCATCTCGCAGAACAACTTCATGGGCAGCGGCAACAACGTTTCGATCCAGGTCAATTCGGCCAAGTCCCAGCGTACTTACGTGCTTTCCTATACCAATCCCTATTTCACCATTGACGGTGTCAGCCAGGGGTTTGACGTGTACCACCGGACGGTCGATACGAGTTCCACCGAACTGGCGTATTACAAGTCCACCTCTACGGGCGGTGGTCTGCGCTTCGGGTTCCCGATCAGTGAGCGGGAATCGCTGTCGTTCGGCGTCGGTATTGACTCGACGGCCATTTCGGTGGATCGGGAGGTCAGTCCGAGGCGTTATATCGATTACGTGGATAAATTCGGTTCGCGTAATCTGTCGCTTCCCGTGACTTTGAACTGGACGAGTGACGGCAAGGACAGCTTCTTCTTCCCGACCAGGGGGACTTACCAGAAGGCCGGCATCGAAATTGCGCTGCCTGGCGGCGACCTGCAGTACTACCGCGCCTCGTACCAGTTGCAGCATTTCATTCCGCTGAGCGAGAAGTTCACGCTGATGCTGAACGGCGAAGTGGGTTATGCCAACAGCTATGGCAGTACTGACGAGTTGCCGTTCTTCAAGAATTTCTATGCAGGTGGTGTCAGTTCGGTTCGCGGCTACAAGGCGTCAAGCCTTGGTCCGGTTGATTATTCGAGCGGCGAGGACGAGCGTCTTGGCGGCAATCGCCGGGTTGTGGCCAATGCAGAACTTCTCTGGGCGTTGCCCGGCATGGAAAAGAGTTTCCGCATGGGCCTCTTCTTCGATGCGGGTCAGGTGTATGGCAAGGACGGCAAGGATGCAGATGGCAATACGCTGAAAACCGACGATGGCCTCCGCTTCTCGACAGGTTTGTCGGCCGCATGGATCTCGCCGATCGGCCCCCTCAAGTTCAGTTTTGGCGTACCGCTCAACAAGAAGTCCGGGGACAAGACCGAATCGTTCCAGTTCCAGTTGGGTACCACTTTTTGATTCAGGAGTGTCATCTTGAAAGTTAAGTCTCTCGTTGTTGCCGGCCTGATGTCGGCGTTGTTTGTCACGGGCGCTACTGCGGCCGAACTGAAGGTTGGCTACGTGAATACCCAGCGGATCTTCCGCGATGCGCCGGCGGCCCAGAAAGCTGCCAAGAAGCTTGAAAGCGAATTCTCCAAGCGCGATCAGGATCTGCAGCGCATGGCGAAGCAATTGCAGGGGCTGCAGGAAAATCTGGAGAAAAACTCGGTGACGATGGCCGAAGGTGACCGTCGCGCCAAGGAAAAGGAGTTTGGCGAACTGTCACGTGAATTCCAGCGCCGTCAGCGCGAGTTCCGTGAAGACCTGAACCTGCGTCAGAACGAGGAAAATGCTGCCGTTATCGAAAAGGCCAACCGCGCCATCAAGCAGATCGCCGAAGCCGACAAGTTCGACCTGATCCTGCAGGACGTGGTCTGGGTCAGCCCGCGTCTGGACATCACTGACCGGGTGATCAAGGCGCTTGCCGAAGGCAAGTAATGCCTGAATCCGCAGGCGTGGTTCTCTCGCTGTCCGACATCGCCGCCCGCCTGGGCGGCGATGTGCTTGGTGATGCGCAAACTCCGATCCGTCAGGTTGCCACGCTGGCATCGGCGGGAGAGGGCGAAATCGCTTTCCTGGCCAACCTGAAGTACCGCAGTCAGCTGCAGACAACACGCGCCTCCGCCGTCATCCTGGCACCGGAGTTTGCCGATGCGGTTACTCTGCCGCGCATCGTCTGCAGGAATCCCTATGCCTATTACGCGCGTCTGGCGACGCTGCTCAATCCACCTGCTCCGACTGCACAGGGCGTGCACCCTTCGGCTGTCTGTGCGTCGCTGGTACCGGGCAGTGCCAGCATCGGTGCGCATGTCAGTATTGGCAAAGGCGTCGAGTTGGGCGAGGGGGTGGTCATTCATCCGGGCTGCGTTATCGGCGATGGTGTGGTCATCGGCGATGGGAGCGTGCTCCATCCCAATGTCTCCGTCTATGCCGGCTGCCGGATCGGGGCACGGACAATCCTGCATTCGGGAGTTGTCATCGGTGCTGATGGTTTTGGCTTTGCACCGGATCAGGGGCGTTGGGTCAAGATTCCACAGATCGGTCGGGTCATCATCGGCGATGACGTGGAAATCGGCGCCAGCACCACCATCGATCGTGGGGCGCTCGACGATACGCAGATTGGTGATGGCAGCAAACTCGACAACCAGATCCAGATCGGTCACAACTGCGTGATCGGCAAGCATTGCGTCATCGCTGCCTGCGCGGCGATCGCCGGTAGTGCGACCTTGCAGGACAATGTCACTGTCGGCGGGGCGGCGATGATTGCCGGGCATGTGACCATTGCCTCCGGCGCCGTGATATCCGGCGGTTCGCTGGTGATGAAGAACATCACCCGTCCGGGCCAGTACACCAGTGTCTTTCCGCTTGAAGAGCACAGCCACTGGCTGCACAACGCAGCGCAGATCAGGCACCTGGGAAAGCTTGCCGAGCGCGTCGCCGAACTTGAGAAAACACTTAAAAATATAAACACAAAGGATTGATTAAATGGATATTCATGAAATTCTTGAGCACCTGCCGCACCGTTACCCTTTCCTGCTGGTGGATCGGGTTGTGGCAGTCGAGCCGGGCAAGTCGATCCATGCCTACAAGAACATCACGATGAACGAACCGTACTTCGTCGGTCACTTCCCGCATCATCCGGTGATGCCCGGCGTGTTGATCATGGAAGCCCTGGCCCAGGCGGCCGGCATCCTGTCGTTCAAGACCATGGATTCCAAGCCTGATCCCAATTCGGTGTTCTACTTTGTCGGCATCGACGAGTGCCGTTTCAAGAAGCCGGTGATGCCGGGCGACCAGTTGCACCTGCATGTCGATATCCTGCGCCAGATCCGCGGTATCTGGAAGTTCAAGGCAGAGGCACGGGTTGACGGCCAGATCGTTGCCGAAGCGACGTTGATGTGCGCCAAGCGGGACATCTGACATGATTCATCCGACTGCCATTGTCGATCCGGCTGCCAGGATCGCCGCCAACGTCGAGATCGGCGCCTATTCGATCGTCGGACCGGATGTCGAGATCGGCGAAAATACCGTGATCGGACCGCATGTGGTGATCAAGGGGCATACCCGGATCGGTCGCGACAACCGCATTTTCCAGTTCTGCTCGCTGGGCGAGACGCCGCAGGACAAGAAATACGCCGGCGAACCGACCCGTCTTGAGATCGGCGATCGCAACACGATCCGCGAATTCTGCACCTTCAATCTGGGCACCGTGCAGGATGCCGGCGTCACCCGCCTCGGCGACGACAACTGGATCATGGCTTACGTGCATATCGCGCACGACTGCCAGGTCGGCAACAAGGTGACCTTCGCCAACAATGCCTCGCTGGCCGGCCACGTGGTCGTCGACGACTGGGCCATTCTCGGTGGCTTCACCGGTGTGCACCAGTTCTGCCGCATCGGCGCGCACGTGATGACCGCGGTCAGCACCGTCATCCTGCAGGATGTGCCGCCCTACCTGATGGCCGCCGGCAACACAGCGACGCCTTATGGCATCAACGTCGAAGGCCTCAAGCGTCGCGGTTTCACGGCCGATGCCATCACCGCGCTGAAGCGCGCTTATCGTACGCTGTACAAGTCCGGCCTGCTGCTCGAGGAAGCCAAGCAGAAGCTGGCCGAGGAAGCCAAGACGCAGCCGGATGTCCAGCGCTTCGTCGATTTCCTCGAGGTTTCGCGGCGCGGCATCATCCGCTGACATGGGCAAAGCCGTACGGATTGCCATGGTGGCAGGGGAGGCCTCCGGCGACCTGCTGGCCAGCCACCTGATCGCGGCGCTCAAGCAGCAGTTGCCGGATGCCGTGTTCTTCGGCATCGGCGGCCCGAAGATGCAGGCGCAGGGCTTCGATGCCTGGTGGCCGCTGGAAAAGCTGGCGGTCATGGGCTATGTCGAGGCGCTGAAGAACTACCGGGAGATTGCCGGCATTCGTCGCAGTCTCAAGAAGCGTCTGCTCGATCTGCGCCCGGACATCTTCATCGGGGTCGATG
This sequence comes from Dechloromonas sp., assembly GCA_008933675.1. Taxonomy (GTDB): domain Bacteria; phylum Pseudomonadota; class Gammaproteobacteria; order Burkholderiales; family Rhodocyclaceae; genus Azonexus. Next base: position 7,627 of record WBUO01000114.1, read on the forward strand.
CCCCGGATTTCAATCTCGGACTGGAGGCGGATCTCAAGTCTGCCGGCATCAAGACCATCCACTATGTCAGCCCGTCGATCTGGGCCTGGCGCGGTGGGCGGATCAAGAAGATCGCCCGGGCCGTCAATCGTGTGCTGGCACTGTTTCCGATGGAGCCGCCGCTCTATGAAAAGGCAGGAATTCCGGTGACTTACGTCGGTCATCCCCTGGCTGACATCATCCCGCTGGAAACCAGCAAGAAGACCGTTCGGGAAGCACTGCAACTGCCCAGGGATCTTCCGGTCTTTGCGCTGCTGCCCGGCAGTCGCCAGGGTGAAGTGGGCATGCTGGCCGACACCTATGTGCAGACCGCCAAGCTGATCCGCGAACGCCTGCCCGACGCACTTTTTGTCGTGCCGCTGGCGACGCGCGAGACGCGTCTGCAGTTCGAGGCGGCGATCTACCGCCAGCAGGCGGCCGACCTGCCTTTCCGCCTGCTTTTCGGCCATGCTCAGGATGCCCTCGGGGCAGCCGACGTCTCGCTGGTCGCCAGCGGTACGGCAACGCTGGAAGCGGCGCTGATCAAGCGGCCGATGGTGATCACCTACAAGATCGCCAACGCCTCCTACTGGATCATGAAGCGCCTGGCTTACCAGCCCTTCGTCGGCCTGCCCAATATCCTGGCCGGGCGCGAGGTGGTGCCGGAAATCCTGCAGGATCAGGCGACGCCGGAAAACCTGGCGGAAGCCCTGGTCAAGCTGTACGAGGACAAGGACAACGCCCGTGCCGTGGCCGATACCTTTACCGACATCCATCTGCAGTTGCGGCAGAACACGGCGGAAAAAGCCGCCAACGCGGTCATCGAATGCCTGAACTGATCATCCCGCCCGGCCTCGTCTGCGGCATCGACGAAGCCGGCCGGGGACCGCTGGCCGGGCCGGTGGTGGCGGCGGCGGTGATCCTCGATCCGGCGCGGCCGATTGCCGGCCTCAACGACTCGAAGAAGCTCAGCGAGAAGAAGCGCGAGCAACTGGCCGTACTGATCCGCGAGCAGGCCGTGGCCTGGGCCGTCGCCGAAGCCAGCGTCGAGGAAATCGACCGCCTGAACATCCTGCACGCGACGATGCTGGCCATGCAACGGGCCGTCGCCGGCCTCGCCGTGACGCCGGAGCGCGCCATGGTCGATGGCAACCGCTGCCCGCAGTTGCCGATGCCGACCGAGGCGGTGGTCAAGGGCGACGGCAAGATCGCCTCGATCGCCGCCGCCTCGATCCTCGCCAAGACCGTGCGCGACGCCGGCATGCTGGCCCTGCATGCGCGCTACCCGATGTACGGCTTCGATCGCCACATGGGCTACCCGACGGCGGCGCATTTCGCCGCGCTGGAAGCGCACGGCGCCTCGCCAGTGCATCGCCGCAGCTTCGCGCCGGTGGCGCAACAGTTGTCGCTGCTGTGAAACTGATCCAGTCGCGCGACAACGCCTTTTTCAAGCAGCTCAAGCGCCTGGCCGAATCCGGGCGCGAGCGGCGCAAGAGCGGGCGGACCCTGCTCGATGGCGTGCATCTGGTCGAGGCCTATGAAGCAGTGCATGGGACGGTCGAGACCCTGGTCGTTGCCGAGTCGGCACTGGCCGGCGGCGAAATCGCAGCCTTCGTCGCCGGGCGCGAGCCGGTGGTGCTGGGCGATGCGCTGATGCGCGACCTGGGCCTGGTCGACACGCCGAGCGGTCTGCTGGCCGTGGTGGCGATTCCGGCCGCATCCGGCTCGCCCGACGCCGGCGCCGATGCGGTACTGCTCGACGGCGTCCAGGATCCAGGCAACGTCGGCACGCTGCTGCGCACCGCGGCGGCCGCCGGCATCAGTCAGGTGCTGCTGTCGCCGGGCTGTGCCGCCGCCTGGTCGCCAAAGGTGCTGCGCGCCGGGCAGGGCGCCCATTTCGTCCTGGACGTCCACGAAGACGCCGATCTGGCGGCCTTCATCGCCGGCTATCGCGGCACGACCGCCGTCACCTGCCTGGAGCAATCGACGTCGCTCTACGCGGCGCGCTGGGACGGGCCGCTGGCCTGGGTGTTCGGTGCCGAAGGGCAGGGGGTGCGGCGTGAACTGATGGATCTGGCCGGGCTGCGCATCCGCATTCCGATGCCCGGTGCCGTCGAGTCGCTCAATGTCGCGGCCGCCGCGGCCATCTGCCTGTTCGAGGCCGTGCGCCGCAAGATCCAGGCTTAACGCAGCTTCAGTTCCTGCAGGATGGTGGTCGAGATTTCCTCGATCGACTTGGTCGACGAATCCAGCCAGCGTATGCCTTCGCGGCGCATCATCTTCTCGGCCTCGGCGATTTCGTAGCGACAGTTGGCCAGCGAGGCGTACTTGCTGTCGGCGCGGCGTTCCTCGCGGATCTGGTGCAGGCGGTCGGGCTGGATGGTCAGGCCGAACAGCTTGGCGCGGTGCTTTTCCAGCGTGCCGGGCAGGCGGCCACGGTCGAAGTCCTCGGGAATCAGCGGGAAATTGGCGGCTTTCAGGCCGAACTGCATGGCCAGATACAACGAAGTTGGCGTCTTGCCGCAGCGCGAGACGGCGACCAGGATGACGTCGGCTTCGGCGAGATCGCGGTCGGTGATGCCGTCGTCGTGGGCCAGCGTGTAGTTGATGGCCTCGATGCGTTTCTTGTACTCGGAGCTTTCCGCCGTCCCGTGCGAGCGGCCGACGGTGTGGCTCGATTTGCGGCCCAGTTCGTGTTCGAGCGGTGCCAGGAAGGTTTCGAAGTAGGACAGGCAGAAGGCATCGGCCTGATGTACGATGGCCGCCAGCGCCTGATTGACCAGCGTCGTGAACACGATCGGCCGCATGCCGTCCTTTTCGCCCTGGGCGTTGATGCGGGCGACCGCATCCTGAGCCAGCTCGATGCTGTCGAGAAAGGGGATGCGAATCTGCTTGAACTCGACATCCTCGAACTGCGTCAGCAGGCTGTGACCGAGTGCTTCGGCAGTCAGGCCGGTGCCATCGGAGATGAAGAAGACGGTGCGCTTGATCGGATTGGGCATGGTCAAGGTGGGCGGGGAACGGGAGGCGCCGATTCTAACCGCTGTTGCGCAGGCCCGAGGCGATGCCGTTGATCGCCAGATGGATGCCGCGCGCCACGCGCTCGTCGGTTTCGCCGGCGCGGTGACGCTTGAGCAGTTCGACCTGCAGATGGTTGAGCGGATCCATGTAGGGCGAGCGCAGTTGCAGCGAGCGTTTGAGCATCGGATTGTCGGCGAGGAAATCGTCCTGTTCGAGGATGCTCAGCAGGTGCTGGCGGGTCAGCTGCCATTCGGCGCGGATCTGGCTGAAGATGCGTTCGCGCAGTTCGGTATCGGCCACCAGTTCGGCGTAACGCGAGGCGATGGCGAGGTCGGACTTGGCCAGCACCATGTCCATGTTCGACAACAGGCTCCTGAAGAAGGGCCAGGACTTGACCATGCGGCGCAATGTGGCGAGACCATCGGCGTGCTGCTGCAGGTAGCCGTCAACCGCCGAGCCGAAGCCGTACCAACCCGGCAGCATCAGCCGGCATTGTGCCCAGGAGAAAACCCAGGGAATGGCGCGCAGGTCCTCGATGCGCTCGGACGGCTTGCGCGAGGCCGGGCGGCTGCCGATGTTCAGCGTGGCGATTTCGGAAACCACCGTGGACTGGCGGAAATAGGTCGTGAAGCCCGGTGTCTCGTAGACAAGGCCGCGATAGGCGTTGAAGGCACGCGCCGACAGCTCGTCCATCACGGCGTGGAACTGCTCGGCCGGCTCGACCTTGTTTTCGTGGTCGGTCAGGCTGGCTTCCAGCGTCGCCGCCAGCAGCACCTCCAGGTTGCGGCGGCCGGTGTCGGGATTGCCGTACTTGGTCGAGATCACCTCGCCCTGCTCGGTCAGGCGGATCTGGCCGGACACGGCGCCGGCCGGCTGGGCCATGATGGCGTGATAGGACGGGCCGCCGCCACGGCCGACGGAACCGCCGCGGCCGTGGAACAGGCGCAGGCGGACGCCGTGAGCTGCGAAAACCCGGGTCAGTTCGACCTCGGCCTTGTAAAGCTCCCAGCCCGAGGTCAGGAAGCCGCCGTCCTTGTTGCTGTCTGAATAGCCGAGCATGACTTCCTGCTCGTCGCGGCGGCCGGCGAGCAGCTGGCGGTAGGCGGGCAGGGCGAAGAGGCCTTCCATTGTCGCCGCGCTCTTCTGCAAGTCCTCGATGGTTTCGAACAGCGGGATGATGTTGACGTCGAGCACCGGCGTCGGGCCGGGACGCAGCAGGCCGGCTTCCTTGAGCAGCAGGGCCAGTTCGAGCAGGTCGGAGACGCCGTCGGTCTTCGAGATGATGCAGTTGGGCAGCGCGGCGCCGCCGTAGCGC
>WBUO01000115.1 GCA_008933675.1 Dechloromonas sp.
GTCCGGTCGTGGCTGACCAGGAACAGCGTGCCCTCGTAGTTCTGCAGCAGTTCCTCGAGGAGTTCCAGCGTCTCGATGTCGAGGTCGTTGGTCGGCTCGTCGAGCACCAGCACGTTAGCCGGCTTGGCGAACAAGCGGGCCAGCAGCAGCCGGTTGCGCTCGCCGCCGGACAGCGAGCTGACCGGCGAGCGCGCGCGCTCGGGGGCGAACAGGAAGTCCTCCAGATAACCGATGACGTGCTTCCGGGCGCCGCCGATCTCGACCCAGTCGGAACCCGGCGAGATCACGTCGGACAAGGTCGAATCCGGGTTGAGCTGGGTGCGGAACTGGTCGAAGTAGGCGATTTCCATCTTCGTGCCCTGGCGCACGGTACCGGCATCCGGCTGCAGTTCGCCGAGGATCAGCCGCAGCAGCGTCGTCTTGCCTGCGCCGTTGGGACCGATCAGGCCGATCTTGTCGCCGCGCTGGATGCGCGTCGAGAAATGGCTGACCACCGTGAGATCGCCGTAGGCCTTGCTGACATCGTCCAGTTCGGCAACCAGCTTGCCGCTCTTGTCGCCGGCGTCGAGCTGCAGATTGACCTTGCCCATGCGCTCGCGCCGCGCCTGACGCTCGGCGCGCAGCTTGTCCAGGCGCTGGACGCGGAACACGGCGCGCGTCCGGCGTGCCTCGACACCCTTGCGGATCCACACCTCCTCTTCCTTCAGCAGCTTGTCGGCGCGGGCATTGGCCAGCCCCTCCTCATGCAGCTGCGCTTCCTTGCGCTGCTGGTACTGCGTGAAGCTGCCGGGAAAGCTGGCCAGCTTGCCGCGGTCGAGTTCGACGATGCGCGTGCACACGCGGTCGAGGAAGGAGCGGTCGTGGGTGATGAAGAACAGCGTGACGCCGGACTCGATCAGCATCGTCTCCAGCCATTCGATGGCGGCGATGTCGAGGTGGTTGGTCGGCTCGTCGAGCAACAGCACGTCCGGCGCCTGCGACAGGGCCTGGGCCAGCGCCAGGCGCTTCTTCTGGCCACCGGACAGGCTGCCGACGGCGGCATCGGGATTGAGGCCGAAGCGGGCGATCACCTTCTCCGCCTGCGCCTCGTAGGCCCAGGCACCGCGCGCTTCGAGTTCGTGCTGCAGGGTATCCATGCGGCTGAGCAGCGCATCATGGTCGCCGCTGCCTTCGGCCATGCGGTGCGAGATGTCGTGATACTCGGCGAGCAGCGCCGAGGTCTCGCCCATGCCCGAGACCACGGCCTGGAACACCGACATCGCCGGATCGAAAGGCGGCTCCTGCGGCACGTAGCCGACCCGGATGCCGGGCTGCGCCCAGACCTCGCCGTCATCCAGCCGGCCCTTGCCGGAACCGGCGGCGAGCGCTGCCAACAGGGAGGATTTGCCGGTGCCGTTACGGCCGATCAGGGCAACGCGCTCACCGGGATCGAGCTGGAATTCGGCATGATCGAGGAGCGGCACATGGCCGTAGGCAAGGCAGGCAGCGGAGAGTTTGAGATAGGGCATGGGGAATTCGGGCAATCTGGCACCGGTCGAAGGGTGACACGGCGGAAGGCGGATTTTAGCCGCAGCCCCCGGCTTCACCTATCGCAAACTGGCGCCCCGCCGTTACAATGCGCCCCTCCGGCACGGCCTCCATAGTTAAATGGATATAACACGCCCCTCCTAAGGGCGAATTGGTGGTTCGATTCCACCTGGGGGCGCCAGCCTGCCAAGCCGACCATGACCCGACGCAACTCTCCCCCTCGCCACTCCGTCGACATCAGCGAAGAAGGCGGCATCCGCTACCTGCATTTCGGTTCGGACTGGATTCAGGGCGCCATGCGCATCGCCCGGCCATGGGCGCTGGAACTGGACTACACACGGGAAATGATGGCCGGGCTGCTGTTGCGCAATGGCGGCAACTGGCCGCGCCGTGTATTGATGATCGGTCTCGGCGCGGCATCGCTGGCCAAGTTCCTGTACCGCCACCGCCCGGACTGCCGGATCACCGTCGTCGAGATCAATCCGCAGGTCGAATTCGTCGCCCGTCAATATTTCAGGCTTCCCGACGACCCGCTGCGCCTCGAGGTGAAGATCGAATGCGGCGCCGATTTCATGCTCGGTGGCAACAGCGCCTTCGACTACATCCTGGTCGACGGCTTCGATGCCGACGCCCGCCCCGGAGCGCTCGACAGCCTGCCGTTCTATCAAGCCTGCCGCGCCCGTCTCACGACAAACGGCCTGTTCTGCACCAATCTCCTCGGACGCAACCGCGGCTTCGCCGCCAGCATCAAGCGTATCGACGAGGCCTTCGACGGCGCCAGCGCCGCCTTTCCCGCCTGCGAGAGCGGCAACACCATCGTCTTCGCCTGCGCCGACCAGGCAGTGGATGTCCCGCTCGAAACGCTGATGCAGCGGGCCGTTGCGCTCAAGAAGGAAAGCGGCCTCGACCTGCGCCCGACCGTTGGCCGTCTGCAGTTGAATCACCCGTTGCCCGACGGTCATCTGCGCTTCGGCAGGACCAGCCGCTAGTCCGGCAGGCGGACGGCTTGCCGGACTTCAGGAAATCGCCCGACGCTCGTCGGCCGATTCGCGCACCCATCCCCAGACCAGCAGCAAACCGGTCAGGCCGAACAGCGAACCGACGCTGAAGGTCCACCCCGCCCCCCATGCATCCCAGCTCCAGCCGCTGATCAAGGCGCCAAGCAGGCCGCCGGCACCGAACGACAGGCTCGAATAGAGTGCCTGCCCGCGGCCCTGGGCATGCCGCGGAAACCAGGCATTGACGGCGGCGATGGCCGAGGCATGGTAAGCCCCGAAGGTCAGGCCATGCATCAGCTGCGCCAGGATCATGGCGCTTACCCACTCGACGCCCCAGCCCATCAGCAAGAAGCGCAGGACGGCCACGGCAAAGCAGGCGAGGAGAATGCTACGCAACGAAAAGCGTCGCGCCAGTCCCCCCATCGCCAGAAACACGGCGATCTCCGCCAGCACCCCAAGCGACCACAGCATGCCGATCTCGGTCCGGCTGTAGCCATGGCCGGCCAGATGGATCGAATAGAAGACGTAAAAGGCACCGTGTGCCGCCGACATGGCAAAACAGGCCGCCATCAGCGCGGCGACACGCGGCTGGCGCAGGATGTCGGTGATCGGCACACCTGCCCTGGCATGCGCAACGGCAACCGATTCCGGCAGATACATACCGAACACCAGGATGCCAAGCAGGATGCCCCAGCACACCCAGAGCACACCGACCGGCGGAACCAGATCGAGGACGGCACCGGTCCCCATGACCGCGACGATGAAACCGATGGAGCCCCAGAGACGGATGCGGCTGTAGCGCCCCCGCTCCTCGCGCAGGTGGTCGAAGGTCAGCGTTTCGACGAGCGGCAGCGCGGCGCTCCAGAAGAAGGCGAGGACCGCCATCGCCAGCAGCATGCTGCCCAGCCGATCAAGCCAGAAAAAAGCAGTGAAGCCCGCCAGCGCGATTGCACCGGCCAGCCGGATGATCTGCATGCGGCGCCCGTAGTGGTCGGCCAGCCAGCCCCAGAGATTCGGGCCGAACATGCGCATCAGCTGCATCTGCGACATCAGCAGACCGATGTCCCAGGCGGAGAAATTCAGGGATTGGAGATAGAGCCCGAAATAGGGCGAGAAAGCGCCGATGAAGGCGAAGTAGAAGAAGTAGTAGCCCGAAAGGCGCCAGTAAGGCAGAACATGCATCCGGCGATTCTACCGGATGCATCGTCGGGCCCGGACGCCGTCAGCGGGCGGCTTGCTGGCCGGCACGGAAGGCCAGCAGCAGATGATAGAGATCGTCCTTCAGTTTGACGCGCTGCTTCTTCATGTCTTCCATCGTGAAGTCAGCAACCGGCATGTCATGTTCTTCCAGATCCTCGACCTTGCCGGTCAGGCGGTTGTAGGAAGCCAAAAGGCGTGCGAAATGGGCATTGCCGGCCTTGAGGACGTCGATTGCGTCCTTCATTTCCGGGAATTCCTGATACAGGTCGTGATGCTCGATTTGCATGGTTCTCTCCCTCTGAAGACAAATCCGCTCGTACGGCGGGAAAACGAAAATCTATGCGCTTTGTGCCGGAATGCGCGGGGTGCTGCAAACGACATCGCCGCACTGCGCGCGGTGACGCAAGGCATGGTCAATCAGCACCAGGGCCAGCATCGCCTCAGCGATCGGCGTCGCACGGATACCGACGCACGGGTCGTGCCTTCCTTCCGTGGCAACCTGCACCGCTTGCCCGTCGATATCGATCGAGCGACGCGGCTGGGCAATCGACGAGGTCGGCTTGATAGCCATGTTGACGACGATTTCCTGGCCCGTCGAGATGCCGCCGAGCACACCGCCGGCATGGTTGCCGAGAAAACCCTGCGGGGTCATTTCATCGCCATGCTCGCTGCCGCGCTGGGCAACGGAAGCAAAACCGGCACCGATCTCGACGCCCTTCACCGCATTGATCCCCATCATCGCGTAGGCGATCTCGGCGTCGAGCCGATCATAGACAGGCTCGCCCCAGCCGGGCGGCACGCCGGTCGCCGTGACGGTAATCCTGGCACCGACGGAATCCAGCGACTTACGTAACTGGTCCATGTAATCCTCCAGTTGCGGCACGATCGCGGCATTGGGCGCAAAGAAGGCATTACCGGCAATTTCGTCGGCCGACACGAACGGAATCTCGATCGGTCCGAGGGCGCTCATCCAACCCCGGATTTCCACACCGTAGCGCTGCTGCAGCCATTTACGGGCAATCGCGCCGGCGGCTACGCGCACCGCAGTCTCACGGGCGGACGAACGACCGCCGCCGCGGTAATCGCGAAACCCGTATTTTTGTGTATAGGAATAATCGGCATGACCGGGACGGAAAGTCGTCGCGATGTTGCCGTAGTCCTTGCTGCGCTGGTCCTGGTTACGGATCAGCAGGGCAATCGGCGTCCCTGTCGTCTTGCCGGCAAATACACCGGACAGAATCTCGACCGTATCCGGCTCGCGGCGCTGCGTCACATGACGCGACGTTCCCGGCTTGCGACGATCCAGTTGGGCCTGGATATCGGCCTCGCAAAGCTCCAGCCCCGGCGGACAACCATCGACGACACAACCGATGGCCGGGCCATGCGACTCGCCGAAAGAAGTAACGGTAAACAGGGTGCCAAAGGTATTGCCGGACATGGGAAACGGAAGAGCTGAAGATGAGTCGCTAGTCTATCACGGCAGCCGACCCGGCCTCCGGCGGCGGTGCGGGAAGCCACCCCGGGGCGGCGATCACCGGTCAGGCCTTGACGTCGTCCGGCCAGTTCTTGATGTAACTCTTCAGCATCTTGTTCTCGAAACTCTGCTCTTCGAGCACCGCCTTCGCCACGTCGAGAAAGGAGATCACACCAAGCAGGACATCGCCTTCGAGCACCGGCAGATAGCGCGAATGCCTGTCAATCATCAGGCGGCGCAATTCGTTGGCCTCCATGTCGGGGAAGACCGTTACCGGATCGCCGACCATCACATCGCCAACCGTCAACCCGTCAAGCCGCGAGGCATGCGCACGCAAGGCCTGCATCACTTCACGAAAGGTCAGCATGCCGACCATCCGGCCGCCATCCATGACCACCAGCGAGCCGACATCCAGTTCGGCCATGGTATCGACCGCGACCGCCAGTGCCTGTTGCGGCGTCGCCGTGTACAGCGTTCCACCCTTGAGGCGGATGATTTCCCTTACCTGCATGGCAACCCCCGTATCGTTCCGTTTGACGCCGCCGATGTTAGAACATCGTCCGGTTTTCGCCTAGCACTGCGCTTGAACAAGTACATCGGCGAAATCGCCAACGGAATTTTTCCAGCCGCAAAAATTTATGGCATTTGCACTTGCGAAACGTCATAACCATCTATACACTTAGGCATATGACCTAAGTCATACATCGCTAGGATGCTTGGGTACATTCATAACGCTAGCGTATGGAGATTGAATAATGTCTACCGTGAAAACCATCGAAAAGGTTGATGCCCGCGAAATCCGCCGCAAGCTCGGCCTCAACCAGCAACAATTCTGGTCCACCCTGGGCGTCACCCAGAGCGGCGGTTCCCGCTACGAAAGCGGCCGCAACATGCCGAAGCCGGTGCGCGAACTGCTCCGTCTGGTGCACGTCGAACAAATCGACATCAAGTCGATCAAGCGTGAAGACTGGGAAGTTCTGGAATATCTGAAGACCCAGGAACCGGAACTGTTCAAGTCGCTGAAGAAGTCGGCTCGTAGCCGCTCCAAGAAAGCAGCCTGAATCCAGCGACCCTTGTGGGTCGCCTGTCCGGCAACGGGCATCACGGGGAAACGAGTACCCGGATGCCCGTTTTTTCTTTGACTTCCTCGGCAAAGCACATCAGGCGCTCTGCCGGCAGGCGGCTCAGACGCCCGGCGGCGGGTTGCAACGACGGCCGTGCCAGACCATACAGATGAATGCCGGCCAGCTGCCCGGCAAGCGGCGCCAGCAACGCACAATATGCAGCCCGCGCCGAGGCATCCGGCTCTTTGCCATCGAGGGCAAACCAGCAGGTCTGCACCCAGGTCGGCGCCAGGGCTGAACAGCACGCCAGGTTCGCGACTGCTTTCTCCGGCAACAACGGAACGCCGTTGATCTCGAGTATCTCGGCGGCTCGTGCCCGGTCAAGCTTGAACCAGACCTCCCCAGCGAGCTCCCCGATGAGGCGGATTCCTTCGACCACTTCGGGGCGATGCAACAAGCTGCCATTGGTGATCAGTCGTACCGGCAATTGGCCGACCAGGCCAAAGTCCTGCATCACCTTGGCCACCCGCCCAACCGCCTCGGCAAACTCCGGCGCACTGGTCGGTTCGCCGTTGCCCGAAAACGCGATGTCCATCATGCGTCGCGCCTCCATTGGCACCGCGCGCTGCATGAAATCACCGTGAATCGCATCCTGAAGAAAACCGGCCAGTTCACTTTCCAGGCGATCGAGATCGATCGGCGGCGGACCGCCACGCGTCAGATCGTAGACCTGGCAGTAAAGACAGGCCCAGTTGCAGGCATTATTGACATTGAGATTGATACCGATCGAAACGCCGCCTGCCCGCCGCGAAACGACGGGATAAACGTAGCGCAGACCGGCACTGTCCCGGCGGTGGTCGTCTGTAGTGAGCATGGCCCATTGTATAATCCGCGACCGCCTTGTCGAGCCTTGCCATCATGTACATCACCCGCCGCCTCGAATTCGATGCCGGGCATCGCATTCCCGACCACAAGAGTCAGTGCCGGCATCTGCACGGCCATCGCTATGCGATCGAGATCACCCTCTCGGGCAGCGTCATCGACAAGGCCGGCGACGCCGCAAATGGCATGGTGATGGACTTTTCGCAAGTCAAGGATCTGGCCAAGGAACATCTCGTCGATGCCTGGGATCATGCCTTCCTCGCCTTTGCCGGCGACAGCGCCATCGTCGATTTCCTGGACAGCCTGCCTGATCACAAGACAGTCATTCTCGACCGCGTCCCGACTGCCGAAAATCTTGCCCGGATCGCTTTCGAGCGTCTCGATGCTGTCTATCGGGACACCTACGGCAATCACCTGCAGCTCGAACGGGTCCGTCTCTACGAAACGCCCAACTGCTGGGCCGACGCCCTGCGCTCACGTCTGGATTGAGCTGCCACGCCGATCTCCCTATACTGACTCGCATAAGGCATTGGCATCACGACTCGTGCCGCGAGGAGGGGGATATTGATTGACCAAGAGCATCCGGCGGCGAACCGGCCAGGCAGCACGGCTGGCGGCGCACCACGCACCGGACTGATCCTCACGGGCGGCGGCGCCCGCGCAGCTTATCAGGTAGGCGTACTGCTGGCCGTAGCCAAACTGGCTAGACACCGTAACCACAACCCCTTCCCGATTCTCTGCGGCACATCGGCCGGCGCTATCAATGCCGCCAGTGTTGCCTGCTTGGCTGACAATTTCGGCAAGGCAGTCTCCATACTGGCCGGCGTCTGGCGCAACATGCGGGCACACGACATCTACCGGGCAGATCCCCTGGGCGTCGGCCTCTCCGGCATGCGCTGGATGTCGATGCTGGCGCTCGGCTGGCTGATCCGTAACCCACCCAGTTCACTGCTCGACAACAGCCCCCTGCATGCCCTGCTGAGCCGCCATCTCGACTTCAACGGCATCCAGCGCTCGATCGCCAAAGGAGCGCTGCACGCCGTCAGCATTTCCGTCTCCGGTTATGAATCGGGAGAAAACATCAATTTCTTCCAGGCGCATCCCGACGCCCTGCCCTGGCGACGCGTGCAGCGACTGGGCGTTCGCGCCCAGATCGGCGTTGAACATCTCCTGGCCTCCAGCGCCATCCCCTTCGTTTTTCCCGCCACCAAGATCCACCGCGAGTTCTTTGGTGACGGATCGATGCGCCAGCTTGCGCCAATTTCGCCGGCCATCCACCTTGGCGCCGAGCGTGTACTGATCGTCGGCGCCAGTCGCAAGAACGAACACCAGGAACGCCGACGCGTAGATAGCCGCCCGTCACTGGCCCAGATCGCCGGCCACGCACTTTCCAGCATCTTTCTTGACAGTCTTGCCGTCGATATCGAACGGATGCAGCGGATCAACCAGACACTTTCGTCAATCCCGGCTGAGCTTCGAGCCCACGCTGGAATTCCCTTGAGACCGATCAAGACATTGATCATTTCCCCCTCGCAGGACCTCAGTCGTATTGCGGCAGAACATGCCGACGCCCTGCCCTGGGCGGTCAAGGCACTGCTCGGCGGCGTCGGTGCATTGAACCGGAACGGAGGCGCCCTGACCAGCTACCTGCTGTTCGAGAAGCCCTATACGCGAGCACTGATCGACCTCGGCTACGCCGACACGATGGCTCGCGATTCCGAGGTTGGGGAATTCCTGCAACTCTGAAGTTGCTGGCGGGGCCGGTGAGATTCGAACTCACGATGCCTTTCGGCACGCCGGTTTTCAAGACCGGTGCATTCAACCGCTCTGCCACAGCCCCCAGGGAGGCGCGGATCATAACATAAAGCCCGCAGGCAATAACCCACTGTTTTACACGGGATTTATTGAAACTTTCCCCGCCCTCCGCTAGTCTTACGGCCTGAATCAACACATAGATGAGGCACCAAACATGAACCTGCCATACCAACCCGTCTCTCAAGATAGCGCCGGCCTGGCCCTGCAGCAGAACCGCGTATTGCGCAACACCTACATGCTGCTCGCCCTGTCCATGGTGCCGACGGTCATCGGCGCTCTGGTCGGCATCCAGATGCAGTTCAGTTTCCTGGCAGGCAGCCCGTTCATGGCCTTCATCCTGTTCCTCGGCATTGCCTGGGGCTTCATGTACGGCATTGAGAAGAACAAGAACAGCGGCCTCGGCGTCGCCTTGCTGCTCGGCTTCACCTTTTTCATGGGCCTGATGCTGTCGCGCATCCTGCAAGTCGCGCTGGGCTTCTCCAACGGCGGCTCAATGATCACGCTGGCCGCTGGCGGCACCGGCGCGGTGTTCTTCACGATGGCCAGCATCGCCTCGGTCAGCAAGCGCGACTTCAGCAACATGGGCAAGTTCCTGTTCGTCGGGATGATCGTCGTACTGCTCGCCATCGTCGCCAACATCTTCCTGCAGATTCCGGCGTTGTCGCTGGCCATCTCGGCCGCGGCGGTGATGATCTTCTCGGCCTACATCCTGTATGACCTGAGCCGCATCGTGCAGGGTGGCGAGACCAACTACGTCAGCGCGACGCTGGCCGTCTATCTCGACATCTACAACGTCTTCGTCAGCCTGCTGCACCTGATCATGGCCTTCACCGGCGAACGCGACTAGGCTTTCGCGGACCCCAATCGGCAAGGCGGCTACGGCCGCCTTTTTTCATGGCCGCTCGAACAGCGCGACCGACTCGACGTGGGCGGTATGCGGGAACATGTTGACCGCGCCGGCCGCGCGGAAGCGATACCCCTTGACCGAGACGAGTACGGCGGCATCGCGTGCCAGCGTTCCCGGATTGCAGGAAACATAGACGATGCGCCGCGGCGCGTCAGCGCCGAGTGCCTTGACCAGTTCGATGGCACCCTCGCGCGGCGGGTCGATCAGCATCTTGTCGAAATGCCCCAGCTGCTGCAGCGAGGTCTCGCTGCACTCGAACAGATTGGCCACCGCGAACTCGACGCGTTCGGCCAGTCCGTTGGCGGCCGCACTCTCACGGCCGCGCCGGACCAGGCCGGCGCTACCCTCGATGCCGACAACGCTCGCTCCGGAACAGGCGATCGGCAGCGTGAAGTTGCCGAGTCCGCAGAACATGTCGGCGATCCGCTCACCCGGCCGCGGATCGAGCAGGCCCAGGGCTCGGCGGACCAGTATGCGATTCACCGCGTGATTGACCTGGGTGAAGTCGGTCGGACGAAACTCCAGTTCGAGGCCGAATTCGGGTAGGAAATAAGTAAGGCGCGGGCCGGGCAGCGGATGAAAACGATAGGCGGTATCCGGCCCCTTGGGCTGCAGATAAATGGCAACTCCATGGCGATCGGCGAATTGCCGCACCAGTTCCTCGTCACGCTTGGACAATGGCTGGAGGATGCGCAACACCAGCGCCGTACATTCTTCGCCGACGGCAACCTCGACTTGCGGCAAGCGCTCGGCGATGGACAGCGAACCGAACAGTTCGCGCATCGGCATCAACAAATCCGAGACATGCGGAGTGAGCACAGCGCAGCTGCGGATGTCGGCAATGTAGCTGCTGCGCCATTCGTGGAAGCCGATCAGCATGCCGCCTTTCTTCTCGATGCGGCGCACCCCCAGACGCGCCCGATGCCGATAACCCCAGGGGTCGCCCTGGATCGGCGGCAGGATGGTTTCGGGACGGACGCGCCCGATATGCCACAGGCTGTCTTCGAGCACCCGCTGCTTGGCCGCCACCTGCGCCACCGGATCCATGTGCTGCATGGCGCAGCCGCCGCACACCCCGAAATGCGGGCAACGTGGTGTAACGCGCGCCGAGGAGGGCTGCTGCACGGCGACCAGATGCGCCAGTTCGTAATTCGGCTTTCTCCGGAAACTGGCGTATTCCACCGTTTCGCCCGGCAGCGCCCCATCGACGAAGATCGTCTTGCCATCCTGGCGCGCGATACCTCGCGCCTCATGATCCAGCGACTCGATGATCCCGATCGGCACGATCCACTCCGGAAAAAGCGCGGATTTTATCAATCGGCTACACTAAGTGCCATGACTCGCGAACTGATCACCACCTGGAACGACTATCAGGCAGCGGCAGATCGACTGCTGGCCATGGCCTGCCGGCGAATAGCGATCTACGACGAAAACCTCGCCTGGCTAAAACTGGATTCACCGGCAAACCTGGAGCATTTACTGCGCATCCTCAAGACGGGCCAGGGCGAAGCACTGCATATCGCGCTGCGTGACGCCAGCCCCCTGGCTCAACGCCATCCAGCACTCGTCAATCTGCTTACAACCTACAGTCATCGTGCGGCAGTGCAGCAAACCCCTCAGCATCTGGCCCATCTGCGCGACAGCATGATCCTTGTCGATGGCAAGCATGCCCTGATCCGTTTCGATCGAGATCAAGCGCGCAGCAAGCTGCTGATCGATGAGGCCGAGGAACTGCGGCCTTATGTCGCACGCTTTGAGGAAATTCTGGCGGCCGGTGGCGAGCCTGTCCGTACGACGACGCTCGGCTTATGACATTCAACCGCCATGCGGCAACGCAACAATCCCCCCACTTGGCGCCACGTAACTTTGCTATAATCTTCCGCTGATCAGGCAGGCTCTGGTCACAAAAATTTTTAGCTGATACAGCTTCTAGTCGATAAGGAAACTACCAATGAATAAGTCCATTCTCGTTGCCGCCCTGGTTGCCGTTGCTCTGGCCGCTTGTGGCAAGAAGGAAGAACCGCAAGTCGCCGCTCCGGCCCCGGTTGC
>WBUO01000116.1 GCA_008933675.1 Dechloromonas sp.
GGCCATCGTCCGTCAGCTGCTGGCGGCCGGTGCCGACATCAACGCACGCAGCGCCAACGGTGCCACGGCATTGCATGAAGCGGTGCGTTTCGATCAGCCCGGCGTGCTCGGCGAACTGCTGCGGGCCAGGCCGCGTCTCGATACGGTCGACCGCGAAGGCATGCATCCGCTGGCCCTGGCGGCGGCCCTCGGACGCCTCCGCTGCCTGGAGGTGCTGCTCGACGGCGGCGTTGCCGTCGACCTGCCTGACCGGAGCGGGCTGACTGCCCTCTACTGGGCCCGGCGCCACGACCGGCCGCTGGCCGAAGCGCGTCTGCTGGCCCGCGGCGCCGACCGCGAGGCCTGGCCGCTGATCCTCGACTGACGTGGCGATGGACGGCGTCATCACGCTGAGCGCGGTCGAGCTTGAGCGCCTGCTGATCACGCTGGAATCGGCCCAACAGGTTCATCGCCGGCACCAGTTCTTCCTGTGGACGCAGGGCGCGCTGCAGGGCTTCCTGCCGCACGACCTGCTCGTCTTCGGCCATGGTGCCTACGGCGCCCCGGGCTTTCGCAGCGAGGTGCTGGCCCGTGCCAACACGCTGGAAGACCTGGTGCTGCAGGGCGAACTGCGCCGCCTCGTCGATCTGATCGTCGACCGCTGGCTGGAAGGCGGCCATCAACCGCTGACCATCGCCGCCCGTGCCGACGGCGAGGGCTGCCCGGCCGGCCAGCTGCTTGCCCGCCTCGGCCTCGGCCATGCGCTGGCGCACGGCACCCGGGAGTTCTTCGGCGACTGCTCGGGCTTCTTCATCTTCCTGCGCATGCCGGAGATGCCGGGGCGCCGGCACAGTTACTTCGTCGACATGCTGATGCCCTACCTGCATACGGTGCTCCATCGCATGCTGGCCGAGGAAAAGCTCTCCCAGGAATGTGCGCCGCGCGTCGTGCTGCGCCTGAGCGCCCGTGAATCGCAGGTCATCGCGCTGGTGCGCGACGGCAAGACCAATCAGCAGATTGCCCAGGTGCTCGAACTGAGTCCGCTGACGGTCAAGAACCACGTCCAGAACATCCTGCGCAAGCTGGAGGTGGCCAACCGCACCCAGGCCGTCGCCAAGGCCGTCAAGGCGCGGCTGATCGGTGGTCCGGGCAGCGCCTGATGCCTTTGTCCTGTTACGCAATGTGACAGCCGGTGGTGGTGCACCTGAGCCGAACGGCCCGGGTGGCTGAGCCGAACGGCCTGCCAAATCGACGGCCCGTCTCCCGAACGGGCGTCATGTCACCCCGTCAATCTGTCACCGTCGACATGGCGGCCTCGGGGCGCTGACAGGGTGAAAACGATTCCGACGTTATGGTGAGCGGACACCCGGCACAGCCCCTGGCGAACATGTTGCACACCCGTCCATTCCGGACCTGTGTTCAATTTTTTTCCATAGGGGTTACACACATGACGTTTTCTCTCAAGAAGCTGGCCGCCGCCCTCGCCCTGGCCGCTGCCGCGACCGGCGCCAGCGCCGCGATCGATTCCGGCGCCGGTGGCAACGGTGAACTGTTCTTCAACGCCTGGGATGCCAACACCTCCTTTACCTTCGACCTCAATGTCAGCATCAACACCTTCGAAGCGTCACTGGCTGCTGGTGGTCCGTTGAATCTCTCCTGGGCGGGCTTTGCGCCGGCTTTCAATGCTTGGCTGGCGGGTGTCAATACCTCCGAACTGGAGTGGAGCATCCTGGCCACGGATACTTCCGGCCAGCGTCGCATGCTGACCACGGTCGGCAATGAGAATGTACTGCCGGCTACCAATAACGATGGCACATCTCTGCGTACCGCTGCTGGCGCAATTCGTGACTTTTCCACTGAGGCCAGTCTGGTCATGGTTGGCGATGTGGCAATCACCAACTCCAATACCGCCCCGTCATATGCTGGTCTTCAGGGGGCGAATGTGTTCAATGGTTTCGTTTTCGATGTGACCGGTGATCTGGCAGCCAATAGTTACGCCAGCGGACTGGCCTTCCAGAAGACGACCGCGAATGCTACCGGCACTGCGTTCGGTATCAATACCGCCTATGTCGATGATGGCGCTGCCGTCAAGGCCTGGGTCGATAGTGAAGGCCTGCACATCGCTGCCGTCCCCGAGCCTTCCGAAACCGCCATGCTGCTCGCCGGTCTCGGCCTGATCGGCTTCGCCGCCCGCCGCAAGGCCCGTCGCGCCTAAAGCCTTCCGGCCGCCGGGCTGCCGGCGGCCGTCATCCCCTTTCTGGAGAATCCCATGCAAGTCAAGAAACTCGTTTCCCTGTGCGCCCTCGCCTGCGCCGCCATGGCCGGCCAGGCCCACGCCGCGATGAGCGCCGCCGAGCAGGCCATCGTCAACGATGCCGTCAATAACGGCCGCGTCATCTTCATTTCCGGCGCTTCCGCCACGCAGAAGGGCTTCACCGGCATCATCGCCTCGATGTTCACCGGCACGCCGATCCGCTTCGCCAACACCAACGCCTCCTCCAAGGACTTCGAGGCCGTGGCCGGCGTGCTGGCCAGCGGCGCCGGCCCGTGGTCGGGCCAGAACGTCATCATCATCGACCGCGTAAAGGGCGGTTCGGTCTTCGGTGTTGATTCGGTCGCCCGCGCCCAGGCCATCGAGTCGCTGAAGGTCACTTCGGCCACCTGTAACGATGTCGCTTTGCTGGACAAGCTCGGCAATCCCATCACCCCGGGCACGGCCGGCAATCCCTATGTCTGCTCGACCACGGCCGCCGCCGAGTACATGGTGCCGGATGCCGGCATCTCCGACGTTGCTCCGCCGCTGTTCAAGGGGCCGATCAATACCGAAGGCGAGATCGCAGCGCCGTCGTTGACCGCCGCTGAACTGGCGCTGCTCAAGGCCTATCCGATCTACTCGCTGGCCTTCGGTGTGCCGGTCACCAGCAACGTGCCGATGGTCGCCCTGAACAAGACGGCTGTTGCCGCCATCATGGCTGGCGGCATCGGTACCTGGGATGCCGTCGATTCGACGCTGCCCGCCGACGACATCGTCGTCTGCCGCCGTGTGCCGGGCTCCGGCACCCAGGCAGTCGATAATCTGTATTTCGGTAATTTCCCTTGTGGCGTGGCCAACGAACCTGCTGACCGTGACGCCTCGGAAGCCTGGGATCCGGTCGCCCGCAAGTACACCGTCACTCCCGGTACCGGCGGTCTGGTGGTCGTCGAGAACTCGACTTCCGGCGACGTCCGCAACTGCCTGGACAAGGCAGTCACCGGCGGCACCTACAATACCAAGGATCGCAGCGGCCAGCCGGTCGTTGTCGATTTCGGTGCAGGCGGCCACAAGGCCGTTGGCGTCATGTCCATGGACAGCCTGAAGGACTCCAAGTCCACCGGCAACTGGCAGTTCCGTTCGTTGAACGGCGCCGGCACCTACACTTGGGACGGCGCCCCCACGAGTTCCTCTCCTGAGACGGCTCCGCCGGTTGCCGCCGGCGACGGCGTCTTCCCGAGCCTGGCCAACCTGACCGACGGCAACTGGGACCTGCAGGGCTGGATTTCCTTCAACATCCCGACGCGCACCACCGGCAACAAGCTGTCCGTGCTCAACAAGTTCCTGGCCGAAGCCCGCAAGCCGTCGCTGCTCGGCAGCATCAGCGATTTGAAGTACGTCGCCGCCGCCATCCCGGGGAATCCCGGTGTGACCGCCGGTGACCAGACGCTGCGTGTCAAGTATGTTCAAAACAACCAGTGTGCACCGCTGAACCGCGAGTACTGATCGCCTAGGCCGGCCGGTCGGCGACGACCGGCTTTGTCCTGCCAGCCCGCCAACCGGCGGGCTTTTTTTTCGTCTGGCGACCGGGCACTAGTCCGAACGGCGCATGTTTCGCTGACGCCCGGGTCACGGATGGGTCATGTCGCCTGCCCATAATCCGCCGGCCATGCGTATTCCCCGACTCTTCCCGCGGCCGGCCTTCGCCGTCGTTGCCGCCCTGCTTCCCGCCCTTGCCGCCGCCAACAGCTTCGAGTTGCTCGAATTTGCCGTCGAGGGCAACAGCGTGCTGCCGGCGATCGAGATCGAGCGCGCCGTCTATCCCTCGCTCGGCCCCGGCCGCACGCTGGCCGATGTCGAAAAGGCGCGGGCGGCGCTGGAAGCCGCCTACCAGGCTGCCGGTTACCTGTCGGTGTCGGTGAACCTGCCGGCGCAGTCGCTGGCCGGCGGCGTCATCCGCCTGGTCGTCGTCGAGGGCGAGGTCGAGCGCCTGAAGGTCAGCGGCAACCGCTACAGCTCGCGTAGCCAGCTGCGCAGCGAGGTGCCGGAACTGGCGCCCGGCTCGGTGCCGCATTTTCCGACCATGCAGGCCGAACTGGCGCAGGCCGGCCGTTCGCCCGACCGGCGGGTGACGCCGCTGCTCCGCCCCGGGGCCCGGCCGGGCACCATGGAAGTGGAGCTGGCGGTGGAGGACGAACTGCCGGTGCATGGCTCGCTGGAGATCAACAACCGGCGCAGCCCGGATACCGAGCCGCTGCGCCTGGAGGCGGGCGTACGCTATACCAACCTGTTCCAGAAGCAGCACGCCGCCGGTCTCAACTATGTCGTCGCCCCCGAGGACCCGGACCAGGTCAGCGTGCTGGCCGCCTTCTACAGCCTGCCGCTGGGGGCGGGCTCGACGCTGTCGGCCTTTGCCCAGTACTCGAACAGCAACATCGCGGCGGCGCTCGGCACCAATGTCGTCGGCAAGGGCAGCACGCTCGGCGTCCGCTACAGCCTCAGCCTGCCGCAGCCCGGCGGCTGGCCGGGCTTCTTCCATTCGCTGGCGCTCGGTGCCGACTACAAGAATCTCGACGAAACCCAGAATGCCCTGGGCGCCGACAGCAAGGACACGCCGCTGCGCTACCTGCCGCTGGTCGCCCAGTACAGCTTCGGCCACTACGGCGAGGCCAGCGAACTGAGCGGCAATCTCGGCCTGGTCGTCGGCACCGGCAGTCATTCGCGGCAGATCGACTGCCAGGGCGTCCGCCTCGACCAGTTCGAATGCCGGCGGGCGAACGCCCGGCCGGGCTTCTCGGCGGTGCGCGGCGATATCGGCTACACCGGCCGCTGGTCCGGCTGGGAGGGCTTCGCCCGGCTCGATTTCCAGCTGGCCGGCCAGGCCCTCGTCTCGCCGGAGCAGATGCTGCTGGGGGGCGTGGACAGCGTGCGCGGCTACCTCGCCGGCGAGGCGGCCGGCGATGCCGGCTGGCGGCTGCGCGGCGAACTGCGCACGCCGGGCCTCTTCGATATCGCGGGCAGCGGCCTGCGGGCGCTGTTCTTCGTCGATCACGGCCAGGTCTGGCTGAACGATCCGCTGCCCGGCCAGGACGAGCGTTTCACGCTGGCCAGTGCCGGCATCGGCCTGAATCTCAAGGGACGCCAGGGCGGCCCGTTGTTCGCCCTCGATCTGGCGCAGACCCTGCGCGACGGACCGCGGACCGGACGCGGTGCCCAGCGCGTGCATTTCCGTGTGGGTTACGAATTCTGAGGGGCAGCCGATGCCCGTGGGGAGTGGATCATGAACTGCAATCTGTATCGCCTGGTGTTCGACGAGGAGCACGGCAGCTGGGTGCCGGTGGCAGAGCATGTCCACGGCCGGGGCAAACGGCACAGCCGCCGCCAGGCGCTGCTTGCCGCCATGCTGGCGCTGGCCGCCGGCATGGCGGCGGCGCAGAGCACGCCCCTGCCCGGCACGCTGCCGGTGCCGTCGACGGTGGTCAGCCGGCCCTTCGTCTTCAGCGGTAGCGTCGTCGGCGGCATGCCGAGCGTCGTCGGCAACACGATGACGATCATGACGAACAGCCGGACGCTCGGCCTGAACTGGGATTCCTTCAACATCGCCAGCGATGCCAGCGTCCGCTTCTTCCAGCCGAACAGCGCGGCACGCGTGCTCAACCGCATCTGGTCCAACGATCCGAGCGTCATCATGGGTCGCCTGGATGCCAACGGCCAGATCTATCTGATCAACCAGAACGGCATCCTGTTCGGCAACGGGGCGCAGGTTAACGTCGGCGGCCTGATTGCCTCGGCCCTCAACCTGTCGCCGGAAATGCTCGAACGCCTGCTCAACCGCGGCTTGCCGACGGCCGCCGGCGATAGCCTGAGCTTTGCTTGGGATGGCGACAATGCCGGTTTTGCCGCCGGTTTTGTCACCGTTGATTCCGGTGCTCGCATAGCCAGTAGCGCCGGTGGCCGCGTTGTCCTGCTGGCACCTCGTACCGTGGAAAACCATGGAACGATCGAAGGCCGGGGCATTGAAACCATCCTTGCCGCCGGCGGCAAGGTAGTGTTGACCGTCCCCGACGATCCGTCATTGCGCGGCCTGCTCGTCGAGACCGACGCCTTCGCCACGCGCGACGCCCTCGGCAATGCCGTCAAGCTGGACGGCAGCGTCAGCCATTCCGGCACCATCGATGCCGGCAACGGCGGCGTGGTGACGCTGGCCGCCCTGGCGGTCAACCAGAAGGGGCTGATCAACGCCACCCGGGCGGTCAACCTCAACGGCACCACCATGCTCGTTGCCGGCGATGTCGAAACCGACCGCCTGACCATCCGTCAGCGCGGCAAGACGGCCGAGATCGACTGGCTTTCCGGCTTCTCCGTCGGGAAAGGCAAGATCGTCGAATTCATCCAGCCGGACAGCGGTTCGGTCGTCTACAACTACGTTTACGATCCGGATCGCACGGCGGCCGACGGCAGCATCCTCAATCAGGCCGGGCGTTCGGTCATCGACGGCGTGCTGCGCGCCACCGGCCAGTTCTTCCTGATCAACGAGCGCGGCGTGCGCTTTGCCGCCGGTGCCGATGTGCAGGCGGCGAACGTCGTCGTCTCGGCGCTCGGCGTCAATCCGCTGCTGGTTGCCGGCGGCCTGTTCGCAATGGACTACGTGGACAAGTCCGGTAACGGCCAGCGCGCCTTCTATCTCAACAAGGCGCAGCTGTCGGCTGCCTCGGATGCCGAATTCGCCGCCCAGGCGGCGGCCGGGCAGGCGGCTTTCGACGCCGCGCGCATCGATGTCGAGGCCGGGGCGCGCATCGCCTCGAACGTGGACAACGGGCTGGTCATGCTGTTCGGCGCCGATGTGGCGCAGGGCGGCACGGTGACCGCCGACAAGGGGCAGGTGCTGCTCGCCGCCGGCGCCGACGTCTATCTGAAGCCGCCGTTCGCCGCCGGCCTGCGCGGCTTCATGGCCGAGGTCAATCCGCTCTACGTGGTCCGTCGCGACGCCGGCAATGCCTGGAGCGTGGTCGATCACGGCAGCATCGTCAATCGCGGCACCATCGGCGCGGCGCTCGGCAACATCTCGCTGACCAGCTACGACATCGCCCAGCTCGGCACCCTGTGGACGAGCACCTCGGCGACGCTGAACGGCTCGATCCGCCTGGTCGCCCGCGACCAGGTCGGGCTCTCCGGACTGGCCAGCGGCGACGATGAGCCGCCGGTGATCGCCGGCCAGCGCAATCTCGACGAGGACGGTGTCGCGCCCTACAGCAGCAGCGATTTCTACAACCCGCTGAACAAGGCCGAGCAGCCGGACTTCATCGTCGGCCAGTTCGGCGGCACGTTGAGCTTCGGTACCGACAGCGTGACCCGGGTGGCGATCGACGGTAGCAGCGGCAAGACGGTCACTGCCGGGCAGACCTTCATTTCATCCAGTATCGAGGCCATCGCCCGCCAGATCGTCGTCGATGGCAACGGCAGCCGCGGGGCGCTGCTCGAGGCCAGGGGCGGCCATATCGACTTCATGGCGAGCGACCGTTTCGGACTGTTCCGCGGCTTCATCGGCGATCCGGTGGCGCCGTCGCAAGCGACCGCGACGCCGGATGCCGGTGTCGGCATCCATGTCGAAAGCGGTGCGCGCCTCGACGTATCCGGCGTCGTCGCCAACAAGTCGGTGGCCGATCTGTTCATTCGCGTCGAATTGCGCGGCGACGAGTTTGCCGGCAACCCGGTGCAACGGCTCGGCGCCCTGCGCGGCAAAACGGCCTATGTCGACATCCGCGACAAGGTGGCCATCGCCGATCTATCCGGCTATATCGCCCAACTCGGGCAGACGGTCGAGGAAAAGGCGGCGACCGGCGGCAGCATCGCGCTGCAGAGCACCGGCAGCGTCGTCGTCAAGCAGGGCAGCACGCTCGACGTCTCCGGCGGCGGTGTGGACTACGCCGCGGCGACCGTTACCGAGAGCCGGGTGCTGTCGATCAGCGGCCAGAGCTACCGGCTCAACGACGCGCCGACGACGGCCATCTATTACGGCCTGCAGAACGTCACGCGCAACGAGGCCGCCTATTACGAGGGGCGTAGTGCCGGCAGCGTGGAAATTGCCGGGCACAGCCTCGCTGTCGATGGCAACCTGCTGGCGACGACGACGCGCGGCGTCCGCCAGCGCGAGATCGGCGATCCGCTGACGAACCACTATGCGACGCCTCTCGGCGGCCAGTTGATCATCCGCGACGCCGGCCAGCATTTCGTCGTCGACGACCGCCAGACGGCCAGCGACGCCGAGCGCCTCGCCGCCTATACGCAGGCGCAGATCGCCTTCGTCCGCGGCGCCAGCAATACGGCGGCCGGCCTGCAGGCCGGCGATGCCGCCGGGGCCCGGCTGGAACTGTCGCAATCGCTGGTGGACAACGGTTTCAGCCGCTTCGACATCACCAGCGACGGGCGTATCGAGGTCGCTGCCGATGTCGCGCTGAAGCTGCAACCGGGCGGCAGCTTCACTGCCGCCGGGCGGCAGGTCGTCGTCGCCGGCGACATCGTCGCGCCGGGCGGCAGCATCAAGCTCGTGACGCGCGACATGAGCCAGGCGCCGGGCTTGTTCCCGACGCTTGCCGATGCCGCGTTCTCCTCGCTGATCCTGAGCGACGGCGCGCTGCTGTCGACCGCCGGCCGCTGGGCCAACGACCAGCTCGACCGCAGTCTCGCCAGCCGTCAGGTGCTGGCCGTCGACGGTGGTTCGGTGACGCTCGATTCGGCCTACGACATCGATCTCCGGGCCGGCAGTCGCATCGATGTTTCCGGCGGCGCCCAATTGACCTCCGCGGGTAAGCTTGTCGCCGGCGATGCCGGCAAGATCACGCTGACCACCGGTGGTATCAAGGCTGCCGGTACTTTTGCTGCAACCGATGATCTCGACCGCCGCGATGCCAGCCTCTTCCTCGACGGGACGCTGGCCGGTCAGGCGCTGGGGCGTGGCGGCAGTCTGGAAATCAATACCTCGCAGGTGCGTGTCGGCAGCGGCACCGTCGTCGACGGGCGCACGCTGGGCCGGGTCGAGCGCCTGGCCAGCGACCAGGTCGGCATCGCGCTCGAGAGCGATTTCTTCGATCGCGGCGGCTTCTTCGACTTCAAGCTGGTCGGCCGCGACGGCGTCTTCATCGACGATGGCACGCGCATTGCGCCGCAACCGCTGAGCTGGACGCTGGAAGGCGTCGGCGATTACCGGTTGCGGGCAAGCGGCAGCAATCTCGCCGATTTCGCCCGTTCGCAGGTGCTCCACCCGGATCGGCGCAGCGCCGCCACCAGCCTGGCTTTCGCCACGCGCAGCCTGAACTACGGCACGCTGAGCGTGGGCGAGGGCGCGACGCTGGCCGTCACGCCCGGCGGCAGCATCGATCTCGAGTCCTGGGGGCAGCTGACCGTGCTCGGCACGCTGCAGGCCGCCGGCGGCACGATCAGCCTGAGCCGGCCGGCCAACCGGGTTGACGAGCCGTACAACCGCAATCCCATCGAATACAGCGAAGCCCGCCAGGCCCAGTCCATCTATCTGGGCGAGAATGCACGCCTGCTTGCCGGGGGTACCACGGTGCTGACGGCGGATACGCGGCGGGCGCTGGAGGCCGGCAATTCGGCCAGCGCCTTGCGTGCCGTACAGCGCTACCGGGGCGAGGTTCTGGCCGGCGGTACGGTGGAGATCGATGCCGGCCTCGGTTACCTGATCACCCGCGAAGGCTCGCTGATTGACGTCGCCGGCGCCGAGCACCGCCTCAACGTGGCGGCCGGCAACGGCACCGGCAGGCTGGCCTATCCACAGAAGACGATCGGCAGCGCCGGCGGCACCGTCAGCCTGGCCGCCCGCGAGGGCATGATCCTCGACGGCAGCTACGCCGCGACCGGCCGCAATGGCGCGCCGGGCGGCGCGCTGGCCGTGCATCTCTACGACATGGCCAGCAATGCCACCTGGGACAGCCTCGGCTTGCCGGCCTCGATGCAGGGGGAGCGCAGTCTGACGCTGTTCCAGTCGCTGGCCGGCCATCCGGCCGCCTGGAGTCTGTCCGACGCCGAAACCGCGCGCTATCTGGCCGGCGAACAGGTGCTCGCCTCCGCCGATCATAACGGCCGGGCGGCGCTCGACCTGGCCCAGGCCGGGGATGCCGGCTTCGGCTCCTGGTATCTGCGCAGCAAGGACGAGATCGTCTTCTCCGGCAGCATTGCCGGCGGGGTCGCCAACCAGTTGCAGCTCAGCGCGTCGACCTTCCGTGCCGCCGACGACGCAACGCGGGTCAATCTGCAGGCGGCGGCCATCCTGCTCGGCAATGCCGCGCCGGGCGGTGCGCCGGCGACCGTGGCGACGGGCGGCGGAGCGACGGCCCGCTTTGTCGCCCGCGACATCGGCGTCATCGGCAATTTCAGCTGGAACGGTTTTGCCACCACGCAACTGCACAGCAGTGGCGAGATCCACTTCGACAGCACCGCCAATTCGGCGCCCAACCGCAGCGACGGCCGCTTGTTCAGCGGTCAGATGACGGCCGCCGGCCGTCTGGAGCTGGCCGCGGCCCGCCTCTCGCCGTCGACCTACAGCGATTACCGGATTGACTTGTCGGCCGATCCTGACGGCGAAATCCTCATTTCCCGGGCGGCTGGTGCCAGCGCCGCCGAATCGCTGGCCGTCGGCGGCCGCCTGGAATTTGCCGCGCCCTCGATCGTCCATGCCGGCACCGTCACCGCGCCGCTCGGCGAGATTGTCTTCAGCGCGCCGGGCGGGCGCGTCGAGCTGACCGCCGACAGCGTCACCTCGGTGGCCGGCGGCCGCGTCTCGCTGCTCGGTGAAACCGATCAGTCGGGCCGCTACTGGAAATACGAGGCGGCCTACTGGGATCCGCAGACCGGTGCGCTGCGCACCGCCACTTACAACGTCGAGCGGGCACCGGAAAAGGCCATCGTCGTCGATGCCGCCGACAGCGTGGTGGCGAGCGGCGCGCAGCTCGACCTCTCGGGCGGCGGCGACGCCCTGGCCACGGAATTCACCCCCGGGCCGGGCGGCAAGACGGACATCCTGGCGGGCAGCGACGGCGCCGCGCCGCTGGTCTTCGCCGTGCTGCCGGACTGGCAGGGCAGCTTCGCCCCGGTCGATAGCCACGCGATGGCCTGGTACAACGTTTCCGGCGGCCGCCTGGTCGGCGGCAGCTGGCGCTACAGCGCCATCCCCAGCCTCAAGGCCGGCGACCAGGTCTATCTGGCGGCCAACGGCAGCGGCCTGGCCGCCGGCAACTACACCCTGCTGCCGGCGGCCTATGCCAAGCTGCCCGGCGCCTATCTGGTGAGCGTCAGCAGCACCAGCGACAGCGCCGTCGCTGCCGCCCGTCCGCAGGCCGATGGCAGCTGGCTGGTCAACGGCAGCCTGCTCGCCCGTAATGCCGACGGCTCGACCAGCGCATACCAGCAGGGGACGACGACGTTTTCCGTTGCCGGCCAGGCCACCGTCGATGCCCGTGCCCGCTACGAGCTGACTGCCCTCAGCCAGTTCTTCTTCGACAGTGCCGGCGCCACCCTGCCCGGGGATGCCGGCCGGCTGAGCGTCGTCGGCCGCCAGCATCTGACCTTCGATCCGGTCGTCACGGCCATG
>WBUO01000117.1 GCA_008933675.1 Dechloromonas sp.
CGCCAGCGCAGGCGCGCCAAGCCGAACAGCAGCAGGGCGATCGCCGCCATGATCATGATCAGCTGCAGGCCGTGATGATCGACCCGGCCGGGCGCGTATTGCGCCACGGTGGCGGAGCCGGAGATCGCCACCAGCAGGCCGATCGGCGAGCGCGCCATGCCCAGCATCATCCGCGCCGGCAGGGCATAGACGATCACGAACAGCAGGAAATAGAGCGGCGGCACCACCATGGCGGCGATGGCCAGGCCGTCATTCACCGCCAGGAGAGGCGACAGCGCCAAGGCGATCGCGGCCAGCGGCAGGTCGGGCAACCGCGACCAATGCATCGGCGTGCCGGCGGGCGGGTTCAGCCGGTATTGCGTCAGGTCGCTCCAGCCTTGGCCGGCGAGCCAGTCGCGCACCTGGATCAGGCGCATGAAATCGTCGGTGTCCCAGGAGATGCCGCGCCAGGCGTTGCCGCCCCAGATCGCCGCCATGGAGGCGACCACGACCAGCCAGACGATGAAGACCAGCTTGCGGTATTCCGTGGCGCTCATGGAAATCCTGGTCGCGGCGGGAAGGGCGGCATGGCAGCGAGTCGCGGCACTGGTCAGCGAGGCCACGACGCTACGTTATTTCATTGCGCGCGTCGAGGCGTCACGGGCGATGGAAGCCCTCGACGCCGGGCCGGCGGGCGCGCTACACGCATGGGGCCGGCGCCGCCGCCGCGCCCAGCGAGAGCATGCCATGCGCGACGATCGCGACGATCTCTGGTTCGAGACCCACAATTTCCTCGGCACCGGCCACAGCCGGCACGAACGCCGCACCTGGATGGTGGTGGGCCTCACGGCGGCGATGATGGTGGCGGAGATCGCCGCCGGCACCTGGTACAATTCCATGGCGCTCTTGGCCGATGGCTGGCACATGGCGACCCATGCCGGGGCGCTCGGCCTCTCGGCGCTGGCCTACAGTTTCGCCCGGCGCCACGCGCGCAATCCGCGCTTCTCTTTCGGCACCGGCAAGGTCGGCGACGTCTCGGTCGACGAGATGAGCCGAATGATGATCGGCGAGACCAAGATCCGCGAGCGGGCGGCGCGGAAGGCGATGGCGGCCGACCAGTCGGGGGCGGGCAGCGGGGCGGGCAACAGCGATTCGAGCCGGCCGAGAACGGCTTCGGCGCGGGCGAGCAGGCGTTCGAGCGGGAGGGTGTCGGACATCGGGCAGGTATACTCCGGGCGAAACACCGCACTCTAACGAAAGCCATGACCAGAATACAAGCTGCCCTTGCCCTTTCCGCCCTGATCCTCGCCGGCTGCTCGAGCCTAGGTTTCGGGCCGGCCGAGCCTGCCCCCGCCTGTCCGCCCTGTGCTGCCTGCCCGAGCTGTCCGGCCAGCGTGCCGCCGACCACGCCACCGCCGTTCTCGCGCACCTTGCAGCCAGCCGAATGGAGCGATCTGCCGGGCTGGAGCGACGATGACGTGGCTGCTGCCTGGCCGGCCTTCCTGCGTTCCTGTCGCGGCATGGCCGGGCGTGCCTACGGCGGCGACTGGAAGCGCGTCTGCGAGCTGGCAAGCGCCGCCCAGGGCAAGGCGGGGCACGATGCGCGCGGTTTCTTCGAGAGCCACTTCCGACCCTATGCCATCGTCGCCGCCGACGGCAGTACCAGCGGCATGGTCACCGGATACTACGAACCCCTGCTGCAGGGCAGCCGCAAACGCAGTCGCGGTTTCGAGCAGGCCGTGCTCGGCGTGCCCGACGACCTGCTGACCATCGATCTCTCGGCGATCTTCCCGGAACTCAAGGACAAGCGCGTGCGTGGCCGTCTT
The DNA here is from genome assembly GCA_008933675.1 of Dechloromonas sp. Taxonomy (GTDB): domain Bacteria; phylum Pseudomonadota; class Gammaproteobacteria; order Burkholderiales; family Rhodocyclaceae; genus Azonexus. The sequence goes on from WBUO01000117.1 coordinate 1,806, forward strand.
GAAGGCAAGCGCGTCGTTCCCTACTGGACGCGTGCCGAGATCGGCAGCCGCGGCGAGGCGTTGCCGGCCCGTCCGCTGCTCTATGTCGATGATGCCGTCGAACTCTTCTTCCTGCAGGTACAGGGCTCCGGCCGTGTGCGCCTGGCGGATGGCACTACCGTGCGCCTCAACTACGCCGACCAGAACGGCCATGCCTACCAGTCGATCGGCCGCCTGCTCGTCGCCCGTGGCGAGCTCAAGCTGGAAGACGCTTCGATGCAGGGCATCCAGGCCTGGGCACGCGCCAATCCGTCGCGTCTTGACGAACTGCTCAATGCCAACCCGAGTTATGTCTTCTTCCGCGAAATGCCGGACAACAACGACGGCCCGCTCGGCGCCCTCGGCGTGCCGCTGATCGCTGAACGGACCATCGCCGTCGATCCGCGCTCGGTGCCGCTCGGTGCTCCCGTCTTCCTCGCCACGACCCGGCCCAACTCGGTGCAGCCGATGAACCGTCTGGTCATGGCCCAGGACACCGGCGGCGCCATCAAGGGCGCCGTGCGCGCCGACTTTTTCTGGGGCTTCGGCAAGAGCGCCGGCGAACAGGCCGGCCGCATGAAGCAGAGCGGCCGCATGTGGGTGCTGCTGCCGGCGGAGGCTGCCCCGAAATGAGGATTTGACGCACCGCTGGCGGGCGTTGCATGGCGATTGCGCACTTAAACAGTGCGCAATCGCTTGCGAGTGAAAATATAACGCACTGATTTGCAACATATTTAATGCACTGGAATGGTGCTTGCTTCCCAATGCGGATTCTTTCTCCGGGGGAAACATGGAAACCATCCAATCCAGCAGCAACGTGCTCTTCATCCTGCTCGGCGCCATCATGGTGCTGGCCATGCATGCCGGCTTCGCCTTCCTCGAGGTCGGCACCGTCCGCAAGAAGAACCAGGTCAACGCCCTGGTCAAGATCCTCAGCGACTTCGGCGTATCCACCATCGCCTACTTCTTCATCGGCTACACCATTGCCTACGGCGTCAATTTCTTCTCCGGCGTTGAAACGCTGGTCGCCAGGAACGGCTACGAGCTGACCAAGTTCTTCTTCCTGCTCACTTTCGCCGCCGCCATTCCGGCCATCGTCTCCGGCGGCATTGCCGAGCGGGCGCGTTTCAATCCGCAGCTGATCGCCACCTTCCTCATCGTCGGTTTCGTCTACCCGTTCTACGAGGGCATCGCCTGGAACAAGCACTTCGGCATCCAGGCCTGGCTGCTCGCCACCTTCGGCGCCGAATTCCACGACTTCGCCGGCTCCGTCGTCGTGCATGCCATGGGCGGCTGGATCGCGCTGCCCGCCGTGCTCCTGCTCGGCGCCCGCTACGGGCGCTACACCAAGGACGGCCGCATGTCCGCCCACCCGCCCTCGTCGATTCCCTTCCTCGCCCTCGGTGCCTGGATCCTGACCGTCGGCTGGTTCGGCTTCAACGTGATGAGTGCCCAGACCCTGGAAAACATCTCCGGTCTGGTCGCCATCAACTCGCTGATGGCCATGGTCGGCGGCACGCTGGCGGCTCTGCTGCTCGGCAAGAACGACCCAGGCTTCGTGCATAACGGCCCGCTTGCCGGCCTGGTTGCCGTCTGTGCCGGTTCCGACCTGATGCATCCGATCGGCGCACTGGTCGTCGGCGGCGTTGCCGGAGGCCTGTTCGTCGTGATGTTCACGCTGACCCAGAACCGCTGGAAGATCGACGATGTGCTCGGCGTCTGGCCGCTGCACGGCCTGTGCGGCGCCTGGGGCGGCATCGCCGCCGGCATCTTCGGCAGCCAGGCCCTGGGCGGCGCCGGTGGCGTCTCGCTGATGTCGCAACTGGTCATGACCGGCCTCGCCATTGTCGTCGCCCTCGCCGGCAGCTTCCTCGTCTATGGCGTGCTCAAGGCCATCCTCGGCCTGCGCCTCGACCAGGAAGAGGAATACCAGGGCGCCGACCTGAGCATCCACAAGATCACTGCCACGCCGGAGCGTGAGCCGAACTGGTAAGGGATGGATCGAGTGTGCACCCGGCGAGGGCGACAGGCGAATGTCCGCCCTCGCCGGGGGATCGAAAAGGCGGGGGAGCCCCCTCTGCCGATCGCTGGCGCCTACCAGCGGAACACCGCTTGCCGTGTCCCCTTGGCGCTTACCGCCAGCTTGCCCTGTCGAGCCTGTCCGTTCGCCATCAAGCGGACGGTGTAGTTGCCGACCGGTAGGCGGACGAGCAGGAATGGGCCGGCAGCTTTGACAGCGAGGACCGTTTCGCCTTTTGCGTCGGTCAATTCCACATCGACACCGGCCAGATACGAGCCGTCGCGTTCGGCGAAGAGCAGTTTGAGATTGAAGTCTCCCTCGCGCAGACGGATTTCATCGAGCTCTTCGTCGCCGATGCCGCCGCTGAGGTAGCTGATGGCGCCGTAGCGGCTTTCCGGCAGTGTGTGGGCGCCGCTCTGGGCGATAGCTGATGTGCTGAGCAGGCTGGCAAGGAGCAGGGCGGGAATCAGCGGTTTCATGATGCTTGCCTTTCAGTAAATGAGGGTGTTCATCGGAAGCACCCTGTCGATATCAGGCTGAGTTGCCCATTATGGGGGGTACCCCGGAGGGTGGGAACAGGAACGCGATCCTGGCTGTCAGTTGATCGTCACGCCCGCCGCAACGCCGGTGTTGCCCAGTGCCGCATGAACCTGGGCAATGCGTCGATTCGCTTCTTCTTTTGTCAGAACTTGCTGCTCTTCCAGCCAGCGGAATTTGCTGGTTTCCTTTTCCAGGCCGTTATCGAGGTTGATATCGCCGTACCAGGAAAGCAGCTGGTTTTTCCGTCGGAGACGAATCTCTTCGACGATGCGGTCGTGGCTTCTGGCGTCCTTGATGACCCAGACATTGCCCCGGTCAGCAGAAAAAATGCTGTACGTCACCTTGGTGAAATGGGTCCATATCAGGCAACCCAGACCGAGGAGAAGCCAGAATCCGGTTCCCGTCAGCGAGCGCTCGGTGGACAAGGCATAAGCGATCTGGATGACACCCAGGACGCACCAGAGGTAGCCGACGTTTCTCAGCCACAGGTTCTGGTCGATTCGCGTGGATGACTTGAGGGGGAACTACGCGTAGGGAATATCGAGATCACCTGATCCGGTTTTGTCGCGATAGGCGAAATTGAAGCTGTCCGGTTCAAATGTGAAGGTATGTCGATTGGAAAATTTCCGCTGTTCTATTTTCATGGGCAATACCGCGTAGGTGAACGGTGGTGGGGGCTGACGATGTAGCAGGATGGGTATGCGTTTGGCATCGTGCCGTCAAATCTGCGGAATGACAAGACCAGGATCTGAAGTTGAAGCGGCGGGCGATGGGGAAGGTTGCAAGCCGCTCTTCAGAAGCGGCAAGGCAGAAGCGGAAGCGTCCGGCTGGGCGATTTGATGGCCGCACCGAACGCCGATCCCTGATTGAACGACAGTTGATCAGGGATCATGTGCGCGTGACGATTCACACCTGCCATTTCCATCAGGTAATTCAGGGCGTCTCCCGAGGGGGCGCCCGTGCCGGGAAGGCGGATCCGTGTGCCGGGAAAAGGCTGCCTAGCGTCCCTCAAACCTCGGCTTGCGCTTTTCCTTGAAGGCGGTGATGCCTTCGGCGTAGTCGTGGCTGTTGTAGACCACCCGGCGCAGGCCCTGGATGCGTTCGAAATCCTGGGGCGACATGGTGTGGGCGCCGGCGAGGATGCGCAGTTGTTCCTTCATCACGGCGATCGACAGCGGGGCGTTGGCGGCGATGGTGCGGGCCATGTCGTAGGTGAAGGCTTCGATGCCGTCGGCTGGGGCGAGGTGGTTGATGATGCCCATGCGTTCCAGGCGGGTGGCCGGGATCGGCTGGGCGGTAAACAGCATCTCCTTGGCGATGTGGATGTGGGCGGCGTTGAGGAAGGTGAGCAGGCCGGATACGTTGTAAGGCACGCTGTGCTTGGCCGGTGTGGCGGCGAAGCTGGCTTCCGGCGTGGCGACGATCAGGTCGCAGGCGAGCACGGTCTCGCAGGCGCCGCCCCAGACGCTGCCTTCGATCATGGCGATGATCGGGGCGCGGAAGTTCTCCAGTTCGCGGATCAGGTGGCGGAGCGGGTCGCGCCAGCCGAGCGGATCGAAGCCGCCGGCCGGCAGCTCCGATACGTCGTGGCCGGCTGACCAGACCTTGACGCCGGGGGCAGCGCGCAGCACGGCACAGCGTACGTCCTGGCGGGTGAATTCGGCCAGGGCGCCGATGATGCCGTCGACCAGGCGTTCGCTGAGGGCGTTGCGCTTGGCTTCGTGATCGAGCGTGATGATGCCGACGGCGCCGTCGATGCGCGTGATGATCATGGCCTGCACTCCGAATGTTGGATGCCGGCGATTCTAGCAGCCGGCCCGGGTGGCCGGCGGCGGGCTCAGAGCAGCTTCGACAGGCCCTTGACCTCGAAGCGCAGGGCGCCGGTCGGGCAGGTGTCCACGCACAGGCCGCAGCGTGTGCAGTCGGGGCCGAGGCCCATGCTTTCCTCGGCGGCGCGGCCCTTGACGGTGACGTCCAGCACGTGCGGCACCAGGCAGACCTTGCGGCAGTCGCCTTCGTGGAAACAGTGTTCGACGTGGTAACCGATCTGCAGCGGCGACAGGGTGCCGACAGCGCCGTAGGTGAGGCCGATGGGGCAAACGTAGCGGCACCAGGCACGGCGCGACCAGAAGACTTCGAAGAGCAGCAGCAGGAAGACCCAGGCCAGTGCCAGACCGGGGCCGTAGATCAGCGCGCGCGACAGGATGCCGGTCGGCGACAGGGTTTCGAACACGGTGTAGCCGGTGACCACGGCGAGCAGCGCGAAGAGGATCCAGAAGACGGTGCGCGTGCCGCGGTGGAACTGGTGGTCGGTGACGATCTTCTTGTCGACCAGCTTCAGGTGCAGCGCCTCGGTCCATTCGGCGAGCAGGTGATAGGGGCAGACCCAGGAGCAGAAGCTGCGCCCGCCGAGCAGCACCCAGAGCAGGAAGACGGTGAAGGTGCCGATGAACAGGTTCACGATCACGTGCTTGTGGGCCAGCATCACCTGCAGCGCCGAGTTCAGGTCGATCAGGTGGAAGCCGACGAAGCGCGAAGCGGTCAGTGCGCCTTCGAGGATCTGGATGTCGAGCCAGAAGGAGAAGACGAACAGCAGGTTGGTGGCGATCAGCACCGCCCAGCGGCGGTTGCGCCACTTGTGGCTGATCGCGTGGTGTTCGCGGGCGTGCAGCTTTTCCTTGATGTAGCGATCCTTGTCCTCGTACTTGAGGAACATGATCTGCTGCACCTTCTCGGAAACCTTCTCCGGTTTCTTCGGGGCGGCGCCGAGCATGCCCATGAACAGGTCGGTGAAGCGGCTCATCTCAGGCCTTCCAGACAGCTTGCGGATCAATGACGATGGCTGCCGGTTCGGGCGGGCACATCATCTCGCAGACGCCGCAGCCGACGCAGGGTTCGAGGACGGTCGGCGTCATCCGTTCGACACCGTCGGCACCCTTTACCGGGCGCAGTTCGATGGCGCCCTTGACCGGGCATTCGCGCACGCAGAGATCGCACAGCTCGAGGTCGTACGGATGCTCGCGCACCGGCACCGGCTTCCAGCGGTCGACGGCCATGTAGCGCAGTTCGCCGGTGAAGGCGGCACCGCGGGCCGGGCCCTTGAAGCCCTTGCCCTGGACGGCCAGACAGGATTCCGGTCGGGCCAGGCGGGCGACGCCGATGCGCTCCTTGAGATTGAGCGTCGGCTCCGGGTCGTTTTCCTTGGCCTTCAGGATGGGGGCGGCGGCGAGCGGGGCACCGTCGCGAATATTGAGAAAATCCGGCTTCTTGTAGGTCAGCGAGCCGGTCGGGCAGGCGAGGATGCACTGCACGGCATCGCAGGAGAAATCGCAGGCCTGGGCGCGGGCGTCGATGTAGGGCACGCCGAGACCGAAGCCGTCGCCGATGTCGGCCAGCTTGATGGCCTGCACCGGGCAGACCTGCACGCACTGGCCGCACTTGATGCAGGAGGAGAGGAAGTCGCTCTCGTTGAGTGCGCCAGGCGGGCGCAGGCGGGGCGGTCGGGCGTCGACGACCGGGATGTAGCCGAGCAGGGAGAGCCCGACGACACCGGCAGTCAGGCCAACCGACTGCAGGAAGCGGCGCCGCGCCTTCTGCGCCTTCTCGATGGAGGTGGCCGGTCTGGCCTTGGTTTCGCTCATGTGCGGGCCGCCCTTTCCGGTTTGGCGAAACGCGGCACGGCATCCTTCAGCTGCAGTTCCGGCGAGGAGAAGGGGGCCAGGCGTTCGAGGAAATCAAGCAGTTCGAGCAGCGGCGACGTCTTGAAGAACTGCGCCGGCGGCGTCTCGATCCAGATCTGGTCGGCGTAGGCATAGAGCTCGTGCGGCGTGTCGCCGATGCCATCGCCGTCGCGGTCGAAACCCTGATAGCCGGTGAAGTAGTTGTTGCGCCACTCGTTCTTGCTGGCCACATCGCGGCCCATCTGCACGACATCGGTGAGGTTGCCCTCGAAACTGTTGCCGGTGAGGATGTTGCCGCCCAGTTCGCTGGTGAAGCGCACGGCGATGCCGTTGTAGGCGAAGCGGTTGTTGGTGAAGCGCAGCGTCGTGTCCGGTTCGAACGGCGAAAGATCGGAGCCGACGCCGACGGCGCAGTAGATGATCTCGTTGTCGGCGATATCGGAATCGCTCGATTCCTTGAAGCCGAGCGCCATGCCGGCGGCGCCGGTAGCATGCGAGATGAGGTTGTTGCGGACGTGGATGCGCTCGGTGTACATCAGGTACACGCCGACCGCGTTGTCGTAGAACTGGTTGCCCTCCACCAGACTGTCCTTGGCGAACATGAAGTGGATCGAGTAGCGGCTGCGCTTGCCGATGTTGCCGCGCCAGGTGTTGTGGTGCGAGTACCAGGCGACCATGTCGCGCGAATCGATGATCTCGTTCTTCTCGATCATGTTGTGGTTGCTGTACCACAGGCGCAGGCCGTCGCCACGCAGGCCGAGATCGAAGGGCTTGGAGCTGATGCGGTTGCTGCGAACCGTGTTGTGGTCGGCCTGCTTCAGGTCGATGCCGAACAGGCAGTCGGTGATGCGGTTTTCCTCGATCAGGTGGTGATTGCCGCGGACGTTGAGGCAGGTGTCGTCGCTGTCGTGCGACTCGCCCGATCCCTGCAGGTTGAGACCGCGGATGGTGGCGCCCTCGGTGTCCACGACGAAGACCGTACCCTTGCCGCCGCCGTCGATGGTGACCTGGCCGCCGCCGTCGATGGTCAATGGCTTGTCGACCAGCACCGGGCCGGCATAGACGCCGGGAGGAGGTTTCAGCACCGAGCCCGGTGTGGCCTGATCGACAAGGAGTTGGAACCAGGGAATGTCGGTCCGGTTGGGCGCCGCCGGGCGGATCGCCTTTTCTGCCGAGGAGCCCCAGTTGGCGGCGAGGTTGGGCTTGCCCATGCCTTCGAAGGATTGCGAGGCGGCAAGGCCGGCGGCGCCCAGACCGGTGGCGATGCCGAGCCAGATCAGGGAGCGGCGCAGTTGACGGAGCATGATGCTTACTCGGCGCCGCCTTCGCGCAATTGCTTGCGGCGGATCAGCAGGGCCAGCATCAGGCAGACAAAGATGATCACCAGCAGGCCGTAGCCCCAGTACGGGTAGGAATAGGTCGAGAACTGGGCGACCTTGCCTTCGCCGAAGACGGTGGGCATGAAGGGCTTGACCGTGAAGGCGCCCCAGGGGTGCAGGTTGTGGCCGAAGAACCATAGCCAGGCGGAGTAGGTGATGACGAAGTACACCGGCAGCAGGCCCGGCACCAGGGCGAGCAGCAGCTGGAAGCTGCGCAGCATGGCGACGCCGGCGACGACGACGGCCATCACGGCGATCAGGCCGAAGATGACGAGGCGCGAGATCAGGTCGACGTTGTCGCCCCAGACCTTGATCTTCTCCGGTTCGTTGAAGAAGGTGGCGGTTTCTGCCGTGTAGAAGGCGACGTGGCTGGCCAGCTTGCCCATGACGAACTGGTCGACCAGCATCCAGGCGGCGACGGCAGCGAAGCCGGCGGCCAGGACGACGAGGCGCGGCTTCTTCTTCGGCAGGGCGAAGGCCAGCATCATCACCGCGAAGAAGCCGAAGAAGAACTTGGCCAGCGGCTTTTCCACCGGGGCACCGGAGGCGATCGGGAACATGCCGACATAGTGGTTGATGGTGTTCATTTCATGGACGCAGTCGAGGCCTTCGGCGCCCTTGTCGACGTTCTTGTTGGCGTCGAGGATCGGGTTGTAGCGCTCGTCGTCGTGCGAAAGATCCTTCTGGATGATCTCGTTGGCCATCCGTGTGCCTTTGCCGGCTGCCTTGCAGCCGTTATAGACACCGTCGAAATGGAAGTGGATGCGGATGCCGTCAGGGAAGGCATCGACCGGGTAGTTCGGGGCCGTCAGCGAGACCCACCAGATCGGGGCGAAGTAGGCGGCGACGAGACAGATCAGCGAGATCAGGCTCAGGCCGGCGACGATATTGTTCTGTTTGTTCATGGTGCTGTTCTCTGACGTGTTGCGGCTTGCTACATTCCCGCCGGGGCGGGGTCCATGCCCACTCAGGCACCCGGCAAAGCCGGGGCCCGAGGGGAAAGGCTTACTTCTTCTTGGCAGCCTTCGGCTTGCACATCGAACCCGGCATCTTCAGGCTCGACTGATAGGCGGAGATGGCGATCAGCTGGTCATTGGTGTAGGGCTTGATGACCTTGACCATGTCCGGGTTGGCGTTGCGGCGGTGACCGTCGCGGATTTCGGTCATCTGGCGCAGCAGGTACTTGTAGTGCTGGCCGGCGATCACCGGGTAGAACTTCGCCTTGTCACCCTCGCCGTTCTTGCCGTGGCATTCCAGGCACTGCTTCTCGTACAGTTCCTTGCCCTGCGAGATCTTGATCGCGGCATCGGCACCTTCGTACTTGCCGTGCTCGGTCGGGATGCACAGGCTTTCGATGTAGGCGGAGACGTCGGCCAGTTCCTGCGGATCGACCAGAGTCGCGGCAAACGGATACATGGTCGGATTATCGCGCAGGCCGGCGCGGATGTCGGCCATCTGCTTGATCAGCACGGTGGTGTGCTGGCCGGCCAGCTGCGGGAAGGTGCCGTCCGGGCGACCGGCGCCGGAGGGCAGGTGGCAGGCGCCGCAGACCTCATAGGCCTCCTCGCCGCGGACCTTGTCGCCCTTCAACTTGAGCGCTTCGATCTTTTCGCCTTCCTGGGCGTTCCACTGGTAGTTCTTGCCTTCAATGCCTTCCTTCTTGGGCGCCGGCGGAGCGGCAAAGGCGACGCCTGCACTGAGCAGGCCGATCAGCAGGAATGATGCTTTCATGTCTGGTGTCCTTTTGTGTGGATTGGTCGGAACGCTGATGGCATTGTCGGCCGATGAATATCAGCATTCCTTGATGTGAGTCATAAGCCCGTAATGGCGGGCATTCCGGCTTATTTGAGCTTGGAGAGGAACTCGGCGATGGCCTTCATTTCCTCGTCGTTGACCAGGTGCATGACGCCCTTCATGGCGGCGGTCTGGCCGTTGTTGCGTGCACCGCTCTTGATGTCCTGCATCTGCTGCAGCGCGTAGGCGGCGTTCTGGCCGGCCAGCTTCGGATAGTTGGGCATCAGCGGCTTGTCGCCCTTGGGCCCGTGGCAGGCGTTGCAGGTCTTGTCGGCGTACAGCTTGGCGCCATCCGGAGCGGCGATGGCGGGGGCGGCAACGAGAGCCGCGGCGAGCAAAGTCATTACGAATTTCATGGGTATTCCCTCCTTGTGTGAAACGAGCGGCAGAATCGCTCTGCCACTCGAAAATTGCCTTAAGTCAGATCAAGACTTCGGGCGCAGCCTTACTTGACCTTCCTGGCGCCGTTCTGCTCGAGATAGGTCTTGGCACGCAGGCCGAGGTCGGCGGCCTTGACCTGGTATTGCCAGATCTGCTCGGACCAGAGGTTGGCCTGATCCCAGTCCTTCTTGGCGGCGGCTTCGTC
>WBUO01000500.1 GCA_008933675.1 Dechloromonas sp.
TCGATGACGAGCGCGTCGGAAGTTGCCTTCCAGTTGAGCGCACTCGTCGTCGAGGTTCATGGTCTCAGGCAGGTGCCGTTAGCCTATGCAGCAATGAGGTGGCGGGAGATGCCACGTAAACGCCCCGTACCTTTGTGCACAAAGAGTCGGATCTGACGCTCGCGAAGGGATACGTATGCCACCGCAGCCCAAATCCGGTGCTCGTCGTAGACCTCCTCCGCGAGCACAGCATAGCCGGCCAGCTGAAGCAGGTGGGCGTCCTCTGGCTCTGCGGGCAGGTGGCCGACAACCTTGACCTCGATGATACCCAACTCGGCCAACCCGCCATGGGCCATCAGGTCGCAGCGGCCCCTGGGAAGATTGCTGCCAGCCTCAAGCTCCACTTCGGGTTCAAGGTACCCGGCCCCGTTTTCACGAAGGGCATCACGGCAGGTGACGAGCCAAGGGAGGAGTTTCCGCTCCCGGGCGTTCAAAGGCTTCCGGTCGGAAATGCGGTAAAGCAAATCGTGGAATTCGCGGCCCAGGACAAGCGGGGTACCGGATGGGATTTCGCTCGGGGACACGGGTACGGTGCGGTGCACCACAAAGTCGTGGTGCACATTCTCTGAAATCCGCCGTTCGGCGAACAGGCGGGTATTTTTATCGGTAATCTTTTCTAGCATAACTAACTCTTAACTTTTGGGACGATGTCCCGTTTCGGCCCGGAACATCGTCCGCCGCGAACCCAAGTCAACGGAAAAGTATTGAAGGTTCTTCAATACGCGATCTTAGTCACTACGTGACTACATTGCTGAAAAAACTTCATGCCGCAGTCGCCGCACCCCCTTTTAATGGCAGCCAACGCAAGCTTTGCCTCGCGGCAAAGGTCGATACAGGTCAGTTTCACCACGTACTCAACGGCAAGCTGGCCCCGACACCTCGGCTTATCGGTCGCGTGGTCCGGGTCCTGTCGAAGCGGAACGGTCAGGAGCTTATCGAAGATTACCTCCAGCAAATCGCAGCCGAGATCGCCCAGGCACAAGAAGAGGTGCACGCCGAGGCCAAATGAGGGTCGTCTGCATTTCAGACACCCATGCCCACCATGCCGGCCTCACCGTGCCTGACGGGGATATCCTCATCCACGCCGGCGATCTCAGCGAACAGGGCTACCCGGCAGAGGTCGTCGACTTCCTCCGGTGGTTCTCCCGGCAGACACATCCCCACAAGGTTTTCGTCGCTGGTAACCACGACTGGCTCTTCGAGCGCGAGCCGGAGTTCGCCGCCAGCTTGATCCCCGAAGGCGTCACGTACCTTCAGGACAGCGGTTGCGAAATCGACGGCTTGCGGATCTGGGGCTCGCCGGTGACACCGACCTTCTATGACTGGGCCTTCAACCGCGACCGCGGCGAGCCCATCCGGGCGCACTGGCAGCGGATCCCCTATGGGACGGACATCGTGGTCACCCATGGCCCGGTCTGGGGCATCATGGACTTGAACACTCAGCGGAAGCATCAGGGTTGCGTCGATCTCCTGGACCGGCTTCAGGCGGTCAATCCGCGCCTGCACGTGTGCGGGCATATCCACTCCGGATACGGCCAGGCTGCCCTCGGTGACATCACCCTGGTGAATGCCTCCATCTGCGACGAAGCCTACCGTCCAAGTAACGCTCCCATCGTCGTGGACCTCGGGAGTCCGCGTAAACCCGGTGATCTCGCATCGGATTCACCCTCATGAACGACCTCAGCGGCCTTCCCAAGGAACGTCAGCGCCTCCTTAACCGTTCCACCGGCGGGGAATTCACGCCTCTCGCTTACCTGAACATCATCCAGCGGGGCACCCTCGATGAGTGGGTCTATCTCTGGCGGGCCTGCAACGAGGACCCGGAAACCCGGCAGGCGGTGACCGATCTCCTGGAGACTGGCGATCCGTACCTGAAGGACTTCGTTCACATGTGGGCCGACATGCTTGGAGTCCCGCGGCCCGACCTCGGAGAATCCGTCCCATGAAGATCCTGCACGTCGCCGATCTCCATGCGGATCATGAATGGTTCGACTGGGTCGCCAACGAGGCCCGGAAGTTCGACCTGCTCGTCATCGCCGGCGACCTGCAAAA
>WBUO01000118.1 GCA_008933675.1 Dechloromonas sp.
AATGAAGGCCGAGCGTTCGATGAAACTCAGCGGCGACAGCGGAACATAGTTGGCCGGATTGCGGTCCAGCCCGACGGTATACGGGTTAACCAAGATACTTCTCCTCACAGTGCCTCCCGAACGTCGTTGCCGTCCGGACAAGTAATTTTTTTATGGCGGGGAGAATGGCAAAACACTCTTGCGCAACTATTGGCCGAATGTAACGAATGATTGCACCGAAGGCATCGCCAGGCCGTCTGCACTAAAATCGTGCGATGCCGATCCAGCCCCCCACGCCCGCCCCTGTCGACCGTCTGAACATGCTGCAGGCCGGCCTCGATCTGCTCGATCAGGGCATCACCGTCTTCGACGCCGACTTGCGGCTGATCGCCTGGAACCGCACCTTCCTCGAACTGCTCGACTTCCCGGAGGCCCTGGCCAGCGTCGGTGCCCCCTTCGAATCCTTCATCCGCTTCAATGCCGAACGCGGCGAGTACGGCCCCGGCGACATCGAGGCACAAGTTGCCGAACGCCTGGCGGCGGCCGCCCGCTTCATGCCCCACGTCCGCGAGCGCCAGCGGCCAAATGGCCGTGTCCTGCTGCTGCGCGGCGAGCCTTTGCCCGGCCGCGGCTTCGTCACGTTGTACACGGACATCACCGAACAGCGCTATATCGAGCACCTGACCGAGCACCAGAACATCCAGCTCGAAGAACGCGTCCGCCGGCGTACGGCCCAGCTGGAGAACGCCAACGCGACGCTGCGCCGGGTGAGCAGCGACAACGAGCGTATCGCCGCCGCCCTCGGACGCAGCGAAGCCCGCCTGCGCCTGATCAACGACACCATTCCCATCCTGATCGGCTACGTGGACCAGAACGAGGTCTACCAGTACGCCAACAAGGGCTACTCCGACTGGTACGGCCATCCGGAAGGTACGGTCACCGGCCGCGCCGTGCATGACGTCATCGGCCCGCATGTCTATGCCCAGGTGCGTGACTCGGTGCGCAAGGCGCTGGCCGGCCAGCAGGTCACCTACGAGTACCAGATGGAGCGCCAGGGGCAGACGGTCTTCGCCCGTAGCACGCTGGTTCCGGAAATTTCTGCCGAAGGCGAGGCACTCGGCTTCTTCGTCTTCTCGCACGAAGTCACCGAACAGAAACGCATGCAGGCCGCCCTGGTCCAGGCCCAGAAGATGGAAGCGGTCGGCCAGCTGACCGGCGGCCTGGCCCACGACTTCAACAACCTGCTCACCGTCGTCATCGGCAATCTGGCCGCCCTGCAGGACCAGCGACCGGACGACGCCGGAGTCAACGAATTCGTCGCGCCCGCCCTGCAGTCCGCCCGCCGCGGCGTGCAGCTGATCAAGCGGCTGCTGACCTTTTCGCGGCAGCAGCCGCTGGCCCCCGAGAGCGTCGATATCGGTCAGTTGATCGGCGGTCTGGTCAAGCTGGTCCGCCGCTCGCTACCGGAAACGATCAGCGTGCGGACCGAAACTGCCGCAGCCGGCCTCCACGCCCTGGCCGATCCCGGCCAGCTGGAAAGCGCCCTCCTCAACTTTGCCCTGAACGCCCGCGACGCCATGCCCGACGGCGGTTGCCTGCGCATCGCCGCCGACGCGGTGGAGGTGCTCGACGGCGGTAACGACTTCGACGCCCCACCCGGTCGCTACGTGGTCATCACGGTGAGCGACAACGGTTGCGGCATGGATGCGGCGACGCTGGCGCGCGCCTGCGAACCTTTTTTCACCACCAAACGCTTCGGCCTCGGCAGCGGCCTCGGGCTCGCCATGGCCTACGGCTTCGCCCGCCAGTCGGGCGGCGGCATGAGCCTGCACAGTCAGCCCGGCCAGGGAACGACCGTCCGCCTGGCGCTGCCGCAGATCGCCCCCGACCTCCGGGCGCCGATCGAGACGGCCGACGGGATGGACGACAACGACGGCGAACTGGTACTCCTCGTCGAGGACGATGCCAGCGTCCGGCGCGTCGTCCGCCAGCAGCTGCTCGACCTCGGCCACCCGGTGCTGGAAGCCGAAAACGGCGAGCAGGCTCTGGAAATGATCGCCCACATCGTCGACATCGGCGTGCTGGTCAGCGACATCATCATGCCCGGCAAGCTGAACGGCCGCCAGCTGGCCGAGGCCGCCCTCGCCTGCCGGCCGGACCTGCGCGTGGTCCTGATGAGCGGCTATACCGATGACGGCAGCAGCGCCGCACGCGGCAGCCATCTGCCGGTGCTGGCCAAGCCCTTCGTCCGTCAGGAACTGGCCAGCGCCCTGCGCCAGGCCCGCAAGGAGAAAGCATGAAAGACCCGGATTCCGGCAAGCTGATCCTCCTCGTCGAGGACGACCCGGACGTCGCCCGCATCATCGAGCAGGTGCTCGGCGACTTCGGCTTCCAGACAGTCTGGTGCCGCAGCGGTACCGATCTGCTGCGCCGCCTGCGCACGCTGTCGCCCGACCTGTGCATCGTCGATCTCGGACTGCCCGACATGGACGGTCTGGAAGCCATGCAGCGCCTGCGTCTGCAATCGACCTGCGGCATCCTCATCCTGACCGGCCGGGCTCACGTCAGCGACCGGGTGATGGGGCTGGAACTCGGCGCCGACGATTACGTGCTGAAGCCCTTCGAGCCCCGCGAACTGGTCGCCCGTGTGCGCAGCATCCTGCGGCGCCGGGAAAGCACGGGCGGCGCCGGCAACTACGATCTGGCGGAGTTCGCCGGCTGGCAGTTCAACCTCGCCAACAACACGCTGCTCGCCCCCGATGGCGAAAGCCAGGTGCTGAGCACGGCCGAAGCGGAACTGCTCGGCATCTTCGTCCGTAACCCCAACCGCATCCTGCAGCGCGAAAAGCTGATGGGCACCCGCGACCTGAACCCCAGCGATCGCGCCATCGACGTCCGCATTTCGCGCCTGCGCCGCAAACTCGAACCCGCCCCGCACAGTCCGGCGCTGATCAAGACAGTCTATGGCGCCGGCTACCTGTTCATGGCGACGGTACACTGGCTCAGCACCTCATAGCGTTCCGCCGCGAGCCAAGACACATCAAACCAATGGCATAATCCGCACCGCTCACGACCCGCCTTCAGGACTATAGCCACGGCGTCGATCAGCCGGTACAGTCTGCGGCGGAAAATCAAAGGAGGCAATGCAGCAGGCAACAAAAAAGCACCCCGCAGGGTGCTTGATTGTTGGTCGCTTGGCGGAGAGGGTGGGATTCGAACCCACGGTACCTTGCAGTACGCCTGATTTCGAATCAGGTACATTCGACCACTCTGCCACCTCTCCGAAGCGGGCCGCATAATAGCACAACAGATGTCGGTAACAAAGAAACTATTACTACTACTGATGAGCTTGCTGGTTGTCGCCTGCGGCGACTGGCTGGCCGGCCCCCTGCCGTTTCCGACGCCGGCCCAGCACGACCTCGTGGTGCTCACCCGGCCCGGACCGCTGACCCATACTGGCGACGAAACGGCCGGCATCAGCGGCCTCGAACGCGACCTGGCGGAGGCCTTTGCTCAGGAACTGGGTGTTGCGGTGCAGTTCAAGGTAGTCGACCCGGAAGAGCTGGAGGAAAGCATCGCCGACGGCCGTTACCACATCGCCGCCGCCTGGCTGTCGCCGCAGGCCGACCCCGGGATCATCGCCACGCCCCCGCTGTTCATGACGCGCGATGTGCTCGCCCAGCACGAAGCTTCCCTGCCGCTGACCGAGATCGGCCAACTGGCCGGCAAGACCATTCATGTCATGGCCGGCTCGCGCCAGGCCGCAACGCTTCGCCAACTGGCGGCGACGCTGCCCGACATGAAGGTGATCGAAGTCGGCCAGGGGACCATTCTCGATCTGCTGGAAAAACTGGGGGAACGCCAGATCGAATACGCCGTGATGGATGGGCACATGGAAGATCTGGCCAACCAGTTCGTGCCCAGCTTGCGCACCTCGCTGCGCCTGAACGACGAGCAACCCATCGTCTGGCTGCTCGGCCCGCACCCCAACGCCGAACTGGCTGCCCGCGCCAAGGCCTTCGTCGAACGCATCCAGCTCGATGGCACACTGGCCCGCCTGGAGGAGCGCTACTTCGGGCATGTCCGCCGTCTCAAGCAGGCCGACATCACCAGGTTCCTCGGCCAGATGGAAAGCACACTGCCCAAGTTGCGGCCGCTGTTCCAGGCTGCCGAAGCCGCAAGCGGCCTCGACTGGCGCCTGCTGGCCGCCGTCGCCTACCAGGAGTCGCACTGGGACTCCAATGCCACCAGCTACACCAATGTGCGCGGCATCATGATGCTGACCGAGGAAACCGCCGACCGCCTGGGTGTCTCCAACCGCCTGGATCCGGCCCAGAGCATCATGGCCGGTGCCCGTTACATCAATCTCCTGCGCGACATGCTGCCCGCCGAGGTCGGCGAGCCGGATCGCACCTGGCTGGCGCTGGCGGCCTACAACATCGGTCCCGGCCACATGAACGGCGCACGGGCCATCGCCCGGCAGTTGAAGGCCGACCCGGATGCCTGGTACGAGATGAAACGCATCCTGCCGCTGCTGGCCAAGCCGCAATATTACGAGCGCCTGAAAGCCGGCCGGGCGCGCGGCGGCGAAGCGGTGATCCTGGTCGAGAACATCCGCAGCTACTACGACATCCTGCTGCGCAACGAAGCCCCGCTGAACGGCTTGCAGCAACGGATGGAAGGCATGTTCGGCAACCACAACGACATTCCGACCTTGAAGCTGGGGCCCTAGGGCCTGGCCGGGCAATGCCCCGGGCACCCGGCACGGCTTTGGTTGCGGCCGCGCCTGCGGCGCTTAACACACGCTACGCGCGGTTAGCCTGCGCCGAAACAATCAGCGCAACGGAGTCAGTAGCTCCAGACCACCCATGTAGGAACGCAACGCGCCCGGCACGACAACGCTGCCGTCAGCCTGCTGGTTGTTCTCCAATATCGCCACCAGCGTGCGGCCGACGGCCAGGCCCGAGCCGTTGAGCGTGTGGCACAGCTCCGGCTTGTTCTTGTCGTTGCGGAAACGGGCCTGCATGCGGCGGGCCTGGAAGGCGCCGAAGTTGGAGCACGAGGAAATCTCGCGGTAGGTGTCCTGGGCCGGCAGCCAGACTTCCAGGTCGTAGGTCTTGGCGGCGGAGAAGCCCATGTCGCCGGAGCACAGCACGACGCGGCGGTACGGCAGTTCCAGCGCCTCGAGGATGGCTTCGGCGTGGCCGGTCAGTTCCTCGTGGGCGGCGGCGGACATGTCCGGATGGACGATCTGCACCAACTCGACCTTGTCGAACTGGTGCTGGCGGATCATGCCGCGCACGTCGCGCCCGCCGGAGCCGGCTTCCGAGCGGAAGCACGGGGTATGGCAGACGAGCTTCAGGGGCAACGCCTCGGCGGCCAGGATCTCGTCGCGGACGATGTTGGTCACCGGCACTTCGGCGGTCGGGATCAGGTAGAGCGGGTCCTGCTCGCCGCGCAGCACCTTGAACAGGTCTTCCTCGAACTTGGGCAGCTGGCCGGTGCCGAACAGACTGGCGGCGTTGACCAGGTACGGCGCGTAGACCTCGGTATAGCCGTGCTTTTCGGTGTGCGTGTCGAGCATGAACTGGGCAAGCGCGCGGTGCAGGCGGGCGACGCCGCCCTTCAGCAAGGAAAAGCGGGCGCCGGAAATCTTGGCGGCGGTGGCGAAATCGAGCTGGCCGAGCGCTTCGCCGATATCGGTGTGATCCTTGACGGCGAAGTCGAAGGCCTTCGGCGTGCCCCAGCGCTTCATCTCGACATTGGCGGCCTCGTCGGCACCCACCGGCACGGTTTCGTCCGGAATGTTCGGCAGGGTCGCCAGGATGGCGTTGAACTTGTCCAGCAACTCGGCCAGGCGCATTTCCGAGGCCTTCAGCTCGTCGCCGAGGGCGCCCACCTGGGCCATCACTTCGGAAGCATCCTGGCCCTTGCCCTTCAACATGCCGATCTGCTTGGACAGGCTGTTGCGCTGCGCCTGCAGGTCCTGCGTGCGCGTCTGCAGCGTCTTGCGCTCGGCTTCCAGCGCCGAGAATTCGCTGAAGTCGATCGGCTTGCCGCGCTTGGCGAGGCCCGCGGCGACGGCGTCGAGATTGGTGCGGAGTTGTTGGATGTCGAGCATGGCGGTTCCTGATGTCTGCGGAAGGCCGCAGCGCGGCCGAAAGCCGCGATTATACGCGACGCAGCAGGCGGCCCACGAAGCCCCACAAGCGGACCAGCAGGAAGCCGGCGACCACCAGGAACACCGCCAGCAGCCCGAGGAACAGCGCCGGCGCGGCCAGCATCGCCCACAGTCCGCCGAGCACCATGCCCTCCTCGCCGAACGAGGCCAGCCAGTTGGAGAACGGCTCCGGCGAGGTGTTGATGGCCAGCCGGCTGCCGGCCTTGGCGAAATGCGTACCGGCGGTGATGGTGCCGCCGAGCAGCCCGGCCGCCAGCATCCAGGCCGGATCGACCTCGCCCAGCGCGAAGGCGGCGAGCAAGGCGCCGGCCGGAATGCGGATGAAGGTCTGCACGCTGTCCCACAGCGAATCGAAGGCCGGCACCTTGTCGGCCACCAGCTCGGCCACCGCCATGACGCCGGCGACGCCGATGACCAGCGGGTGCTGCAATACGGCCAGGGTCGCCGGCAGCTGCAGGTAGCCGCCCTGCGCCAGCGCCCCGGCCAGGAACACCACCAGATACAGGCGCAGCCCGCTGGCCCAGGCGAGGCCGGCGGACAGGGCGATGCTCTGGATCAGGTCCATTACTTCTTGCCGGCCTTGCGATCTAGCGCCCGCAGGTGCTCCAGCTTTTCGCCGATCTTGCCTTCCAGGCCGCGCGGCGTCGGCTGGTACCAGCCGGGTTCGGGCAGGCCGTCGGGCAGGTAGGTTTCGCCGGCGGCGTAGGCTTCCGGCTCGTCGTGGGCGTAGCGGTAGGCGTGGCCGTAGCCGAGTTCCTTCATCAGCTTGGTCGGGGCGTTGCGCAGATGCACCGGCACCGGCCGCGAGCCGTCCTTGGCGACGAAGGCGCGGGCGGCGTTGTAGGCCATGTAGCCGGCGTTCGACTTGGCGGCGACGGCCAGGTAGATCACTGCCTGGCCGAGGGCCAGTTCGCCTTCGGGCGAGCCGAGGCGCTCGTAGGTCAGTGCCGCGTCGTTGGCGATCTGCATGGCGCGCGGGTCGGCCAGGCCGATGTCTTCCCAGGCCATGCGGACGATGCGCCGTGCCAGGTAGCGCGGGTCGGCGCCGCCGTCGAGCATGCGGCACAGCCAGTACAGCGCGCCATCCGGGTTGGAGCCGCGCACCGACTTGTGCAGCGCTGAAATCTGGTCGTAGAAGGCATCGCCGCCCTTGTCGAAGCGGCGCAGGTTCTGCGCCACCGTCTGCTCGATGAACTCGCCATCCACTTCAGTAAGGCCGGCGGTGTGCGCCGCCGTGCGCACCTGTTCGAGCAGGTTGAGCAGGCGCCGGGCGTCGCCATCGGCCAGGCCGACCAGGCGTTCGCGCGCCGATTCGGCGAAGTGCAGGTCGGCCAGCGCGCGCGTACAGGCGCGGTCGAACAGCTGCCCCATCTCGGCCGCGTCGAGCGACTTCAGCACATAAACGGAAGCCCGTGAAAGCAGCGCCGAATTCACCTCGAACGACGGATTCTCGGTCGTCGCGCCGATGAAGGTCAGCAGGCCGGATTCGACGAAGGGCAGGAAGCCGTCCTGCTGCGCCTTGTTGAAACGGTGAATTTCATCGACGAAGAGAATGGTTCGCCTGCCCTGCGCCTTCCACATCTCGGCCTGGGCCACCGCCTCGCGCACTTCCTTGATGCCGGAGAAGACCGCCGACAGGGCGATGAACTCGCACTGGAACTGCGTCGCCATCATCCGCGCCAGCGTCGTCTTGCCGACGCCGGGCGGCCCCCAGAGGATCATCGAATGCGGCTGCCCGGAGGCGAAGGCCAGACGCAGCGGCTTGCCGGGACCAAGCAGGTGCTGCTGGCCGATCACGTCGTCCGGCGTTTGCGGGCGCAGTTGTTCGGCCAGCGGCGCGTTGCGGTCGACTTCGGTTTGGGAGAAAAGGTCGCTCACGTCGTTCATCCCCAAGCCCGCGAAAAAACCTCTTCCAGCGCGGCGACGATGGCATCACCCTCGGCAGCCAGAGAACCGACGCACGGACCGAGCGCATCGATCGCCACCGAAACGATTTCCAGCGGATTCAGGATCACCTCGCGCCCCTCGACGGAAAACACCGGCGTCACCCGCGACGCCGGCAGACTGACCTGCTGTTGCGCCAGATCGCTGGCTACCAGCGGCACTACCACCCGTCGCCGGCGCTCGTCGAAGACCGCCGACTGCACGACCACGACAAAGGGAATCAAGGCCGCATGCCGGCCGGTATTGCGATGCACGTCGAACTGGCTCATAGCGTCGAATGCTCGTCGGCAAACGAACCGTTCAACGCCTCCAGTCGATTCCACGCCGCAGCCAGCGCGGCATAGTGCTGGCGTTGCTCATCACGCCGCAGACGCTCGCGCTCGACAAACTCGGCCAGCAAGGCGTCCACCGTGGCCGACAGGTTGCCGGTGTACTGCCGCGCCCGCTCGACGTTGCTTTCATTGAGCAACAGATTCACCGGACGCTTGGCCGGCGGTGATTGAACGATCGATTTCATCTTGCGACCTCCTCTGCGCATGGTATGCGCAGAAAATCAAAAAAACCAGTCAGCGCATTGCATCGACCGGCGACACCACCCCGCGCCCGCCACGATTCAGTACATGCGTATAGATCATCGTCGTCGACACATCGGCATGACCGAGCAGCTCCTGCACCGTGCGAATGTCATAGCCGGAATGCAGCAAGTGAGTGGCAAAGGAATGGCGCAGCGTATGCACCGACACCGGCTTGCAGATGCCGGCCTGCTCGACCGCCTGTTTCATCGCCCGCTGCAGCGACTTTTCATGCGCATGGTGGCGGCGCTCGATGCCGCTGCGCGGGTCGACCGACAAGCCGGCCGACGGGAAAGCCCAGAACCACGGCCAGCTTGCGCCGGCATTGGGGTACTTGCGCTCCAGCGCATGTGGCAGATAAACGCCGGGGCGACCAGCCGCCCGGTCCTGATCGAAAAATCGCCGGGCTGCCTGAAACTGCTTCTGCAAAGGCTCGGCCAGGGATTTCGGCAAAACCGTCACCCGATCCTTGGCGCCCTTGCCATCGCGAACCAGTATTTCGCCGCGGACAAAATCGACATCCTTGATGCGCAGGCGCAGGCACTCCATCAAACGCATGCCGGTGCCGTACAACAGGCGCGCCATCAGGGCATGCTCCGGGCGCACCTCAGCCAGGAGGCGAGCCACTTCGTCATGATTCAACACCGTCGGCAAACGGGCCGGCTTCTTCGGCCGCACCAGATCATCCAGCCACGGCAGTTCGATCTCCAGTACATGCCGGTAGAGAAACAGCAAGGCCGACAAAGCCTGCTGCTGAGTCGCCGCCGCCACATCCCGTTCTGTGGCCAGATGCGAGAGGAAAGCCGTGACCTCGCGCGCGCCCATTTCCCGGGGATGACGCAGACCATGAAAGCGGATGAAAGCCTTTACCCAATGGACATAAGCCTCCTCAGTTCGTATGCTGTAGTGCCTGATGCCTATAGCATCTATAACTTGAGCCAGCAGTTTTGGTTGGCGCGCGGATGAGGAAATGGGAGTGTCCGGTTTCATGGCAACAACACACTGTATGGATAACCAGTCATATGCCAGAACCGGTTGCCGCGCAAGTGCAGACCACTGTCCTATCCGCCAGCTTATTGGACAGACCTCCGGATTAGGCGACACTTCTGTCGTCTACTACTAGTTATCAGGCATGGTCTTGATCACAGTCGCTACCGCAATGGCAGCATCGGCGCATTCCTTCTCGCGCTTCGCCACGTCAGCCCTTGCCTGTATCAAGCCGCTTGTCGCCAGCGACAGCCAGGCCCGCGCTTCGCCTTCAAGCGATTCCCAGGCATCGGCCTCGTTCGCAAAATGCGTGTTCTCGTAGCATTTATGGCCTTCGCTGTCGTAGCCCGGCCAAGGCTCGCCTTCCACCTCGCGCACCGTCCAGTTTTCTGTGTCTCGCTTCCAAAGTTTCATGTGTCGCTCCGTAGTTGCCGGCCTGATAACCCGTTGGTCAAGCGGACGCGTTGCAACCGCCGTCCTTCGCTTCAGGCGTGGCAGCGCCGCGCCCGCTTACCGCTGCGTTATGTTTCAGGAGACCTCAGTTGCAAATCGTCCTGATGCGGCATGGAAAACCTGAGATCGACACGTGTCTCCGAGTGAATGCATTAGAGTTCGGTGCATGGGTTGATAAATACAACGCTGCTGGTGTTGATGCAGCTTGCCAACCGCCACAAACCGCAATTGAACAAGCTAAGCAATGCACTTTTACCGTGTGTAGCAATCTCCCTCGGTCCTTGGAATCCGCGAAAACCCTTGGAATTGAGCGTTTAGGCATATCTGACAACATGTTTCGCGAGATGGACATGCCCCACGCAGCCTGGCGTTTTCCTAAGCTCTCCGTACTCGCATGGTCTGTGATATTTCGGCTTGCATGGGCATTAGGCTATTCAGCGGGTGTCGAGTCATTCAAGGCAGCAAAAGAAAGAGCGCGTAGTTGTGCTGAGCATCTGGCCAGCTTGGCTTCTGCTCATGGCACGGTACTGTTCATCGGACACGGCTCGCTAAACTGGTTTGTCGCAAAAAATCTCAAAAGCATGGGGTGGTCGTGCACGGAAAAGCCGCCTAGAGAGTATTGGGAGTTCAGTGTTTTTAACATCCAGAAAACATAACAATCCGGTCCAGCCGACCGTCAAAAAGCTGCGCTTTTTGCCGTCGGCTGACCTTCCACTTTGGACGTCATCATGAGTGATCACTGGGAAACTTTCCCCTGCCAAATGGGCGACCATGTCGCCTGGATTTCCTACGACCATGGAATTCGCTTCGAGCTTGAAGGCATTCCATTTAACAACAGTGCGCGTTTTGCTGCCGTGCTTAAACAACCCGATGAGCGAGGGCTGCCATCGGGTGAAGAGTTCGCACGCCTCAACGCGATTGAAGACCAGTTGTTGGAAGAAATCTCTGAGAAGGACGGCATTCAGGTCGGGCGCGTTACCACAAACGGAAAGCGCCACTTCTTCTTTTTCACTTCCCTGCCAGAAAACGTGATCGCAGCCATGGCCGAAAAGCTGGCAAAGCAGCACGGGTACGAAATTCTTTTTGCCCATGAGCACGATCCCGAAAGGTCAGTTTATTGGAATCAACTCTTTCCTACAGAGGAAGACTGGCAAGTAATTCAGGATCTTCGTGTGCAGAATGCTCTGTGCAAGGAAGGTGACGCTTTAGCCACCCCGCGCCCAATAGAGCACTGGGCCTACTTCAAGACCGTAGGCGAGCGAGAGCGCTTTGTTGCCCTGCTGGGAAACCGATTCGAGGGTTGCGATCTGTACGAATCGCCAGATAGCGAACGGGGCATTTATACCGCTAAGCTCGTTCATACAGGCTTGCCCGATTACCGTTCGATGAACCCCTTCACCACCCTCCTAAATCGCTCGGCCCGCGAGTGCGGCGGCGATTACGACGGTTGGGAAACACAGGTCTGTCGAGCGTGACGTCCAACATCACAATCCACCGGACCTCCAGCAAGCTACGCTTGCCTCCGTCCGGTGATTTTCAACGTTGGGAGGCACAGTGATCACATTTGCCGGAGAAATGCTTGTAGCTTGGGTTCCGGGGCTATTCCTTCTCTCACTCTTTGCTGGTTGCCTGAAGCTGTCGGCGCACTTACTGGGTTCTTGGCA
>WBUO01000119.1 GCA_008933675.1 Dechloromonas sp.
CACCCGGACCGATTATGAAGGTCTTGGCCTGAGCGCGCGCTATGGCATCACGGGCGAGGGCGACGGTTCCGATTTTTCCGCCGACCTGATCTGGGGCATCCGCAATGATCGTGGTGGTGTCATGATCGCCGCGACGTATCAGAAGACCAGCGCGGTCAATATGGCGACGCGCGCGCCCTGTTCGCTCGCTGAGGTCACGCCAGGTTCGCTATCGTGCGTCAACAGTGCCTCGACGATCGGCGGCCGCGCCGTGTTGCCCAACGGGCAACAAATCAACTTCAATCAAACTCCCGGCGGCGATGGCGACTTCTTCGAGCCGTACAGCGCGGCGAAGCATAATTTCAATTCGGCGCCCTTCCTCAACGCGGTCAGCCCGGTCCAGCGCGTCAGCACGGCCTTCTTTGCCGACTATGACCTGACCGACAATATCGAGGCGTTCGGCGAGTTTCTCTATACCTTCCGCAAGTCGAACCAGATTGCGACCCCGGGCACGCTGCGCAACCTGTCGATCGCCGCGAGCAATCCCACCAACCCGACCGGGCAGGACATCGTGCTCATCCAGCGCCGGCTTGCCGAACCAGGGCCGCGTCAGTTCTTCCAGGAAACCGACACCTGGCAGGGCACCTTTGGCCTGCGCGGAAAATTGTCCAACGATTGGGCGTGGGAAGTCGCGGGGGCGTTCGGACGCAACACGGCGATCGACGGATCGACCAACATCGCCAACCTCGAACGCGTTCGCAACTCGATCGACCCGAGCAAGTGCAGCGTGACGGTTGGAGCTGCGATCCCCTGCGCTGACTATCTGGGCGCCGGCGACCTGACCCCCGAGGTTCTCGACTATATCCTTTTCACCTCGCGCGATCGCGGCGGCAACGAACTGGCGACGGTCACCGCCGATCTCAACGGCAGCCTGTTCAACCTGCCAGCTGGCCCCGTCTCCTTTGCGACAGGGGTCGTCTATCGCAAGGAAAAGGGCTGGCGCGATCCCGATCCGCTGACCGTGCTCGGTATTGCCAACACGAACCAGCAGGATCCGATTTCGGGTTCGACCACGGCGAAGGAAGCCTATCTCGAGCTGTCGGTTCCGATCCTCGCGGGCAAGCCTTTCTTCGAGGCGCTGACGCTGGACGGCGCGGTGCGCTATTCGGACTATAATCTGTTCGGCAGCGACTGGAATTACAAGGCTAGCCTCGACTGGATGATCAGCGACAGCTTCCGCCTGCGCGGGACCTATGGCACCGGCTTCCGCATTCCCAACGTGCCCGAACTTTACGGCGGCGTATCGGAAGGCAATCTGACCACCACCGATCCCTGTTCGCGCTATTCGACGAGCGGTAATGCGACGCTGATCGCCAATTGCCAGGCGTCGGGTGTTCCCGCCAACTATGTGCAGCTCGGCACGACGATCCTCACCACGGTCGGCGGCAACGAGAATCTGAAACCCGAAAGCTCGACGACCTGGACCGTCGGCACGGTGATCTCGCCCAAAGGGCTGGTTCCCGGTCTGTCGCTGACCGCCGACTGGTTCGACATCAAGATCAAGGATGCGATTCGCGCCATCCCCGGATCGACCAAGCTGTCGATATGCTATGCGAGCCAGAATCTGTCGCACCCTTTCTGCGACGATTTCACGCGCAGCCCGCTGACGGGCGAAGTGACCTTCCTATCCGCGCAGCCGATCAATACAGGGCGCGAGGAGATGAATGGCCTCGATCTGGGGCTCGTCTATGCGGGCGGCATCGGCAGCGTGAACATCTCGCTCGACGTCAACCTGACTTATCTCAACAAATATGTCGTTCTGCCGTTCCCCGGCGGCGACCCGATCGATTTCGACGGCTTCATCGGCGGCGGCAATGGCGGCTATCCCAAATGGCGCGGCTATGGCGTGCTGACCGCCGAGAAGGATGGCGTCAGCGCCACCTGGTCGACCCAATGGATCGGCAAGGCGACCGACTTCAATGCGGCGCCCGGCGAAATCGGCTACAGCACGCCGAACGTCTTCTACCACAATCTCCAGGTCGCCTTCGAGATTGACGAGAAGACGCGCTTCCAGGTCGGCGTCGACAATGTCTTCGATCGCAAGGCGCCCTATATCCAGAGCTTCACCGATGCGAACACCGACACGATGACCTACGATCTGCTCGGACGGCGCTTCTATGTCGGTTTCCGCACCGCCTTCTGAGGAACCAGGAGATGGCGATACGTTGGCCGCTGCTCGTTCGGCGAACGCATAAATGGCTGGCGCTGGTCGTGGGTGTCCAGGCTTTGCTCTGGACGTTGACCGGCTTCTACATGGTGGTCGTTCACATCGACACCATCCACGGCGATCATCTGGTGCGCTCCCCGGTGGCCCAGCCCTTCGACCTCGATGGCCTCGCAGCGCCGTCGAAGGTCGTCGCGGCCGCGCCGGGGGTGTCCGAAATCCGTCTCCAGCGCTTTTTCGGCCAACCGGTCTGGCGCGCCGAGACCCCTGAAGGCGCGCGCCTGTTCGACGCGCGTTCGGGTGCGCCGCTGCCTGCCCTGACCGAGTCCCAGGTCCGCGAACAGGCACGGCGCATCTACACGGGTGACGGCAAGATCGTCTCGGTGCGACTTTTGACCGAGGCACCTCAGGAAATGCAGGCGCGCAAGCCACCATATTGGCAGGTCGAGTTCGAAGGCTGGAACCGGCCGACGCTCTATCTGTCGCCGGCGACGGGTGAGCTCATCTCGCGCCGCCACGCGCTGTGGCGCGTTTTCGACTTCGCGTGGATGCTGCATATTATGGACTATGACGAGCGGACCGACGTCAACAATCCGCTGCTCCGCGTCGCGACCTGGAGCGCCTTTGCGATGGCGCTCTCCGGCGCTTGGCTGCTGATCTGGTCTTTCAAACGCCGCAAAAGGAAGCAGGCATGAAACGCATCCGGCTGACCCCGCTCTTTTTCCGGCGTATCCATAAATGGGTGGGGCTGATCCTCGGTCTGCAGTTCCTGCTCTGGGCGCTCAGCGGTTCGGTGATGGCGCTGCTCGACAAGGACAAGGTCGGAGGGCACGGCGGCGGCATGTCGCACGCGCACGCGCTGCCCGCCGGCGAATATTTCGATGTCGCCGCCCTACCGCGCGGCGAACCCGTCACTGGCGTGGTTCTGCGCGATCTCGGTGCGCGGCCGGTCTATGAGGTCCGCGCCGCCGGGGGCACACGCCTTGTCGATGCGACGAGCGGCGAGGATATTCGGGTCGACGAGCAGGTCGCCCGCGATGTCGCGGCGATGATGAACGAGGCGCCGATCCGCAACGTAAGTGTGCTCGCCAAACCCAATCTTGAATCGCGCGACCATGAAGGCGCGATGTGGCGCGTCGATTTCGCGGACGCCGAAAACAGCAGTGCCTATGTTTCGCTCGACACCGCTCGTTTCCTGGTGATGCGTGGCGA
This sequence comes from Dechloromonas sp., assembly GCA_008933675.1. GTDB lineage: Bacteria > Pseudomonadota > Gammaproteobacteria > Burkholderiales > Rhodocyclaceae > Azonexus. The sequence continues at coordinate 3,416 of WBUO01000119.1, forward strand.
TACCTGGCGGACATGGGACTTCTTCTGGATGCTCCACAATATGGATTATATCAACCGGAAGAGCTTCAATCATCCGCTGATCATCTTCGTCGCCTTCGGCGTACTCTGGCTTTCCGGAACCGGCTTCTACCTGCTGTTCAAAAGCTTCAGTCGCGCCGATTTCCGCTGGCTACGCCGTCGCAAACCTGTGGTTGTCGCTCGAACCAGCTGATCGGCGTCAATCGTCGATCGAGAAGGCGGCCGACAGTTCGAACCGGGTGCCGGGGTGTGTCAGCCAGGCATGCGACACGAGACGCGACCGGCTCCATGTCCGGCGCGTCATCTGGAGTACCGGCTCGCTCGCGGACAGCCCTAACATGCCACGCATTCGTTCGTCGGGCATCGTCGCACAGACACGGTGCTCGACCCGTTCGAGCGGCGCGATGCACGTCAGATATTCGTTCGGTGTCATCCGTGTGAAGTCGAGCGTGCCATAATCGGGCGCGATCGACGCGAGGACGAAACGCTCCTCGATCTGAATCGGGAATTCGGCCTCGTGATGGACGATGATCGAATGGAATAATTTGGTCCCTACCGAAACTTCGAGCAGCGCCGCCGTGTCGACATTGGCGCGCTCTTCCCGGTTCTGGATCACGCTGGCACGATAGGCATGACCTCGCTCGCGGATTTCCTCGGCGATGTTGCGGATTTCGATCATCTGGCCGATCGGCCTCGGCTCCGCGATGAACGAGCCACTTCCAGCGCGCCGCACGACAACTCCGGCAGCCTGTAGCTCGCGGAGAGCACGATTCGCCGTCATGCGCGAAACGTCGAATTGTTGAACTAGTTCTGCTTCCGAGGGAACACGGTCGCCTGGTTGGAGGCGACCATCGCGAACGGCGTCGGAAATACTCTGCTTGATAACAACGTAGCGTGGTGTCGATTCATCACCGGCATGGTCGAGGGAAGGCATTGCCTCTCGGGGCTTGGGCATTGAAACTTTGGGCTTCCGAGTGGGCGAAGGACTCATAGGTCGTCTATACAACTTCACGGTTTCCCAGCTAGTTAAAAGAGAAGGCTGCCAATCGTCGATGTCGCAACGAAATGACGAGCGTCCTTGTCCGCTCGTCGAGCGCAGCGGCGTGCTCCTTTTTTTCAAAGAAACCTGGCCCGGCAAAGGTGGCCGGGGAACATCGCGATGGCAAAATCAGGCCGGCTGCTCCCTGTGTCTGTTTCGTCGACCGGCTCATAGGCTGCTTCTAATATATTGCTGGTCTGGGCGACCACATACCCGCCGGCTGAGAAGCCTATGACACCAATCTTATGGGGACCGATCTTGAGTTCGTCGGCGCGCGAGCGGACCAGGCGGATCGCACGCTGCGCGTCCTGTGGTGCATGGAGGTGCTTGATGGGCCGCTTTACATTGCCGCTAGCACCAATCCGCGGAGCGGTTTGTGTACCGGCCAATTGAGTTGAGAAGACAGTGAGACTAGTTGGAGGCATGGATGATATATCGGGCAACGAGCGGCCATCTGTTCGCGCTGGCAGTGCCCGCGAAGTATTTGCGGCCTTCCTGAAGCTCGGGGTGACGTCGATTGGTGGGCCGATTGCACATCTGGGCTATTTTCGTGACGAGCTTGTCATCCGTCGTCGCTGGATCGACGACAGCGGTTTTGCCGAGTTGCTGGCGCTCTGTCAGTTCCTTCCTGGCCCCGCTTCGAGCCAAGCGGGGTTTGCGCTCGGCCTGATGCGCGCAGGTCCGTTGGGCGGGCTTGCCGCATGGACGGCATTTACATTTCCATCGGCAGCGCTGATGTTTGGCTTTGCCGCGATGGCCGGCCATCTCGAAGGCGACATGGCGACTGCAGTGCTGCACGGCCTGAAACTTGCCGCAGTTGCCATTGTGGCTCAGGCGCTTTTCGGGATGGCGCGGACCCTTGTGCCCGATTGGTCTCGCCGAACCATCGCTTTGGCCGCGGCGGCGGGGATGCTGGTTCTGGCGTCGCCTGTGACGCAGATCGGATTCATTGCGCTTGGCGCTCTTTCCGGGCTGCTTGTTTGCACGCCGAAAGTCCGGTCCAGCATAGGGAATGGCGGGTGGATTCCGACGCGCAGAGCCAGTTTCCTGATGCTGACGGGGGCTGCCACTATTCTTCTCCTTCTCCCGGTTGCCGGGCGGGGCGGCTCGCTCTTCGAGCTTGCGGGTATTTTCTATCGCGCCGGGGCGCTCGTATTTGGGGGCGGTCACGTCGTTCTGCCGTTGCTCCACGCTGAACTGGTCCCGGGTTTCGTAGACGATACGGCTTTCCTGACCGGTTATGGCGCGGCGCAGGCTCTGCCAGGACCATTGTTCGCACTGTCGGCCTACCTCGGAGCCGTCGGCTCACCGGATGCGCCACTCGCAGGCGGACTGATCGCCATCGTCGCAATTTTTCTGCCAGGGCTGTTGCTCGTCGCGGGCGCGTTGCCGTTTCGCGCGGCGATCGCAAAAAATGCTCGCGCGCAGGCCGCGATCATGGGGGTCAATGCGGTCGTCGTCGGCATTCTGGCGGCCGCGCTTTATGACCCGCTCTGGACGTCCGGCGTAAAATCTTTCGCCGATGCTCTAATAGTGGGCGTCGGATTGCTGATTGTGCTGCGATTTCGCTGCCCTCCGCTCGCGCTCGTTGCCGGGACCGTTGGAGCCGCGCTGGCACTTGCAGTCATATAGTTGCGATACATAATCTCGGACGCGAATCTAGCGCGAACAAGCTCGGAGATGAAATAATGGGGATGGCGCATCCCTGCGGTACGAATGGCGGTTGATGGCTGCTCGGCATTTTACCCAGCTGTGCCGGCATCATCAGGTCTCGCAAAAGATGCGAGATTTGCCGCCGGACCAGATGATTTTGCGCTGGATCTATCGCTCCCTGTAATCGGGCAGCAACGGCGCGTCTGCGGCAATCGGATGCCGCTCGAGATCCACTATCAATGCCTTCATCTCATCAATTTCCCGAACCTGCGCCTCGAGGATGCCATCGGCGAGCTTGCGGACCCTGGGATCGCGAATCTTCGCCCGTTCGCTGGTCATGATGGCGATCGAATGATGCGGGATCATCGCCTTCATGTAGGAAACATCGTCGACGGTTTGCTGGCTGCGAACGAGCCATAACGAGGTTGCGAAGACGATCAGGCTGGCGGCCACGATGATCGCATTCATTCGGCGGTTATTGTACATCGACCACATGAAGCCAAGCATGATGATGGCCATCACGGCGCCCATATAGACCGCCATCCAAGCTCTCGTCTGGCTGTAGTAAATATGATCGAGCGCGTAGCTGTTCAGATACATCAGGCCGAACATGACAATGGTCGACGTCGCGATCATCGCCGCAAACCGGCCGTAGCTCGATCCATGCTTTTTCATGTCGCCGTTCATGGCTCTTGCTCCTTTCGTATGATGCGGCAAAGCAATTCCGATTGCGGGTTATGGAATGAATGCCGGACGACCGAACTCTGTTCCCTTTCGGCGATCATTCTTCACCGCGAGTCGCGTCCTGGTGGGCCAGTTCTCGATCCGCGAAGTTCTTCCAAATGCTGACCGATCTTGCCGGATTCCAGTCTGAACACTGACGGATGGCTAGTGGCCAATGGCTGTGATCCTGGCGCATCTCGTTTACAACGAGAGGGGTGACCAATGAGTAAGGGCATTTATCTCATTCGAGGAGTCGGCGGCGGACCTGCTCCTTTTCAGCGTGGCGTTTACGCTGCCAGATCAGTGGTTCGAAGCATTGCTGCGCCGCGACGGAGCAGGCGATCGATTTCGTTCGACGTCCGCTGCACAGCCAACTTCAGAGCTTCGTCGATGTGGACATAGTCTTGCGTGACATTCTGCGACGCATGGCCGAGCATGGCGCGGATCGTAAGTTCGGAAAAACCAAGATCGCCGGCGACGCTGCCGAACGTGTGCCGAAGCGTATGCGGAGTGACGCCCTTTATTCCCGCAAGACCGCAAACCCGTTTGAGGCATTCGCTAACGGCGGTGAAGGGCCCGCTTCCCACTGCCGATGGAAACGTGTGGGGATTGCCGGCAATGCCGGCTTGCGCGACGAGTACTCGGATCGCGGCAGGCCCGATGGCGCGAATTTGCGCGCCGCCTTTCGTGTCCGGAAAGGCCACATATCCACGATCTGCATGTAGCCAGTCGTGATGCATAGCCTGCGCTTCCTGTCGGCGATATCCGGTCAGCAGCAAGGTTCGCAACACGCCGAGCGCAACCGGATTCTCGCCATTGATCTCGGCGTAGGCAATCGCCTTCCCGAGCAATTCGAGTTCCGTGACGCTAAGCCGCCGCGTCTTCTTTTTCCCGGCAAGCTTTCTTGCGCCATGCGTCGGGTGAACCTCCAGCAGGCCCTTGTGCTTGGCATGCGCGATAATCGCCTGAAGAGTGCCAACGCACCGCCCGGCAACACCGGGGCCACCGGTCGCTTTGCCGCCACGTCCTCCGGTTCGCGGCTTCGCGGTCTTTCCGTTCTTCACGTCTGTCTGCATCTGCTCGACATCTGCGATCTTCAGATGCTTGACCACGCGCTTTCCGAGCAAGGGAATGATGTGGGTCCGAATACGACTATCGTCCATGTCGAGCGATGAAGACTTAATGGGAAGGTTCTTCCGGCCGAGAATGTTTCCGGCGCGGGCTTCCGTGATATACCAATCACACATCTCCGCGACCGTCATCGCATTGCGCGACTGACGAGCGTCATCGGCCGGATCTTGTCCGACTATGACGGCGGCCAGTTTGAGCCGGGCCAGATCGCGCGCCTGTTCAACCGTGAGAACGCCGAAACGGCCGAGGTTCATCCGGCGCTGAATGCCCTCTGCATTGCGGTATTGAACGATGAAGGTCTTCAGGCCCGATGGGAGAACGCGAAGTCCGAATCCTTTAATCTCGGTGTCCCAATAGATGAGCTGTTTCGAGGCCGGCGAAATGACCGCGTCGATCGTGCGTTTTGTCAACTTGCTCGTCGGCATGCTCTCAATCCTCTTGCTGACAAAATCTCGAATCGAGGCATTGTCAGCAAATTGTCAGCGCTGTACGGCGTTTCAGCGGCTAGGATAGGATAGGGCGCCGCAGCGATAATCTCAAGAAAATAAGCAATTATAGGGCGGTAGCGTAGAAAAAGAAGCAGCCGAAGAGGGTCGCGTTCAAGTTGCCAAGGTTGGGGTCGAGGGTTCGAATCCCTTCGCCCGCTCCAGTTTTTCCTAACATTTTCAGATGTTTGCCGGGCAGATCCGGCATATTACGCGGCGTTACGCGGGCCGATTTTTGTCTCGCGTAACCACTACGTAATATCGCTGGAGCGAGCGTTCGCGCTGGTCTGGCGTGCCATCGGCGGGTTCGGGCTTGTGGGCCCATCAAATTCAGATGGGGATTCGGTTGGCGTAACGGCTTGATCCGAAGCCCCATTCGTTCGACTGGACGTCGCACGCATTCGGGCCGGTCGCTTCACCTGCATAATTGCAAATGATAGTCGTTCTCGATAAAGCGCGACATCTTTCGCCGTCGCGAGTGGGGAATCGAGATGCAATCCAAGCAAAAGTTTATTCTGACCGGTGTGACCTTTGGGGCCGCGGGGATGATGGCATCCCCGGCGCTCGCTCAGACGATGGACGTGACTATTACCATTCCGCGGCTGACGGTCGCGGAGTACCATAAGCCCTATGTCGCTCTCTGGATCGAGCAGGCGGGCAAGCCCGCGCGCACGATCAACGTGTGGTACGACACCGGCAAGAAGAATAATGCCGGCATCAAGTGGCTGCGCGACATGCGCCAATGGTGGCGCACGGTGGGGCGGACGACGCCGACGCCCCCAAATGGCGTGACTGGTGCCACGCGCGCGCCGGGTGCCGCGAAGATCAGTTTCACTTCGGGCAAGGGCGGCATGCCCGTGCTCACGGCCGGTGCCTACACGCTGGTCGTCGAGGCCGCCCGCGAAGGGGGCGGCCGCGAGGTGGTCAAGGTTCCGTTCACGGTATCGGCCGCTGGCACCGCCAAGGGGAGCGGCAAGGGAAGCTTTGAGCTGGGTGCGGTCAGCCTGACCGTGCGTCGTTGAGCGAGGGGGACGTCATGCTGAAGTCGCGCAAATCACTCCTGCTGCTCGCCGCCGGCGCAGCGCTTGCTCTTTCGCCGGTCGCGCAGGCGCGGCAATGGCTGCTGCCCTCGGAAACGATGTTCACCGGGGCAGGCAACGAGTGGCTTACGGTCGATGCCGCCAACTCGACCGACCTCTATTATTATGACCATCCGGGCCAGGCATGGGATGCGGTGGTCACCGCGCCCGACGGCAGCGTGATCCCGGTCGAGAACCGCATGGTCGGCAAGCTCCGCCAGGTCTTCGACGTGCCGATCGCGCAGGGCGGCACCTACAAGATCAGCGTCACCAACGACATGGTGATGGGCAGTTACATGCTCGCGGGCGAGAAGAAGATGCTGCCGCGCGGCACGACGCCCGCCAATCTCGCCGCCGCGATCCCGGCGGGTGCGACCGACGTGCAGACCGCGGAGGCCAATAACCGCATCGAGACGTTCGTGACGGCGGGTGAGCCGACCACCAGCGTCTTCACGGCGGGCGGCAAGGGGATCGAGATGATCCCGGTCACCCACCCCAACGATCTCGCGGTCGGCGAGGAAGCAACCTTCCAGTTCATGCTCGACGGCAAGCCCGCCGCGGGCATCGACGTGGTCGCCATCCCCGGCGGCATCCGCTACCGCGCCGACATCAAGCAGATGGATGCGAAGACCGACGCTGAAGGCAAGGTCAGCTTCACCTGGCCCGAGGCAGGCATGTATTGGGTGAGCGCCAGCATCGGTGGGCGCCGCGGTGGCGGTGAAGGCGCCGGCGGCCCGCCGCCGGCGACGCCGCCGCAGCCCGAGGCTCCGCAGCGCCGTGCTTCCTATGCAATGACGGTCGAGGTCCAAGGCTGAGCCCCACCCGTTCATTGATCTTTCATCGCTGATCGATCATATGGTGGCCATGCGGGCCGGGCCCCTCTGGCGATCCGTCTTCAGGCGGTCGTGATGTCGGACCGCATCGAGCAAGCTCGATGCAGGTCCATCATTATCAATTTCTCAGGACATCTGTTCGTGCTGCTCGTTGGATCGATCAACGAGGATGGATATGTTCGAACAGCAATCTTTGAACCGGACCCGCGGCGCGCTTGGCGCCGCCGAGTTCGATGCGGGCCTGCGCAAGCATATGCTGCGGGTCTACAATTACATGGCGTCGGGTGTCCTGCTGACCGGCATCGTCGCGATGCTCGTCGCGTCGACGCCCGCCCTGTACCAGCCGATCTTCGGTACCCCGCTCAAATGGGTGGTCATGCTCGCACCGCTCGCCTTCGTCTTTCTCTTCTCCTTCCGGATCGAGAAGATGTCGGCATCGACGGCTCAGACCCTTTTCTGGGTATTCTCGGGGCTGATGGGCCTCTCGCTTGCCTCGGTGTTGCTCGTGTTCACCGGTGCCAGCATCGCGCAGACCTTCTTCGTCACCGCGGTGATGTTCCTGTCGATGAGCCTCTATGGCTACACGACCGGGCGCGACCTCTCGAAGATGGGCAGTTTCCTGATCATGGGCCTGATCGGCGTCGTGCTCGCGAGCCTCGTCAACCTGTTCCTGCAGTCGAGCGCGCTGCAGCTGGTCGTTTCGGTGATCGGCGTGATCGTTTTCACCGGCCTCACGGCATGGGACACGCAGAACATCAAGTCGCAATATGCCGAGCATTACGGCCATGAAGCGAACAGCAAGCTCGCCGTCTTCGGCGCGCTTTCACTGTACCTGAACTTCGTGAACCTCTTCCAGATGCTCCTCAATCTGATGGGACAGCGCGAGGAGTAACCGGCTTCGCTTCGGGCGTTCGTCAAATAGAAAGGGGCCGGAGCCGCGATGCGGTTCCGGCCCCTTCTCTTTTTCGCCGAAGCGTCAGGCGACGCGCTTGAGCTCGCTATGCGCGCCGCGAACCTTGAGGATCACGACGACATCGGCGTCGCCGCGGTTGCGCCAGAACCAGCCATGATTGCCGTCGAACGCGGCCGTGACCGTGCCCTGGTCCTTGGCGAGGCCGCGCTTCTTCTCATAGCTGATCGAGTTTCCGCCGCCGTCGCCGTGAAGATCGGAGTTCACGACGCCGCCGGCGACCGTCCAGACGAAGTCGGTCTTCTGGCCCTTCTTCATGACCAGCTTCACCTCGGCGCCTTCACCCGGTTTCAGGGTGATGCG
>WBUO01000120.1 GCA_008933675.1 Dechloromonas sp.
CCGCCAGGGTCGGGCCGAGGCCGCGCAGCTCGAGGCAGGCGGCCGCCGGTGGATTGCCGACCAGGGCGTTGGCGCAATCGGCCAGCGGCCGGTCGAGATAACCGGAGACGGCCAGGCCCTGGTGGCGGTGGCCGAAGCGCCCGGCATCCTGGATGGCATTGCCGAGGCCGCCGTCGATGACTTCGATCAGGCCGGCCATGCAGCCTCCGCGGCGACGAGAAAGTCGGTGCGGCGCAGCCGGCCGGCGGCCAGCTCACCGACGAGATGGTCGTATTCGGCGCGCTCGACGATGCGCCAGCGGACCTGGTCGCCGGATTCGAGCAGGGCCGGGGCGGCCTCGTCGGCGGCGTCGAACAGCGTCACCGGGGTACGCCCGAGCAGGTTCCAGCCGCCCGGGCTTTCCCAGGGATAGACCGCGCACATCTCGCCGGTGACGGCCAGCGAGCGTGCCGGCACCGCCTTGCGCGGGCTGGCCAGGCGCGGCATGGCCAGCGCCGGCGGCAGGCCGCCCATGTAGGGAAAGCCGGGCATGAAGCCGATCATGTAGACGCGGAAGGTGGTGGCGGCGAGCAGCGCGATCACCGTCTCCGTGCCCATGCGCCTGGCCTCGGCCAGGCGTTCCAGATCGGGCGCCAGCTCGCCGTCGCAGCACACCGGCAACAGCCAGTGGCGGCCGTCGCTGGTGCTGCTGCCGGCGGCCTCGGCCAGTTGCAGCAGGCGGGCGCCAAGCTGCTCGCCGTCGATGGCCAGCGGGTCGTAATGCACGGTCAGCGAGCGGAAGGTCGGCACCAGGTCGACGATGCCGGCCAGTTCGCCGGCTTCGCGGGCAGCGTGCAGCGCGCCGGCGAGACCCATGACCCGGGCGTGCAGCGCCGGGTCGATGCGGTCGCCGAATTCGACGGTCCAGGCGCTGTCGCCGAGCGGCAGCAGGAGCGGATTGTGGCGCACCGGTTCAGCCCGCCATCTGCTGCGGCAGCCAGGTGATGATGCCGGGGAAGAAATAGATCAGCAGCACGGCGCCGACCATCAGGAAGAACATCGGCATCGCATGCTTGGCCAGCCAGGTGATCTCCTTCTTGGTCATGCCCTGCAGCACGAACAGGTTGAAGCCGACCGGCGGCGTGATCTGCGCCATTTCGACGACCAGCACGACGAAGATGCCGAACCAGATCAGGTCGAGCCCGGCTTTCTCGACGGTCGGCAGCAGGATGCCCATGGTCAGCACGACGATGGAGATGCCGTCGAGGAAGCAGCCGAGGATGATGAAGAAGGCCATCAGCGCCAGCACCAGCGCGAAGGGCGACAGCCCCAGGCTGCCGATCCATTCGGCGAGGTGGCGGGGCAGGCCGATGTAGCCCATCGACAGCGTCAGGAAGGCGGCGCCGGCGAGGATCAGCGCGATCATGCAGTACAGGCGGCTGGCGCCGAGCAGGCTGTCGCGGAAGTTCTTCCAGGTCAGCTCGCCCTGGATCAACGCGATGACCATGGCGCCGACGACGCCGAGACCGGCCGCCTCGGTGGCGGTGGCCAGGCCGGTGTAGATCGAGCCGAGCACGGCGGCGATCAGCGTGACGACCGGGATCAGGTGGCGCGAGGCCTTGATCTTGTCGACGAAGCCCAGGTTCTGGTCGGCCGGCGGGATCTGCTCGGGATGGAGCAGCGCCCAGCCGATGGTGTAGGCCATGAACAGGCCGGCCAGCAGCAGGCCGGGGAAGACGCCGGCGATGAACAGCTGGGCGATCGAGACATTGGCGGTGACGCCGTAGACGATCATGATGATCGATGGCGGAATCAGCAGGCCGAGCGTGCCGGCGCCGGCCAGCGTGCCGATGGCGATGCTGTCCGGATAGCCGCGGCGCTTCAGTTCGGGTAGCGTCATCTTGCCGATGGTGGCGCAGGTGGCCGCCGAGGAACCGGAGACGGCGGCGAAGATGGTGCAGCCGATGATGTTGGTGTGCAGCAGCCGGCCCGGCAGCTTTTCCAGCCACGGGGCGAGACCCTTGAACATGTCCTCCGACAGCTTGGTGCGGAACAGGATTTCGCCCATCCAGATGAACAGCGGCAGGGCGGTCAGCGTCCACGAGGAGGCCGAGCCCCAGATGGTGACGGCCATGCTGTCGCCGACCGGGCGGGAGGTGAACAGCTCCATGCCGATCCAGGCGACGCCGGCCAGCGCCAGGCCGATCCAGACGCCGCTGCCGAGGATGACGAACAGCGTGATGACGAGCAGTGCGGTGATGGTCAGATCCATGATCCTGTCCTCTTATTCGATACGGGCGGGTTCGCCTTCCGGCGAGGTTTCGCGCAAGGCCTTGCCGGCCAGGAGCAGGATCAGGTCCATCAGGAATGCCAGCGTGAACAGGCTGGTGCCGAGCGCCATGCCGAGCTGCGGTATCCACAGCGGCGTGGCGTCGAGGCCGGTCGAGATGTCGACGAATTCGCGCGACTGCAGCACCAGGCGGATCGAGTACCAGGCCAGGGCGCCGGCCATGAACACGGCGATGGCATGGCAGAAGACGTCGAGCCAGCGGTGGGCGGCGGCCGGCAGATGGTTGAGCAGCAGCGTCACGCGGATGTGCTCGCCGCGGCGCAGGGTCGGGGCCAGCGCCAGGAAGGCGGCAGTGGCGGTGCAGTAGCCGGCGTAGGCGTCGGCACCGGGCAGGTCGAGGGCGGGAATGACGCGGCCGAAGATGCTGGCCAGCACGGCGAGCAGGGTGCCGATCAGGAAGAGTCCGGCAAGGTAACCGGCGGCGGCGAATAGTCGATCCAGCAGGGCACGCATGGGGACTCCTTCTAGAAAATGAACGGGCCGCCGTAGCGGCCCGCGGTGGCGAAACTTACTTGCGGTAGGCGTCGAGCACGGCCTGGCCGTCGGCGCCGGCCTGCTTGGCCCAGTCGCCGATCATCGTGTCGCCGACCTTCTTCAGGTCGGCACGGAGTTGGGCCGAGCCGGCATCGACCATCATGCCGTTCTTCTTCAGCTGCTCGACGTACCAGGCGTTCTTCTCGGCGCTGACCTTCCAGCCGCGCGTCTCGGCCGCCGCGGCGGCCTTCAGCAGGGCTTCCTGGCTCGGCTTGTCGAGCGCGTCGAAGGCCTTCTGCGAGACGATCACCAGGTTCTTCGGCAGCCAGGCGCTGACGTCGTAGTAATACTTGACCTGCTCCCAGACCTTGCTGTCGAAGCCGGTGGCGGCCGAGGTCATGAAGGTGTTGACGGCGCCGGTGGCCAGCGCCTGGGTCAGTTCGGCGGCCTGTACGGTGACCGGCTGGGCGCCGACCAGCTGGGCGATGCGGCTGGTGTTGGGGTTGTAGGCGCGCCACTTGGCACCCTTGAGGTCGGCTGCCGAGTTGATCGGCTTGGCGCTGAAGATGCCCTGCGGCGGCCAGGCTACGGAGTAAAGCACCTTCATGCCCTGCTTGGCGAGGCGGGCCTCGGTGGCCTGGCGCGAGGCCTGCCACAGCTTTTGTGACTCGGGGTAGCTGGTGGCCAGGAAGGGGATCGAATCGACGCCGTACAGCGCGTCTTCATTGGAATAGCCGGAGATGATGATTTCGCCGATCTGCGCCTGACCGCCCTGGACGGCGCGCTTGATCTCGTTGGCCTTGAACAGCGAACCGCTGTCGTGCACGGTGATCTTCAGCTTGCCGCCGGTGGCGGTATCGACGTCGGCGGCAAACTGCTTGATGTTCTCGGTGTGGAAGTTGCTGGCCGGATAGCCGGTCGGCATGTCCCACTTCTGCTGGGCAGCAACCGGTGCGGCGATCAGGAACAGAGCGGAAGCGGCTCCGGCGGCGGCAAGTCTTCTAAACATGGCGTACTCCTCGAAAGGGGGCGGAAGGGGGGCTACGGCGCGCTAACGTTTTTATAACGTTGTGGTAACGTTAATAAAACGTTTATAAAAAGTCAACGTAATGTTTATGTATAATGAACGAGTTACTTTTGAGTGAATCTCCGATGAACGCCAAAATCGCTTCCCCAGAACACAGCCAGCGCATTGTTTCTTCCTCGCATCTGGTTTCCGAGAAGTCGCCTGAACTGTCCGAATTCGAGTTCGGGCTGATCATTGCGGCGCATGCCTTCAACCGCTGGATGATCCGCTGCATGGGTGCCGCCGGCGTCAAGGACATGACGCCGACCGACGTGCTGGTGCTGCACCACATCAATCACAAGGGCACAGAGAAGCGTCTGGCCGACATCTGTTTCGTCCTCAATATAGAAGACACCCATGTCGTTTCCTACGCCGTCAAGAAACTGGTGGCGGCCGGTCTGGTCGAAGGAAGCAAGCGTGGCAAGGAAGTCTTTTTCTCGACGACCGGGGAGGGCAGTGCGTTATGCATGAAATACCGGGAGGTGCGCGAGGCCTGCCTGATGCCGGGTTTCTCCGGCGAGGCCGAGGAGAACCAGCGGTTGGGCGAGATGGCCCGCCTGATGCGTACCCTCTCCGGTCGCTACGACCAGGCGGCGCGGGCGGCGACCTCCTATTGAACAGAGATCCACGATCGGCTGAAAGGAAACGACCATGAATGCCCCTCAACTACCGTCCTACATCTCCCGCGAGAACGTTGGCCCCTGGCACATCTTCCTGCAGCAGGTGGAGAAGGTGGCGCCGCTGCTCGACAAGTCGCTGTGGCCGTGGGTGGAAACCCTGCGCCGGCCGAAGCGGGCGCTGATCGTCGACGTGCCGATCCGGCTCGACAATGGCGAGATCGCCCATTTCGAAGGCTATCGCGTGCATCACAACACCTCGCGCGGGCCGGGCAAGGGCGGTGTGCGCTATCACCAGGATGTGACACTGTCGGAAGTCATGGCCCTGGCCGGCTGGATGAGCATCAAGAACGCCGTGGTCAATGTGCCGTTCGGCGGTGCCAAGGGCGGTATCCGCGTCGATCCGCGCCAGCTGTCGCAACCCGAACTGGAGCGCCTGACGCGCCGCTACACCAGCGAGATCGACATGATGATCGGCCCGGACAAGGATATTCCGGCCCCGGACATGAATACCAACGCCCAGGTCATGGCCTGGATGATGGATACCTATTCGATGAACCAGGGGCGCACCTCGACCGGCGTCGTTACCGGCAAGCCGCTGTCGCTCGGTGGTTCGCTCGGCCGCCCCGACGCGACCGGTCGCGGCGTATTCGTGACCGCCCGTGAGGCGGCGAAGAAGCTCGACCTGCCGTTGATCGGCGCCCGCGTCTCGATCCAGGGCTTCGGCAACGTTGGCGAGGCCAGCGCCCGCATGTTTGCCGCCGCCGGCGCCCGCATCGTGGCCGTGCAGGATGTCAGCGGTACGGTCTTCAACGCGGCCGGTCTCGACATCCCGGCCTTGAAGCGCTACCTGAGCGAGCAAGGCACGCTGCTTGGTGCCCCGGGTTGCGAAGTGATCGCCAATGACGCCTTCTGGGCCGTGCCCTGCGAGTTTCTCGTGCCGGCTGCGCTGGAATCCCAGATCAACCAGTTCAACGCCGGCAGCATCAACGCCCGCATCGTCGTCGAAGGCGCCAACGGGCCGACGACGCCGGAAGCCGAGGCGATCCTCGCCGAGCGCAACATTCTGGTCGTGCCCGATGTGCTGGCCAACGCCGGTGGTGTCACCGTCAGCTATTTCGAGTGGGTCCAGGACTTCTCCAGTTTCTTCTGGAGCGAGGAGGAAATAAATGAGCGGCTGGAGCGCATCATGGCCGACGCCTTCGCGGCCATCTGGCAACTGGCGGCTGATCGTCAGCTATCGCTGCGCACCGCCGCCTTCGTCGTCGGTTGCAGCCGGGTGTTGCAGGCCCGGGCGATGCGTGGGCTGTATCCGTGACCGCCTGTCGGTACTTCGCTGCCGCCCGGCACCATGGCTCAAGGGAAAGCGTGTTTCGTCGTTAACTGGGATGTGGGCAACCTGTTTTGGAGGTGTGCGATGAACGTCATCTACAGCAGTGATCACTTCTGGATACTGGCCTATCCGGCGCAGCAAGGCTTCGAGCTGTTCGACAAGGATTGCCGGCGCACGCTCTTCCTGCAGGGGGCTTCCGCTTACCATTTTCAGCATGCGATGGAAGAAATCCCCGAGAGCGAGCGCGATGAGGAAACCATCGACGCCTTCCTGGACGACTACTGCACCGGTACCGCCCGGCCCATCGTCATCCACTGACATGCTAGAATCGCGCGTCTTGATCACCGGGGAACGCAGTAAATGGCCGACGTAAATACAAGCTACGTGTCCGATCACACGCAATGGATGAACGAACAACTGGAAAAGAATCCAGCCTGGGTGGCTGACCAGAAGGCCGGTCGTGCCCTGTGGTGGGACAAGAAGCAGACGGTGGAAACCACCCGGCGCAACGCCGAGTCGAAGGTCGCGCAGAAGCCCTATCCCTACGATGTGAATTTCTATCCGGAGTGAAACTCACCCGATGAAATGAAAAAGCCAGTCCTGCGAGACTGGCTTTTTTTGTGGGCCGGATCGGTCGCTGGCCCGGTCAGGCACCGGTCAGCGGCTTGACGACGCGCTTGACCGCCGTGTCCTCCGGATGCGGATGGATGGTGAAGCCGAGGCTGGTCATCAGGCGGAACATCTTGCTGTTGGTCGACAGCACGTCGCCGACCACGGCTCGATAGCCTTTCAGGCGGGCACAGTCGATCAGCGCCGTCATCAGCTTGCGGCCGACGCCGCACTTCTGCCAGTCGTCGCCGACGGCGAGCGCGAATTCCACCGATTCGCCATCCGGATTGCCGACGTAGCGGGCGACGCCGATCTGCGTCTCCTTGCCTTCGTCGTCGGCGATCATCGCCACCAGCGCCATTTCGCGGTCGTAGTCGATCTGCGTGAAGCGCACCAGCATGGTTTGCGTCAGCTCACGCAGGGTGTCCATGAAGCGGTAGTAGCGCGACTCGTCGGACATGTTCTTGACGAATTCCTGCTCCAGATCGGCGTCTTCCGGACGGATCGGGCGGATGGTGACGACCTTGCCGTCGTTCATCTGCCATTCCTGGATCAGGTGCACCGGGTAGGGGTAGATCGCCATATGGGCATAGCGGTCGCCCGAGGCGTTGGCGGCGTGGTCGATGACGATGCGCGCATCGGCGGCGATGGCACCGTGTTCGTCGACGATCAGCGGATTGAGGTCGAGCTCCTGGATCCACGGCAGTTCGCAGACCATTTCGGAAATGCAGAGCAGTACTTCCTTGAGGGCTTCGCGGTCGACCGGCGGCATGTTGTGGAACTGGTCGAGGATTTTCGAGGTGCGTGTCGTTTCGACGAGATCCTTGGCCAGGAACTTGTTCAGCGGCGGCAGGGCGACCGAGCGGTCGCTGAAGATCTCGACGTCGAAGCCGCCGGCGCCGAAGGAAATCACCGGCCCGAAGATCGGGTCGCGGAAGACGCCGATCATCAGCTCGCGGCCATGCGGGCGGGAGAGGAAGGGCTCGATCGAGACGCCATTGATCTTCGCCGTCGGATGGCGCTTCTGCACGGTATCGATGATGTCGTGGTAGGCGTTGCGCACCGCCGGGGCGTTCTGGATGTTGAGACGCACGCCGCCGGCGTCCGACTTGTGTGGCAGGTCCGGCGAATCGACCTTCATGGCGATCGGGAAACCGATCTGCTCGGCCAGCAGCAGCGCCTCGGTGGCGGTGCGGGCAACCATGGTCTGCGCCACCGGCACCTTGAAGGCGCGCAGGATGGCCTTCGATTCCATCTCGGAGAGCACCTTGCGCCGCTCGGCGAGCAGGGCCTCGATCAGCATCTTGGCGCCTTCGGTCTCGGGACGTCCCTGCTGGCGGGTCGGTTCCGGTGTCTGCAGCAACAGCTTCTGGTTGCGGTAGTACTTGGAAATGTGGTGGAACAGCTCGATCGCCGTCTCCGGCATGCGGAAGGCCGGGATGCCTGCATCCTCGAGCAGTTTGCGTGCCGCTGATACCTGGTCCTCGCCCATCCAGCAGCAGATCAGGGAGCGGTTCAGCTTGTCGGCGACCTCGATGATTGCCTTGGCGACACCCATCGGGTCAGTCATTGCCTGCGGCGACAGCATGACCAGCGTGCTGTCCACGTTGGCGTCGTGGGTGACCGCCATGATGGCTTCGCGATAGCGTTCCGGCGTCGCGTCGCCGCCGATGTCGATCGGGTTGCTATGCGACCAGTTGGCTGGAAGCGACTTGTTGAGTGCCGCCATCGTCTCGTTGGTCATCTGCGCCAGGGGGATGCCGAGATCCCCGGCACGGTCGGCGGCCATTGCACCGGGGCCGCCGCCATTGGTGATGATGGCCAGGCGGTTGCCCTGCGGACGGAACTTGGAGGCCAGTGCCTTGGCGGCATAGAACAGTTGCCCGACGTTCTGTACGCGGACGACGCCGGCGCGGCGCACGGCGGCGTCGAAGACGGTGTCGGACACGGCGGCCATGCCCGAATGCACGGTTGCCGCCTGCGAACCGGCTTCATGGCGGCCGGCCTTCAGCAGGATGATCGGCTTGATGCGTGCCGCCGAGCGCAGGGCGCTCATGAAGCGGCGGGCGTTGCGGATGCCCTCGACGTACATCAGGATGTAATGCGTCCGGCTGTCATAGATCAGGTAGTCGAGGATTTCGCCGAAATCGATGTCGGTGGTCATGCCCAGCGAGATGACCGATGAAAAGCCGACCTGGTTGGCCTTGGCCCAGTCGAGCACGGCCGAGCACATGGCGCCGGACTGGGAGACCAGTGCCAGATTGCCGGGGTTGGCGGTGATCCGCGTAAAGGTGGCGTTGAGGCCGAGTTCCGGGCGGATGATGCCGAGGCAGTTGGGGCCGAGGATGCGGACGTTGTAGGAGCGGGCGATCTCGAGCACCTTGCGCTCCAGCGCGGCACCGATATGACCGGCCTCGGAGAAGCCGGAGGCGATGATGATGACGTTGCGTACGCCGCTGCGCCCGCATTGCTCGATGATCTGCGGCACGGTCTGTGGCCGGGTGGCGATCACCGCCATCTCGACGCGGGCACCGATTTCCTCGATCGACTTGTAGGCCTGCTGTCCCTGGATCGTCTCGTGTTTCGGGTTGATCGCGTACAGGCGCCCCTTGTAGCCGGAACCCAGGATGTTCTTGAAGATGATGTTGCCGACCGAGTTTTCACGGTCCGATGCGCCGATCACGGCAACCGATTTGGGTTCAAAGAGGGTTGTCAGATAGTGCTGTTCCAGCATGATTATCCTCGGGGGTCTGTGCTTATTGTGCGATGCACAATTTTATCACGGAAGCAGGCTTTATTCCGTAGGGAGTGCAGGGGTATTGCCAGCCGTTTCAAGGCTGCTGGCAATCAGCAGGGGCTGGCTGAGCGTGCGGTGAACCGGGCATTTCTCGGCGATTTCAAGCAGGCGTTGGCGTTCATCCGAGGTCAGTTCACCGTTCAGCGTGATGCGTCGCTCGATCCGGTCACGGCGGACGCCGTCCACGTCGATTTTCTCGTGGCGCAAGGTGACGCTGACCTGTTGCAGCGGAAGTGCCTTGCGTTCGGCATACATGCGCAGGGTCATCGCGGTGCAGGTGCCGAGTGCCGTCAGCAGGAAGTCGAAGGGGGCCGGTCCGCTATCGCCGCCGCCCATGCCCACGGGTTCGTCGGCGAGCAGCAGGTGCTGGCCGATGTGGACCTCCTGCTGGTATCTTCCCTTGCCACTTTCGCTTACAACGACCACGCCATCCGCCATGACTGCCTCCGTGAATGAACTGCCCGCCATGATACCGCCTTCACCCTGGGTCGAGGCGCATGTCCGGCACCTGCCGGCCGGGCGAACGGTGCTCGATCTGGCTTGTGGCAGCGGCCGCCACAGCCGCTTTCTGGCAGCCGCCGGCTGGCCCGTGCTGGCGGTCGATCGTGATGTCGAGGCGCTGCAGGGGCTGCAGGGTATCGCGGGCATCACCACAGCCTGTCTCGATCTGGAAGGCGATACCTGGCCGTTGCACGGTCGGCAGTTCGCCGGCATCGTTGTCACCAATTACCTGTGGCGCCCTTTTTTGCCGGCGCTGCTGGCCATGCTGGAGCCCGACGGCGTGCTGATCTACGAGACCTTCATGGATGGCAATGCTGCCTATGGCAAGCCGTCCAACCCGGATTTTCTGCTGCGGGCCGGGGAACTGCGGGCGATTGCGGCAGCGGCCGGGCTGCGCGAACTGGATTTTGTCGAGGGTTATGTCGAGCGGCCGAAGCCGGCAATGCGTCAGGCGATCTGTGCCATCCGCGCCTGAATGACGGCGGCCGCCAGGCGGTTGATGCCCGCCGGGCTGAGGTCGTTGGTGCGGATGCAGTGGGCGGGCGGTGGGCCGAAGTGATGGCTCTGAGAACGGCGGTACAGCGGATCGTAGTGCAGTTCCAGCAATTCCCCGACCAGCGCCGCCCATTGTTCTCCGGCGATCAAATGCTGCCAGCGTTCCAGCGTTTCACGGCTTTGCAGGCCCTGCAGAGCCTGCAGGCGCTGGCCGAGCAGGGCCGGACGGCAGAGGAAGTAGTCGTAATCGCGGAGCAGGAAGTCGACGCGGGCGTCAATCCCGGCTTCGATGCTCAGGCATTCGCCATCGCGAATGCGCTCGAGAAGGGTGTCGGGCAGATGGAGGCGGCCGATTTTCCGGCTCTCTGCTTCGACATAGACCGGACGCCCCGGATCGAAGGCTTGCAGCGCCAGCATCAGGGAGGTTTCGAAGCCTTTCTGCGTCGGCTGTGGTTCGTCGGGCAGCAGGCCGAGTACCGAACCCTTGTGGCAGGCCAGCGCTTCAAGATCGAGCGCTTGTTCTCCAAGCGTCTCCAGTGCCTGCAGTACGCGTGTCTTGGCGCTGCCGGTGGGGCCGGCGATGACCTTGAAGTTCAGTGTTGTCGGCAGCTCCGCCAGACGTTCGATGACATGCGTGCGCCAGGCTTTGTAGCCGCCCTCCAGTTGCCCGGCAGGCCAGCCGATGGCGCGGAAGATGGTGGTCATCGAACCGCTGCGCTCGCCACCGCGCCAGCAGTAGATCAGCGGCTTCCAGGACTTGGGGCGGTCGAGGAAGCGCTCGCGCAGGTGGTGGGCAATGTTTTCGGAGACCAGTGCGGCGCCGATCTTCTTGGCCTCGAACGGTGAGACCTGCTTGTACAGGGTGCCGACTTCGGCGCGCTGGGCGTCGTTGAGGACCGGGCAGTTGATGGCACCGGGAATATGGTCTTCGGAAAATTCGCTTGGCGAGCGGACGTCGATGATCTCGTCGAAAGCGGCGAGATCGGCCACGGTGGGGCGGTTGGGCTTCATCCGGCTATTTTAGCAGCGGCGCCAGGGCGGCCCAGACGTGCTCGAGGATCAGCGGTTGGGCTGCCGCCGTTGGATGCAGGTTGTCAGGCAGGAAGAGCTCAGGGCGGCTGGCCACCGGCTCGAGCAGGAAGGGCAGCAGGGCGATCTTCTTGCGCCGGGAGATATCGCTGTAGGCGGTATGGAACTGCTCTGCATACGGCCCGTAATTGGGCGGCAGGCGCATGCCGGCCAGCAGCACGCGGGCACCGGTTTTTTGTGCGGCCTCGATCATTGTCTCGAGGTTGCTCTGCATCTGGCCGATGGCCAGACCGCGCAGGCCGTCATTGGCGCCCAGGGCGATGATGACAACGGCCGGGCGATGGGTCTTGAGTGCCGGTTGCAGGCGCGTGCGACCGCCGGCCGTGGT
>WBUO01000121.1 GCA_008933675.1 Dechloromonas sp.
GCGCGATATGGGCCTGAGCAAGAACCGCTTGGCAATTTGCGGAACGGCAGCTCGCGGATAGGCAAAGCGCGAAGTATACCATTGACGAATATCTGCTCGTCTCGACGAAGATATTCCGGGTCCCAAAATTTGGCTAGCGATTGGGGGCAGCTTGTCATTGGCTCCTTCGCCTCCGCGCGGTAGTCAGCCAGCGCAACGTTCGGCAGCCACATGCTCGATCAGAGGGGCAATGACGCCAAACGGCAAGGCCGAGGGGCAACCTTTGCGCCCACCGATCTGCAAACATTTCTGTGCATCGCCATTCCCATCGCGTCACCCAGCGGGTCGGAGCCCCCGCTAATTTCTCACACGACGAAGAGTTTCTCGCTGTGCCGCTCAGCCTTGCCGGCGGTGTCTTCACGCTCGCGCTCACCCGGATCAACTTCCCGTCGTCGGCGGCGGGCGGCTTCACATGCCTTGTCGGCGTCGCGGTGCTCAACGGCCTCGTCGTGATGACCGCGATCCGCGAACAGATCGAAGGCGAGATGGCGCTCGCGCCATGTGCATGAAAAGGCTCTGTTGCAAAGATTGGCGGCAGTCAGAGGTAGGCTGTCGCTCTGCGCCGATCAGGCGGCTGCTGCGAAATGGTGGTTGAGCATGCCCATGGCCTCCGTCAGCGCCGAGGGCCCAATGCCAAAAGCTCTCTCCACAAGGCGCACCTCGCCCCTGATGCCGGGCTGCAGGCACCAGGGGCGAGCCTGTCCTTTGCGCAGGGCTCGCATGACTTCGAATCCCTTGATCGTGGCATAGGCCGTGGGGATCGATTTGAAACCGCGCACCGGCTTGATCAGTATCTTGAGCTTTCCGTGATCGGCCTCGATCACGTTATTGAGATACTTCACCTGCCGGTGGGCCGTCTCCCGGTCCAGCTTTCCTTCGCGCTTCAATTCGGTGATCGCTGCACCATAGCTCGGCGCTTTGTCGGTATTGAGCGTGGCAGGCTTTTCCCAGTGCTTCAGGCCTCGCAGGGCCTTGCCCAGGAACCGCTTCGCTGCCTTGGCGCTGCGGGTCGGCGACAGGTAGAAATCGATCGTGTCGCCCCGCTTGTCGACTGCCCGGTACAGGTAGGTCCACTTGCCCCGCACCTTGACGTAGGTTTCATCCAGGCGCCAGCTCGGATCAAAGCCACGCCGCCAGAACCAGCGCAGCCGCTTCTCCATCTCCGGGGCGTAGCACTGGACCCAGCGATAGATCGTCGTATGGTCGACCGAAATGCCGCGTTCCGCCAGCATTTCCTCAAGGTCGCGATAGCTGATCGGATAGCGACAATACCAGCGCACCGCCCACAGGATCACATCACCCTGGAAATGGCGCCACTTGAAATCCGTCATCGTTCCGTCCGTCCAATCTCCGCCAAGCATGCTCAAGCTTCACGATTTTTGCAACAGAGCCCACACGAGTATTGAGCATAGTCGAGATTGGTGCAGATCACTTCTGATATTGAACTGTCAGGAGCTGGCTGCACAACAGCCATTACGCCCAATCAACTGGTGCAGTCGTCTTCTGAAAATGACATTTGGTATCTCTCATAAACGGATGTTTTTGAGAGAACTATCTTCGGCCTTCACACGCACGAAAGGCGGCGAAGCTCCGCCGTTAATCCGTCCGCCGGAGATCTCGCCCAGGCAGGCTGAAGGCCGAGCAAGCCTGACAGGCCCGAAAAGCCCGGCACGGGCGTCGGCGGCGATGACGGCGGCGGCATTATCCAGGGTTGATGATGGAAGTGGAGGATATCGACAACCTCTCGCGCAACCAAGACATCGCGGTCGGACTGCAAGTGATCTTGAAGCCACGGGCCCGTCCCACCCCGACATGGACCTCGATGCCCGAACGGACGTTAGATTTCGAGTTCTAGGCGTTCTGCGATGAAGGTTGGATCCCAGCCGGGATTGAAAGTGTCGACGTGGGTGAATCCGAGCCGCTCGTATAGGCCACGCAGGTTCGGGTGGCAGTCGAGCCGCAGCTTGGCGCACCCCTGCGTTCGCGCGGCATGGCGGCAAGCCTCGATCAGCGCGGAGCTGACACCCCGGCCCGCATGTGTCCGTCGCACCGCGAGCTTGTGCAGATATGCGGCCTCCCCCTTGAGGGCGTCGGGCCAGAACTCGGGATCCTCGGCCGACAAGGTGCAACAGCCGACGATGCCGTCGCTGCAACTCGCGACTAGGAGCTCGGATCTCAGGACGAAGGTCTCCGCGAATGTCCGGTCGATCCGCGCGACGTCCCAGGCGGGCGTTCCCTTGGCGGACATCCACGCCGCAGCGTCGTGCATCAGCCGCACAACCTCGTCGATATCACCCGAGCAGGCGACCCGAACGTTCGGAGGCTCCTCGCTGTCCATTCGCTCCCCTGGCGCGGTATGAACCGCCGCCTCATAGTGCAGTTTGATCCTGACGAGCCCAGCATGTCTGCGCCCACCTTCGCGGAACCTGACCAGGGTCCGCTAGCGGGCGGCCGGAAGGTGAATGCTAGGCATGATCTAACCCTCGGTCTCTGGCGTCGCGACTGCGAAATTTCGCGAGGGTTTCCGAGAAGGTGATTGCGCTTCGCAGATCTCCAGGCGCGTGGGTGCGGACGTAGTCAGCGCCATTGCCGATCGCGTGAAGTTCCGCCGCAAGGCTCGCTGGACCCAGATCCTTTACAGGAAGGCCAACGGTGGCGCCCAAGAAGGATTTCCGCGACACCGAGACCAATAGCGGAAGCCCCAACGCCGACTTCAGCTTTTGAAGGTTCGACAGCACGTGCAGCGATGTTTCCGGTGCGGGGCTCAAGAAAAATCCCATCCCCGGATCGAGGATGAGCCGGTCGGCAGCGACCCCGCTCCGTCGCAAGGCGGAAACCCGCGCCTCGAAGAACCGCACAATCTCGTCGAGCGCGTCTTCGGGTCGAAGGTGACCGGTGCGGGTGGCGATGCCATCCCGCTGCGCTGAGTGCATAACCACCAGCCTGCAGTCCGCCTCAGCAATATCGGGATAGAGCGCAGGGTCAGGAAATCCTTGGATATCGTTCAGGTAGCCCACGCCGCGCTTGAGCGCATAGCGCTGGGTTTCCGGTTGGAAGCTGTCGATTGAAACACGGTGCATCTGATCGGACAGGGCGTCTAAGAGCGGCGCAATACGTCTGATCTCATCGGCCGGCGATACAGGCCTCGCGTCCGGATGGCTGGCGGCCGGTCCGACATCCACGACGTCTGATCCGACTCGCAGCATTTCGATCGCCGCGGTGACAGCGCCGGCGGGGTCTAGCCGCCGGCTCTCATCGAAGAAGGAGTCCTCGGTGAGATTCAGAATGCCGAACACCGTCACCCTGCTGCGTAACATCGTTGCTGCTCCATAACATCAAACATCGACCCACGGCGTAACGCGCTTGCTGCTTGGATGCCCGAGGCATAGACTGTACAAAAAAACAGTCATAACAAGCCATGAAAACCGCCACTGCGCCGTTACCACCGCTGCGTTCGGTCAAGGTTCTGGACCAGTTGCGTGAGCGCATACGCTACTTGCATTACAGTTTACGAACCGAACAGGCTTATGTCAACAGGCTTATGTCCACTGGGTTCGTGCCTTCATCCGTTTCCACGGTGTGCGTCACCCGGCAACCTTGGGCAGCAGCGAAGTCGAGGCATTTCTGTCCTGGCTGGCGAACGAGCGCAAGGTTTCGGTCTCCACGCATCGTCAGGCATTGGCGGCCTTGCTGTTCTTCTACGGCAAGGTGCTGTGCACGGATCTGCCCTGGCTTCAGGAGATCGGAAGACCTCGGCCGTCGCGGCGCTTGCCGGTGGTGCTGACCCCGGATGAAGTGGTTCGCATCCTCGGTTTTCTGGAAGGCGAGCATCGTTTGTTCGCCCAGCTTCTGTATGGAACGGGCATGCGGATCAGTGAGGGTTTGCAACTGCGGGTCAAGGATCTGGATTTCGATCACGGCACGATCATCGTGCGGGAGGGCAAGGGCTCCAAGGATCGGGCCTTGATGTTACCCGAGAGCTTGGCACCCAGCCTGCGCGAGCAGCTGTCGCGTGCACGGGCATGGTGGCTGAAGGACCAGGCCGAGGGCCGCAGCGGCGTTGCGCTTCCCGACGCCCTTGAGCGGAAGTATCCGCGCGCCGGGCATTCCTGGCCGTGGTTCTGGGTTTTTGCGCAGCACACGCATTCGACCGATCCACGGAGCGGTGTCGTGCGTCGCCATCACATGTATGACCAGACCTTTCAGCGCGCCTTCAAACGTGCCGTAGAACAAGCAGGCATCACGAAGCCCGCCACACCGCACACCCTCCGCCACTCGTTCGCGACGGCCTTGCTCCGCAGCGGTTACGACATTCGAACCGTGCAGGATCTGCTCGGCCATTCCGACGTCTCTACGACGATGATTTACACGCATGTGCTGAAAGTTGGCGGTGCCGGAGTGCGCTCACCGCTTGATGCGCTGCCGCCCCTCACTAGTGAGAGGTAGGGCAGCGCAAGTCAATCCTGGCGGATTCACTACCCCTGCGCGAAGGCCATCGGTGCCGCATCGAACGGCCGGTTGCGGAAAGTCCTCCCTGCGTCCGCTGATGGCCGGCAGCAGCCCGTCGTTGCCTGATGGATCCAACCCCTCCGCTGCTATAGTGCAGTCGGCTTCTGACGTTCAGTGCAGCCGTCTTCTGAAAACGACAGCAACGTCAGAATAGAGTTAACTTTTGTGTTTCTTGACACCTGCGGCGAAAGGTCATAGATTTCTTCCTGACACTTTCGTATTTGGAGGTATCTTGCAGGGTCAACGCATCGGCTACGTCCGGGTCAGCAGCTTCGACCAGAACCCGGAGCGGCAACTGGAGCATGTCGAAGTCGGCAGGGTGTTCACCGACAAGGCGTCGGGCAAGGACACCCAGCGGCCCGAGCTTGATTCGCTGCTGGCCTTCGTGCGCGAAGGCGACACCGTGGTGGTTCACAGCATGGATCGCTTGGCGCGCAACCTCGATGACTTGCGCCGCCTCGTACAAAAGCTGACCAAGCGCGGCGTGCGCATCGAGTTCGTCAAGGAAAGCCTGACCTTCACCGGCGAGGATTCACCGATGGCGAACCTGATGCTGTCGGTCATGGGGGCATTCGCCGAATTCGAGCGGGCCTTGATCCGTGAGCGGCAGCGCGAAGGCATCGCGCTCGCTAAGCAACGCGGAGCCTACCGAGGCCGAAAGAAGTCTCTGAGCGGTGAACAGATTGCTGAACTGAAACGGCGCGTCACGGCGGGCGAGCAAAAAGCGAAGCTGGCCCGTGAATTTGGTGTCAGCCGGGAGACCCTGTATCAATACTTGAAATTGGATCAATAAATATGCCTCGTCGTTCCATACTGTCCGCCGCCGAGCGGGAAAGCCTGTTGGCGTTGCCGGACACCAAGGACGACCTAATTCGACATTACACGTTCAGCGATACCGATCTCTCCATCATCCGCCAGCGGCGCGGGCCTGCGAATCGCTTGGGCTTTGCCGTGCAGCTCTGCTACCTGCGCTTTCCCGGAATCTTCCTTGGTGTCGATCAGGCGCCGTCTTTGCCCCTACTGAAACTGGTCGCCGACCAGCTCAAGGTCGGCGTCGAAAGCTGGGACGACTACGGGCAGCGGGAGCAGACCCGGCGCGAGCACCTGGTCGAGCTGCAAACGGTGTTTGGCTTCCAGCCGTTCACCATGAGCCACTACCGGCAGGCCGTGCACACGCTGACCGACCTGGCCATGCAAACCGACAAAGGCATCGTGCTGGCTAGCACCTTGGTTGAGCATCTGCGGCGACAGTCGATCATCCTGCCCGCGCTCAACGCCATCGAGCGCGCTAGCGCCGAGGCCATCACTCGCGCCAACCGGCGCATCTATGACGCCTTGGCCGAACCACTGTCGGACACGCATCGCCGCCGCCTCGACGATCTGCTCAGGCGCCGGGACAACGGCAAGACGACCTGGCTGGCCTGGCTGCGCCAGTCGCCGGTTAAACCGAACTCGCGGCACATGCTGGAACACATCGAACGCCTCAAGGCGTGGCAGGCGCTCGATCTGCCTTCCGGTATCGAGCGGTCGGTGCACCAGAACCGCCTGCTCAAGATCGCCCGTGAGGGTGGCCAGATGACGCCCGCCGACTTAGCCAAGTTCGAGCCGCAACGGCGCTACGCCACCCTCGTGGCGCTGGCCATCGAGGGCATGGCCACGGTCACCGACGAAATCATCGACTTGCACGACCGCATCCTGGGCAAGCTGTTCAACGCCGCCAAAAACAAGCATCAGCAGCAGTTTCAGGCATCCGGCAAGGCGATCAACGCCAAGGTGCGGCTGTTCGGGCGCATCGGCCAGGCGCTGATCGAGGCCAAGCAAGCTGGCCGCGATCCGTTCGCCGCCATCGAGGCCGTCATGTCCTGGGATGCCTTCGCCGAAAGCGTCACCGAGGCGCAGAAGCTCGCTCAGCCCGATGACTTCGATTTCCTGCACCGCATCGGCGAAAGTTACGCCACCTTGCGCCGCTACGCGCCGGAATTCCTTGCCGTGCTCAAGCTGCGGGCCGCACCCGCCGCCAAGAACGTGCTCGATGCCATCGAGGTACTGCGTGGCATGAACACCGACAACGCCCGCAAAGTGCCTGCCGATGCCCCGACCGACTTCATCAAGCCGCGCTGGCAGAAGCTGGTGATGACTGACGCGGGTATCGACCGGCGCTACTACGAGCTGTGCGCGCTGTCCGAGCTGAAGAACTCGCTGCGCTCGGGCGACATCTGGGTGCAGGGATCGCGCCAGTTCAAGGACTTCGAGGACTACCTGGTGCCGCCCGCGAAGTTCGCCAGCCTCAAGCAGTCCAGCGCATTGCCGCTGGCCGTGGCCACCGACTGCGACCAGTACCTGCACGACCGCCTGACGCTGCTTGAAGCGCAGCTTGCCACGGTCAACCGCATGGCAGCGGCCAACGACCTGCCGAATGCGATCATCACCGAGTCGGGCCTGAAGATCACGCCGCTGGATGCGGCGGTACCCGACACCGCGCAGGCGCTGATCGACCAGACAGCCATGATCCTGCCACACGTCAAGATCACCGAACTGCTGCTCGAAGTCGATGAGTGGACGGGCTTCACCCGCCACTTCACGCACCTGAAATCGGGCGATCTGGCCAAGGACAAAAATCTGCTGTTGACCACCATCCTGGCCGACGCGATCAACCTGGGCCTGACCAAGATGGCCGAGTCCTGCCCCGGCACGACCTACGCCAAGCTCGCCTGGCTACAAGCCTGGCATACCCGCGACGAAACCTATTCGACAGCGCTGGCCGAGTTGGTGAACGCCCAATTCCGGCATCCCTTCGCCGAACACTGGGGCGACGGCACCACGTCATCGTCGGACGGCCAGAACTTCCGAACCGGGAGCAAGGCCGAGAGTACCGGTCACATCAACCCGAAATATGGCAGCAGCCCTGGGCGAACCTTCTACACCCATATATCCGACCAGTACGCGCCGTTCCACACCAAGGTGGTCAATGTCGGCGTGCGCGACTCGACCTATGTACTTGACGGCCTGCTGTACCACGAGTCCGACCTGCGCATCGAGGAACACTACACCGACACGGCAGGCTTCACCGATCACGTCTTTGCCCTGATGCATCTCCTGGGCTTCCGCTTTGCGCCGCGCATCCGTGACCTGGGCGACACCAAGCTGTTCATCCCCAAGGGGGATACCGCCTATGACGCGCTCAAACCGATGATTAGCAGCGACAGGCTGAACATCAAGGCTATTCGTGCCCACTGGGATGAAATTCTGCGGCTGGCGACCTCGATCAAGCAGGGCACGGTGACAGCCTCGCTGATGCTTCGGAAACTCGGCAGCTATCCGCGCCAGAACGGCTTAGCCATCGCCCTGCGCGAGCTGGGGCGCATCGAACGCACGCTGTTCATCCTGGACTGGTTGCAAAGCGTGGAGCTGCGCCGCCGCGTCCACGCTGGACTGAACAAGGGCGAAGCGCGCAACGCGCTGGCCCGCGCCGTATTCTTCAACCGTCTGGGCGAAATCCGCGACCGCAGCTTCGAGCAGCAGCGCTACCGGGCCAGCGGCCTCAACCTGGTGACGGCGGCCGTCGTGTTGTGGAACACGGTCTATCTGGAGCGCGCAGCACATGCGTTGCGTGGCAACGGGCATGCTGTCGATGACGCGCTATTGCAATACCTGTCGCCGCTCGGCTGGGAACACATCAACCTGACCGGCGATTACCTCTGGCGCAGCAGCGCCAAGATCGGCGCGGGCAAGTTCAGGCCGCTACGACCGTTGCAACCGGCTTAGCGTGCTTTATTTTCCGTTTTCTGAGGCGACCCCTACCCGGGCGGACATGATTGAAATCGCTGTCGTAGTCGTCCTCGATCAGCCAGTTCTCGCCGGCTTTCAGATGCTTCAGGAAGGCCAGACGACGCTCCAGACTGAGCACGCTGCCCAGCGGATACTGGTGCGACGGAGTCAGGTACAGCAGGCGCGGCGGGCGTTCATGCCACAGCGCCCCGGGTGGCGCCATGCCGTCAGCGTCAACCGGCACATCGACGACATCCAGACCGGCCGCCCGCATGGTGTTGCGGGCAGTCTGATAGCAGGGATTCTCCAGCCAGACGCGGTCGCCGGGGTCGGCCAGCAGCCGGGCACAGGCATCGAGCGCGAGCTGGCCGCCGGCAACGATGAAGATCTGCTCCGGCGAACAGACCACTCCGCGCCTGGCTCGCAGAAAGCTGGCCAGCGAGCGGCGCAAGGCCGGCTCACCGCCGGCTTCGGCATAGGCCAGCTGACGCGCGCTGACAGCACGCCAGGCCTGTTGCAGGAAACGCGACCAGATGGGCCAGGGAAAAGCGTTCAGATCGGCGACGCCGGGAGCGAAAGGCAGCAGTTCCTCGGGCAATCGGGTTGCCGCCAGTCCGGCCGCCCGGCGCGACAGGAAAACTTCGGGGGCGACCGCCGTTGCCGCGGCGGCAGCCGGCGAAGGCAGTCCGGCAACGCGTGTTCCGCCGCGATCAGCCACCAGGAAACCTTCGCTGAGCAGCCGCTGGTAGGCGAACAGGACGCCGTTGCGCGCCATCCGCTGCTCCCCGGCCAACTGCCGCGAACCTGGAAGACGCATGCCGGCATTCAGTTGGCCGTCCAGGATGGCACTGCGCAACAGGCGATACAGGCGCTGCTGCCGGGCCTCGCCCGGCAAGAGGGGATGCTGCAGCGGGGAAAGAATGAGATCGAGGGCCATCTGGCTCCATTCATTGCATTCAATGTGGTTCCATGGATGGTGCCACATTGCGCTTATGCTGGCCGCGCCATCGAGGAGAAAAGATGAAACCACCACCACCCAGCGCCCGCACCGCCGTGCGCCGCAAGCCGCAACGCGGCCATTACGATGCCGCCACCATCGCTGCCATCATCGACGCTTCGTTCATCTGCCAGATCGCCTTCCACGACGGCGACAGCGTGCATTGCCTGCCGACGGCCTGCTGGCGCGTCGGTGACGCGCTGTACATCCACGGGGCCAACAATTCGCGGCTGACCAACACATTGCTCACTACCGAATGCGCCGTCTGCCTCGCCCATGTCGATGGCCTGGTGCTCGCCCGCTCCGCTTTTCACCATTCGATGAATTTCCGTTCGGTAGTCATCTACGGCCGCTTTGCCGCCGTCGATGCCGAGACGGAAAAGCAGGCCGCCCTTACCGCCTTCGTCGAGCACGTCAGCCCCGGGCGCTCGGCACGGGTCCGCCCGGCGAACAGCGGCGAACTGGCCGGGACCCGCGTACTGCGCATTTCCCTGGCGGAAGCGGCTGCCAAGATACGCAACTGGGGCGTCGAGGATGATGCCGACGATCTCGGACAACCCGTCTGGGCCGGGGTCATCCCGATCGTCGCGACAGCCGGAACCGTCCAACCGGATCAGAATGACAGCCCCTGGCCGGCACCTGCCGTGCCGGGGTTTCTCCAGAAACAGTGAGGCGTACGCACACCATGACCGTGAATGTCGGCATCTATCTCTTTCCCGACGTCGAAGTCCTCGACTTTGCCGGGCCTTACGAGGTGTTCACCACGGCCAGCCGGGTCCACACCAGGCTGGGCGGCGACCGCGAGCCGTTCAAAGTCTTCACCGTCGGGCGCCATCGACTTCCCGTCAAGGCCCGCGCCGGCCTGTCCGTGCTCGTCGATCACACGCTCGAGACCCACCCGCCCATCGACCTGCTGATCGTTCCCGGCGGCGTCATCGACGGCGAACTGGCAGCCGACGGCTTGATGGAATGGTTGCGCGCGACCGCCGCCACGGCCGGAATATGCGCCGCCGTGTGCACCGGCGCGTTCCTGCTCGCCAGGGCCGGCCTGCTCGACGGCCGGCAGGTGACGACGCATTGGGAGGATCAGGCGCAACTGCAGGAGGACTTTCCCGGGCTGAGCGTCGTCGCCGACCGCCGCTGGGTCGATCTCGGGCATCTCGTGACATCCGGCGGCATCTCGGCCGGCATCGACATGAGCCTGCATCTCGTCGAGCGTCTTGCCGGCCGGCAACTGGCTCTGGCAACCGCCCGGCAGATGGAATACCGCTGGCTGGATGGAGACGACGCGACCGGCAGCTGAGCGGCTTCTTCCGTGCGGCTGACCGGCGCGCCCTGACAACCTGCCGCCCGTCCAGCCTTCAATGGAAATCCCGGCTGCGCGTTTCCAGCCGGCCCAGCCAGGCAGACAGATCGACCAGCCGCTGGGCCACCAGATGGATCACGCCATCGGTGCATTGCAGTTGTCCATAGACGCCGAGCAGCGGCGCGCCGAGCAGTTCGCGCCGCTGTTTCTCGACCAGTGCCGGTTTGACGACGACGTTGGTCCAGCCGGTTTCATCCTCCAGCGTGACGAAGACGATACCGGTCGCCGTGCCCGGCCGCTGGCGGCCGGTGACGATACCGGCGACGCGGACCAGCGCGCGGTCGCCGAGTCGCCCTTCAGGATCACGCATGGCGACGACCGCGTCACCGTCACCCGCTGGATGCATGACATCGATCCGCCGCCCTTCTGGGCCTACCAGTTGCGCAAGAAGACCGGCACCGTAGCGCGCTGCGACCGCTGGCAGATCATCAGCTTCGAGCCGCCCTGCACGGTCACCATCGACGTCGGCGTCGCGCCGGTCGGCACCGGTGCCCCGGAAGGCGATCGCTCGGCCGGCGTGAACGGCTACGTGCTCAACACCATGACGCCCGAGACCGACACGACCTGCCACTACTTCTGGGCCTTCTGCCGCAACTACAACATCCACGACCAGGGCCTGACGCAATGGCTGCGCGAGGGCGTGACGCGCGTCTTCGGCGAGGACGAGGCCATCCTGGAAGCCCAGCAGCAGGCCATCCCCGACCATCCGGACAAGGAGTTCTACAACCTCAACATCGACGCCGGCGCGATATGGGCGCGGCGCATCATCGACACGATGATCGCGGCGGAACAGCCGGTCCTGCGGCAGGTGAAAGCGGCATGAGCGCGAAGGGACGCTGGACACAGGGTCGCATCGCGCGCGTCGAGGATATCGCGCCGGCCATCCGTCTGTTCGAGATTGAAGCCGAAGCTGCCGACTGGCGGCCGGGCGCGCAC
>WBUO01000122.1 GCA_008933675.1 Dechloromonas sp.
GCATCGACAACCTGCTCGTGCTGACCCTGGTCGGCGGCTCGACCCTGCGCAATCAGGCGAGCAGCCTGGAGAACGGCGCCCACATCGTCGTCGGCACGCCCGGCCGCATCATGGACCACATGGAACGCGGCCATCTGAAGCTCGATGCGCTGCAGACGCTGGTCCTTGACGAAGCCGACCGCATGCTCGACATGGGCTTCCACGACGACATCGCCTACATCGCCAAGCGCTGCCCGGCGCAGCGCCAGACGCTGCTGTTCTCGGCCACCTACCCTGAAGGCATCGCCCAGCTGGCCAGACAGTTCCTGAGAAATCCGCAGGAAGTGAAGCTGGCCGAGCAGCACGCCGCGACCAAGATCCGCCAGCGCATCTACGAAATCGCCAACGACCAGCGCCTGGAAGCCGTCGCCAAGCTGCTCAAGCACTACCGGCCGCTGAGCACGCTGGCCTTCTGCAACACCAAGCAGCAGTGCCGCGATCTGTTGAATGTGCTGCGCCACGCCGGCATCCACGCGCTGACGCTGAACGGCGACCTGGAGCAGCGCGAGCGCGACCAGGTGCTGATCCAGTTCGCCAACAACAGCGTCTCGGTGCTGGTCGCCACCGACGTCGCCGCCCGCGGCCTGGATATCGCCGATCTGGAAGCTGTGATCAATGTCGATATCACGCCCGATCCGGAAATCCATGTGCACCGCATCGGCCGTACCGGTCGTGCCGACCGCGACGGCTGGGCCTTCAGCCTGTGCGGCCCGGGCGACAAGCGCCGCCTGGCGGCGATCGCCGAGCAGGGCGGTGGCGTGCCGGAAGTGCATCAACTGGCCGAGCTGACGGCCGCCGACGAGGCCCCGCTGCTGCCGCCGATGGTCACGCTGCTGATGCTCGGCGGCCGCAAGGACAAGATCCGCCCGGGCGACGTCATGGGTGCGCTGGCCGGCGAAGCCGGGCTGAGCCGCGAGCAGGTCGGCAAGATCACCGTCACCGACCAGAACACCTACATCGCCGTCGCCCGCAACGTCGCCCGCGACACCGTGAAGAAGCTCGGCGCCGGCAAGGTCAAGGGCAAGACGGTCAAGATTCGCTCGCTATAGCGGACGAGCGAGCGCTCACATCTCGGCAGAGGCAGGCGCCCACAGCGCTGTGCCGCCCGCCGCCAGATAGCTCAAGTAGATGCGCACGTCGAACTCCAGCTGGTGATAGGCCGGCTCCATGTGCCGGCACAGCTGGTAGAAATGCCGGTCGTGGCCGCTTTCCTTCAGGTGTGCCAGCTCATGCACGACGATCATGCGCAGGAACTCCGGCGGCATGTCGCGGAACACCGTGGCGACGCGGATCTCGCGCTTGGCCTTGAGCTTGCCGCCCTGCACCCGGGCGATCGTCGTGTGCGTGCCGAGCGCATTGCGCAGCACGTGCATCTTGCTGTCGAAGGCCACCTTGCTGATCTGCGCGCCATTGCGCAGGTACTGCCCGCGCAACGCCTGGACGTAGTCGTAGAGCGCGCCGTCGCTGCGCACCGCATGCGCTGCCGGATACTTGCGCAGCAGCGCCGCGCCCAGCCGCTGTTCGGCAATCAGCCGGCGCACCGGGGCGACCAGATCCTCCGGATAGCCAGCCAGGTAATCGGGCGACGGAGCCGGTTTCATTGCTTCGCTATTCGCCGGTCGACCGCCGGCCGGCCTTGACCGCCGCCCGCCGGCCCTTGCTCTCCAGGCGGCGCCTGACCGAACCGTGCGTCGGCTTCGTCGGCCGCCGCACCTTGGGCAGCACGGCGACGCTGTTCACCAGCAGCTCCAGCCGGCGCAGCGCCTCGGCCCGGTTTTTCTCCAGACTGCGGAATTCCTGCGCCTTGATGATCAGCACGCCCTCCTTGCTGATCCGCTGATCGCGCAACTGCAGCAGGCGCTGGCGGATTTCCTCGGGCAGCGACGAGGCGCCGATGTCGAAGCGCAGATGCACGGCATTCGACACCTTGTTGACGTTCTGCCCGCCAGCCCCCTGGGCGCGGATCGCGGTGATCTCGATTTCTTCGGGCGGAATGGCGATGACGGGGCGCATGATGCGGGCTGGAGCAATGTGGCGGGCAGGGCGGCCAAACATGATAGCGCAGGCGATAATCGCCCCTTCCGTTCCTTCGCTCGCTTCCCATGGCCCGCTACCAGCACATCCTCTTCGACCTCGACGGCACCCTCATCGATTCCGCCCCGGCCATCCTGGCCAGCTTCCGCGAGGCCTTCGCCCAGGCCGGCATCACCCCGGCCCGCAGCATCGACGAGAGCATCATCGGCCCGCCGCTGACCGAAACCCTGCAACTGCTTGCCGGCAGCACGGATGCCGCGCTGATCGCCCGCCTCGCCGAGGCCTTCAAGGTCAGCTACGACAGCGAGGGCTACAAGGCCACCGCCGCCTTCGCCGGTGTAGGCGAACTGCTGGCCGACCTGGCCGGCGCCGGCCTGACGCTGTCCATCGCCACCAACAAGCGCATCCATCCCACCCGGCTGATCCTCGAACATCTCGGCTGGCGCGACCACTTCGCCCATGTCTATGCGCTCGACCTGTTTCCCACGCGCCTGCCTGACAAGGCCGCCATGATCGGCCGCCTGCTGGCCGACCAGGCCATCCCGCGCGAGGCCGCCATCTACATCGGCGACCGCAGCGAAGACGGCGAATCGGCCGACGCCAACAAGCTCCCCTTCATCGCCGTCACCTGGGGCTACGGCAGCCTGCAGACCGAGGAGATGCGCGCGGGATGGCGCATGGCGCCGCGGCCGGATGTGCTCAGGGAGCAACTGCTGACGGCTTGATTGGCCGGGCACAAAAAAACCGGCACGCGGCCGGTTTCTTCCCGGAGGGGGCGCCGCTTACTTGGCGGCGTCGGCCTCGCACTTCTTGATGAAGGAGTTCTTGGCGGCGCCGGCGAGCGGCTTGCCGTTCTTGTCCACAGCCCGGGCTTCGCAATTGCCTTCGCACTTCTTGAGGAAGGAAGCCTTGGCGGCACCGGCCAGCGGTTTGCCGTTCTTGTCGATGGCCCGCGCTTCGCAGCTTGCGGGCGCCGGCTCGGCAGCGGGCGCGGCGGGTGCCTGGGCGTAGGCGATGTTGGCGGCGAACAGGGCGAACAGGGCTGAGGCAAAAAGCTTTTTCATTGCGTATTACTCCTCTGTAGTAAAGGCAGGGCGCCTTGGGCATTCAACGGTCGAGCATGGCTGGCCGTTGACGTTCGAATAATCATTTACGAACGTTCCGATTCTACGCTGCCCGTTTTTGTTGCGCCGCCGCTTCCTCGCGCACACGGCGGGCTTCGTCGAGCAGGTAGCGCTGGTAGTCGTCGAGGTCGCCGTCGAACGGCCCGACGCCGCCGCGCGAAACCAGCCAGAACTCGTCACAGACCGAGCGCAGCAGCGCCCGGTCGTGACTGACCAGCATGACGGTGCCTTCGAATTCGTTGAGGGCGACGCCGAGTGCCTCGCGGGTGGCCAGGTCGAGGTGGTTGGTCGGTTCGTCGAGCAACAGCAGGTTGGGCCGCTGCCAGACCAGCATGCACAGCACCAGCCGGGCCTTTTCGCCGCCGCTCATGGTGCCGACCGCCTGCTTGACCATCTCGCCGGTGAAATTGAAATTGCCGAGGAAGTTGCGCAGCTCCTGCTCGCGCCCGGCGACATTGCGGCCGGCGGCGATGGCTTCGCGCGCCATGCGCGTCATGTGTTCGAGCGGCGTGTCCTGCGGGCGCAGCACGTCGAGTTCCTGCTGGGCGAAGTAGCCGATGTTGAGGCCCTTGCCTTCGGTGACTTCGCCGCTGATCGCGCCGAGATCGCGGGCGATGGTCTTGACCAGCGTGGACTTGCCCTGGCCGTTGGCGCCGAGGATGCCGATGCGCTGGCCAGCCATCACCGAGCGGTTGATGCCGCGCACGATGACGGTCGGCGGCGTGCCGGCCGGCGCGTCTTCCGGCGGCGGGTAGCCGATGGCGACATCGACCATGGAGAGCATCGGATTGGGCAGGTTCTGCGGCTCCTGGAACTCGAAGCTGAACTCGGCGTCGGCCAGCACCGGCGCGATCTTCTCCATGCGTTCCAGCGCCTTGACCCGGCTCTGCGCCTGCTTGGCCTTGCTCGCCTTGGCCTTGAAGCGGTTAATGAAGGACTGCAGGTGGGCGATCTTCTCCGCCTGCTTGGCCATCGTCGCCTGCTGCAGCGCCATCTGCTCGGCGCGCATGTCCTCGAACTTGCTGTAATTGCCGCCGTAGCGGACCAGGCGGGCATTGTCGATGTGCAGCGTGACCTGGGTGATGGCGTCGAGGAATTCCCGGTCGTGGCTGATCATGATCAGCGTGCCGGGATAGCGCTTCAGCCAGGCTTCCAGCCAGACCATGGCATCGAGGTCGAGGTGGTTGGTCGGCTCGTCGAGCAGCAGGATGTCGGACGGGCACATCAGCGCCCGGGCCAGCTGCAGACGCATGCGCCAGCCGCCGGAGAAGCTGTCGACCGGGTTGTTCAGTTCCGAGACCTTGAAGCCGAGACCGAGGATCAGCGCCTGGGCGCGCGCCTCGGCATCGTGCTCGCCGGCGTCGTGCAGCGCCATGTAGGCCTCGGCCATGCGCATGCCGTCGTCGCTCGCTTCGGCCGCCGCCACTTCGTTGCGGGCGGCGAGCAGGGGCGTGTCGCCATCGATGACGAAGTCGGTCGCGCTCTGTGCGGTTTCCGGCATGTCCTGCGCCACCTGGCCCATGCGCCACTGCGCCGGGATCGAGTAATCGCCGCCGTCCTCGTGCAGGCTGCCGTTGAGCAGGCCGAACAGCGTCGACTTGCCGGCGCCGTTGCGGCCGACCAGACCGACCTTTTCGCCGGGATTGATGGTGACCGAGGTCTTGTCGAGCAGTACCTTGGTACCGCGGCGCAGGGTGACGTTCTTGAGGATGATCATGGCTGGACTTTCCGGGAAGCCGAGCATGATAGCCACCCGGGCGCCGCCGACCTACCTATTTTTCGCGTCGACGATCCCGAGAAAACCCGGGAATGCACGCTGGCAGCTGGATCGCCGCCGTTCGCTGCACACAACGGCACGTTCTGTTGCAATCGGTTACTTGAAATGCCCGGGGGCGGCCCTTATCTTCCACTCATGCGCTGACCAGACATCAGCCTGACGGTAACCCCCCTCCAACCGTCCCGAAGGCCCGCACTCTCCCCCTGGTGCGGGCCTTCACCTTTTGTGGCCAGGCATTTCCGGTGGCCGCTCCGCGAGGCGGTTTCAGCTATGCTGCCGCCGATGCCGAGAAAACGCCCGAAAAAGATCATCCGCCACTACACCCCGTCGCCGGCGCCGCTGCCGGCCCGGCTGGCGCCGGACTTTGCCGGTTTGCTGCAGGTGTTCAGCGATGCCAGCCAGCGCCGCCACGGCGGACTGGCGGCCGTGTTGTTTGCCGATGCCGGGGGGGAACCGTTGGTGGCGACGCGCACGGTGGCGGTGCAGGGCAGCAACGAACTGGAGCTGCAGGCCGCGCTGTTTGCGCTGGCCCAAGCACGTGAACATTTCCCCGGACGGCCGCTGGCGCTGTTCTCCGACAACCGCGATGCCATCGACCGCCTCGACCGGGCGCGTCGGCAAGGATTGGCAAGCGATCCCGAACTGGCAGCCCTGATCGCCGCCGGTGGTCTTGCCGAAATGCTGGCTCTGGCCAGTTTCCGCTGGGTCCGCGCGCATGCCAGCTGTCGCGGCAACCTGCTTGCCGACCGGCATGCCGCCGCAGCGGCAGCGTAGGGCGGCTGACAAGCCTCGCTTCTCGTGGCCCGGCTTCAGCCTTGCCGGCGCTTCATGTAGAGATACAGCGACTCGACCCGTTCGCGCGCCCACGGCGTGCGGCGCAGGAATTTCAGGCTGGAGGCGACGCTCGGGTCGTGCGTGAAGCAGCGGATCTCGATCTCGCGCCCCAGGGCTTCCCAGCCGTAATGGGCGACCAGTTCGTCGAGGATGGTCGCCAGCGTGACGCCGTGCAGCGGGTTGTTC
Source organism: Dechloromonas sp. (assembly GCA_008933675.1). Lineage (GTDB taxonomy): Bacteria > Pseudomonadota > Gammaproteobacteria > Burkholderiales > Rhodocyclaceae > Azonexus. The sequence continues at coordinate 5,995 of WBUO01000122.1, forward strand.
GGTTGTCCGGGGTTCATGCGCTCTCCAGTCGGCGCAGCGGCAGTTCGCGGCGCTGCTCCAGGCAGTCGTGGTCGCCGGCCTGGTATTCGCGGCAGATCAGGGGCCGCTGTTCGTAGATGGTGCACAGCATGCTCTGCCGGTCGAGGGCGACGCACCAGCCGTCGTCCAGCCGGTGCATGATCCAGCCGCCCCAGCGGTCGCGCCGGGTCAGTTGCTCGGGCACGGCGTCGTCGGCCATCAGCATCACTTCCAGGCGGCAGCAACAGGCGCGGCAGGTGTCGCAGCCGACTTCGCCGGCGGTGCTCAGAACAGGCCCTCGAACAGCTGGATCTGGACCATTTCCCCGGCCTTCACGCCGGCACAGTCCTCCGGAAGTACAACCAGACAGTTGGCTTCCGACATCGAGCGCAATATGCCCGATCCCTGGTAGGCCATGGTTCGTACCTGCCACCTGCCGTTCACCACGGCGACGGCGCCCCGCAGATATGACCGGCGGCCGGCCTGCTTGTGGATATCATTGCCTGCCGGCAGGGACAGCAAGGGAAAGTCGGGTATTGGGTCGAGGCCGGCCAGGCGCAGCAGCGCATCACGGGCAAACTCGACGAAGGTGATCATCGCCGCAACCGGATTGCCGGGCAGCCCGAACAACCAGGCGTTGCCGACCTTGCCGAAGGCCATCGGACGTCCCGGCTTGATGGCCAGCTTCCAGAATTTGACCTCTCCCAGGCGGGCCAGTACCTCCTTGACGAAATCGGCGTCGCCGACCGATACCCCGCCTGTCGTGATGATTGCATCGGCATTCTGGGCGGCTTCGAGCAAGGCGGCCTCGAGTGCGGCAGGCTGGTCCGGGACAACGCCCATGTCGATGATTTCCGCACCCAGAGCGGTCAGCAGGCCATACAGGGTGTAGCGGTTGCTGTCGTAGACCTGGCCGGGTGCCAACGGTGTGCCGAGTGAAACCAGCTCGTCGCCCGTCGAAAAGAAGGCGACCCGCAGACGTCGCTTGACGATCAGTTCGACGACGCCGAGCGAGGCGATCAGCCCCAGTTCGGCCGGTCCGATGCGTTTTCCGGCGGCCAGGGCGACACCGCCGCATGCCAGGTCTTCGCCTGCGCGGCGGATGTTCTGTCCCCTTTTCTGGCCAGCCGGGACAAGCACCTTATTCCCGTCCTGGCGTGTCGCTTCGTGCATGATCACCGTGTCTGCGCCGGCCGGCAGGACGGCACCGGTCATGATGCGCACCGCCAGCCCCTTGCCGACCTGGCCGGAGAAAGGCTTGCCGGCAAAGGCGCCGCCGACGACTGTCAGGCTGGTTTCGCCGTCGCCGGCGAGGCTGTCGAAGTTCACGGCATAGCCGTCCATCGCCGAGTTGTCATGCGCCGGCACGTCGTGGGTGGCCGTCACATTGGCTGCCAGTATCCGGCCCAAGGCGTCGCGTACGGCTACCGTTTCCCGTCCCGTGAGCGGACTGATTGCTTCACGCATACGCCGACGGGCTTCATCGGCCGACAGGCTGCCGTCAGCAGCCGAGGTGCAACTGGAGGTCGTATCGATCATGGCTTCACTTCTTGGCATTGGGTTGGGAAAGCGGTGGTCTGTCGGCGGGGAAGCGGATCAGCGTGCAAAGGTCATGCGCCACGGCAGTTCTCCCTGCAAGAATGCCTTCGCCGCCGGCGATTGCGGGTGGGCGAAGAAACGGGCGGCGGCGGCATGTTCCTGGATGCGCCCGTCGGCCAGGAACAGGATGTCGTCGGCCAGCCGCATGGCCTGGCCGAGATTGTGCGAAGTCATCAGTACCCGCGTACCCTCGGTCCGGATCTCGCGGATGATTCGTTCGACCGCTTCGGTCGCCGACGGGTCGAGGCTGGCCGTCGGCTCGTCGAGCAGCAACAGGTTCGGCCGCACGGCCCAGGCGCGAGCCAGCGCCAGGCGCTGGCGCTCGCCACCGGAGAGCAGGCGGGCGCTGTCGCTGGCCCTATGCGCCAGACCGACCCGCGCCAGCACCTCCTCGGTCCGCTGGCGCCGGGCGCTGGCACTCAGTGCCTGTGGCCGCAGCGCAAATTCGACATTGGTCTGTACCGACAGGCGCAACAGCATCGGCTGCTGAAAGACCATCGCCAGCCGCCCGGCCGGACGTGCCGCACCGGCCCAGTCGATACTGCCGCCGTCGCCCGGCAGCAGCCCGGCGAGCAGGCGCAGCAGGACCGTCTTGCCGGCGCCGTTCGGACCGAGCAGCAGGCTGATCCCCTCGCCGTCCAGTTCGAGATCGAGGCCATCGAGCACCGGCCGGCCTTCGGGTGCGAAACGCAAACCCGCAACGCGCAGGGGAAACATCAGCCATACCTCCGCGCGGACCACACCCGCAGACCATGCGCCAGCGCGTTCAGCGACAGGATCAGGCTCATCAGCACGAGACCCAGGGCAATCGACAATGCCAGGTCGCCCTTGCTGGTTTCCAGCGCGATGGCCGTGGTCATCACCCGCGTGTAACCATCGATATTGCCGCCGACGATCATCACCGCACCGACCTCCGACATCGCCCGGCCAAGGCCGGCCAGCGCCGCCACGATCAACGAGAAGCGGCAGTCGGCGAGCAGCAGCAGGATGGCCTGCGGCCGGCTGATGGCGAACAGGAAGAACTCCGGCGCATAGTCTGCCCAGGCATCTTCGACGATCTGCCGGGAAACGGCGGCGATCAGGGGGACAACGAGCAAGGTCTGGGCGATGATCATCGCCGTCGGCGAAAACAGCAGGCCGAAGGAACCCAGGGGACCGCTGCGCGACAGCACCAGATAGACGACGACGCCGATCACCACCGACGGCAGTCCCATCAAGGCATTGAGTGCCACGACCAAGGCGGCTCGCCCCGGGAAACGGGCCATCGCCAGCCAGGCGCCGAGCGGCAGACCGAGCAGCGTACCGAGCAGCAGCGCACTCAGGCTGACCTGCAGCGACAGGCCGACGATCGCCAGCAACTGGCGGTCGAACTGCGCCAGCAGGGAAAGGGCGTCAAACAGGGTCGCGGTCACGGTGGCGGCAGTCGGCCCGACAACTAGCGCCGGGACATTAAATGGGCTGCGCCAAGTTTAACCCGGCAACTCTCCGGCGCGCCCGGAAAAAAGCCGCAAAGTCCGCCTGCAGCAAGGACTGGCGGGCGCCGCCGGGGGCGATCTGCGCTACCATTGACGGCCCAGCAACAGCCCATCGGTCAGCCATGAACTTCCCCGCCAATCCGCCCCCGGGCATGCCCCGCGACGTCCGCATGCGCGGCTTCGGCGAACGCGCCGAAGTGGCCACAGTGCTCGACTGGATCGACCGCCACGCGCCAGCACTTGCCAGCGAGACGCTCGCCCTCGACGCCGCCGCCGGCCGGATACTCGCCAGCGACATCATCGCCCCGCTCGACGTGCCGGCATTCGACCGCTCGGCGATGGATGGTTACGCATTGCGTGCGGAGGAAACCACCGGTGCCGGTGACTACAACCCGATTACGCTGAACGTCATCGGTCAGTCGCTCGCCGGTCAACCATTCACTGGTCAGGTCACGCCGGGCACGGCGGTACGCATCATGACCGGCGCACCGATCCCGGCCGGTGCCGACGCGGTCGTCCCGGCCGAGTATGCGCAGGCCGACGGCGATCGGGTCGAGCTTACCCAGGCTTTATCGCCGGGCAAGCACATCGGCCGTCGTGGCGAAGATCTCCGCGCCGGCAGTTGCCCGCTCGCCGCCGGCCGCTGCCTGCGCCCGCAGGACCTCGGATTGATCGCCTCGCTCGGGCTGGCCACGGTCGAGGTGGTACGACAACCACGGGTTCGCCTGATCGTTACCGGCAACGAGATCGTCAGCCCCGGCAACGCCAAGCTGCCGCACCAGATTTACGACGCCAACTCGGCCATGCTGCAGGCGCTGCTGACGCGCGACGGCGGTGTCCTCGAGCGCCGCTGTCACCTCGACGACGATCCGCAGGCCATCCGCGCCGCGCTCAGCGCCCCCGGTGCCGATGTCATCCTGATTTCCGGCGGTTCCAGCGTCGGCACCGAGGACCATGCGCCGCGCCTGCTCGCCGAACTCGGCGAACTGGCCATCCACGGCGTCGCCATGCGCCCGTCGAGCCCGGCCGGTGTCGGCCGCATCGGCTCAACGCTGGTGTTCCTGCTGCCCGGTAATCCGGTCTCCAGCCTGTGCGCCTACGATTTCTTTGCCGGCCGCGCCATCCGCCTGCGCGGCGGGCGGCCGGCCGCCTGGCCCTACCCGCTGCAACATGCGGTGCTGGAACGCAAGATCGCTTCCGCCGTCGGTCGGGTCGATTACTGCCGCGTCCGCTTTGCCGACGGCCTGCTGGAACCGCTGGCGCTGAGTGGCGCCTCGGTCCTCTCGTCCACCGTCCGCGCCGACGGCTTCGTCGTCGTTCCCGGCGACAGCGAAGGTTATGCTGCCGGTGAAACGGTCCCGGTCTACCTTTACCAGCCTACCCAGGCCTGACCCCATGTCCACCACGCCCCCGACTCCGCCCGTCCCGGACCCGCTCAAGGACGCCCGCCAGACCCAGTTCCTGCGAGTACTCACCCGCGACGAAGCGACTGCCCGTTTTCGCCAGCATCTCGACCTGCGCCCGCTCGGCATCGACAGCGTCGCCCTGGAAGCCGCCCTCGGCCGAGTGCTCGCCGAGGACATCGTCGCCCAGGTTGATGTGCCCGGTTTCGATCGTTCCAATGTCGACGGCTTCGCCATCGTCGCCGCCGACAGTTATGAAGCGATGGAAGAAGCGCCGCGCCGGGTCGCCCTCAACGACGAGCTGCTGACCCCCGGGGTTCAGCCCCGCCTGACGGTGGCGCCGGGGATCGCCACCAGCATCGCCACGGGCGGCATGCTGCCGCGCGGCGCCGATGCGGTGGTGATGGTCGAACACACCGAACTGACCGGCGACGCCGGCGCTCGCCAACTGGAAATTTCGCGTGCCGTGGCCCCCGGCGACAACATCAGCTATACCGGCACCGACATCGCCCTCGGCGAAACCGTACTGCGCGCGGGCCAGACCTTGAGCTCGCGCGAAATCGGCGTCCTGGCCGCGATTGGCCGGGACCAGGTTGCGGTTTTCCGCCGACCGCGTGTCGCCATCTTTTCGACCGGCAACGAAATCGTCGCCCCGGGCACGCCGATCCGTCCCGGCGCCGTCTACGACTCCAACGCCGCCATCATCGGCGCCGCCGTCACCGAACTGGGCGGCGAACCGGTCTATCTCGGTGTCGTTCCCGACGACGAAGCCGCACTTGCCACCACCCTCGCCGACGGCCTGCAACACGACATGGTCCTGCTCTCCGGCGGCACCTCCAAGGGTGCCGGCGACATTTCCTATCGCATCGTCAGTCGCTTCAACGATCCCGGCATCGTCGCCCACGGGGTCGCGCTCAAGCCGGGCAAGCCGATCTGCATGGCGGTCACCGGCGGCAAGCCGGTGGTCATCCTCCCCGGTTTCCCGACCTCGGCCATCTTCACCTTCCATGAATTCGTCGCCCCGGTGATCCGCAGCTATGCGGGGCAAGCGGAAGCCTCAGGCGAGTTCGTCGAAGCGACGCTGCCGATGCGCATCAATTCCGAGCGCGGCCGCACCGAATACCTG
>WBUO01000123.1 GCA_008933675.1 Dechloromonas sp.
AGGGCGTTGATGTAGGCGTGTATAGGCTGGGGTTGTGGATGCGTGAGCGAAAACAAAAAAGCCACCCGAAGGTGGCGTTTTTGCATGCACTTGGCAAAAGTTGGCGGAGAGGGCGTCCGCCGGAAATCTCATCCAATAAAGTCCATTCATGAGCGCTGATGTTGCATAAGTTGTTGATTTTATTTTGAAAATTCAGAATTTTTCGTCCATTTATGACGCGCTGGATTGCGTGGAATCTAGTCCATTCAGAATTTTTATGGTAGAAACTATGGTGTAAGTAAACCAACCGCTCTTTGATGAGTTAGCTAACTTTCTTGGCTTGAAACAGGTTGGTGACCATGAATTCACCACATGCCAAAAAAAGCCAAAGACCTGTCGGCGCTTGAAGTTAGTCGCTTGACTGCGCCAGGCCACTATGCTGTCGGCGGCGTGGCCGGACTTTATCTCTACGTGCTCGATACCGGCGCACGCTCCTGGGTACTGCGCACCATGGTCGGGACAAAGCGCCGCCACATGGGTCTGGGCGGCTACCCCGACGTGCCGCTGGCGCAAGCCCGAGAAAAGGCACGAGCCGCGAAGGCCGAAGTCAGCCAGGGCACAGACCCTATCGCGCAGCGTGTCGCGCTGGCAAGCCAGTTGAAAGCGCAGCAGGCGACCCAAAAAACTTTCGAGGAAGCCGCCAAGGCATACATGGAAGCCCATGAGAAAGCCTGGAAGAACCCCAAGCACCGTGCCCAATGGGGCAGCACGCTCAAGACCTATGCGTACCCTCACATTGGATCGCTGCTGGTCAAGGACATTGACCAAGAGCACGTCCTGAAGGTGCTGGAGCCCATCTGGGCGACGAAGACCGAAACGGCCGTGCGACTACGCGGACGGATCGAAAGCGTTCTGGATTGGGCGACTGCCCGTAAATACCGCTCTGGCGAGAATCCAGCCCGCTGGAAGGGCCATCTGGACAACTTGCTGCCCGCGCCTTCTGACATTCAGAAGGTGGAAAGCCACAGAGCCGTAGGTTACAAAGATATGGCCCAGTTCATGGCCGGGCTACGCGCGAGGGAAGGGCTGGCGGCACGCGCCCTCGAATTCGCCATCCTGTGTGCGGCTCGCAGTGGCGAGGTCCGTGGCGCGCTCTGGTCAGAAATCAATCAAGAAGAAGCCATCTGGGTCATTCCGGCCGAGCGCATGAAGGCTGGCAAAGAGCATCGGGTTCCGCTGAGCACGCCAGTGGTCAAACTGCTGAAAGCACTGCCACGCTCGGACAACAGCGATCTGGTTTTCGCGGGCTCCAATGACAAGCAGCTGTCCGACATGGCGCTCACGGCAGTGATGCGGCGCATGGAGGTCGATGCGGTTCCCCACGGGTTTAGATCGACCTTTCGCGATTGGGTGGGTGACTGCACGGACTACCCGAGGGACGTGGCAGAGTTCGCCCTGGCTCACACACTATCGAGCAAAGTGGAGGCAGCCTACCGCCGGAGTGATGCACTTGAGAAGCGCCGACAGATGATGGAGGACTGGGCTGACTTCTGCGCGAAGCTGCCCGACCTTTAGCTGCGCGAAAGCTAGCCAGCGTGAGGTGAAGTAGCTTAAGGTGTATTCTGTAAGGTGGGGTATCTTTTTTTGTGAACTGCCCCTACAAGTGCTGCCGCTGAGGTTGCCATCCATCGGCTAGCGGTACTCGTGCTTTGCTTGATTGAAATGGCTACGGCTGGAGGGGAGGGAAATTGCGCGTAGATGTATATGTAAAAGATGTTTTAGCCCGGTGCGAAGCATTAAAACGCGCAGGTATGTGGCTTCCCGAACCTGTGATCCGTCCGCGAGCATGGATCGAAAATTTTGAGGATGCTGATAAGAAAGTAGCTGCTCAGTTGCTAGAGCGCTTCGTTTTTTACAATCAGCGGCTGACAGATTCACTGTTAGTGGCTTCGTTTAATAGCATTGCCGATGGGCTGAACAAAGGACCCTCGGCACCGCCAAGAGAGCAGCTTTTGCGAGCGCTATTAAACGCGATCTTCACACCAATCTCCGGGGAAACCCCTAATCCAACGGATTCGGGATATTTCCTATGCCGTCGCACGCGCCAAATACTAAACGTTGATGAAGCACAGATAAAGGCTACGTCTGAAGCTCTCGCAGCCGCCGCAGGCGGGCAACCGATTGTATTTGTGGATGACTTCATCGGCTCTGGCGATCAGTTCTTGTCAACTTGGCAAGATAGCAGTTCAGGTACGTCTTTCGAGGAAATTCATCGCCAGATCGGATTCTGTGCTATTTACGTTAGCCTAGTTGGAACTGATACAGGCATTGCAAGAATTGCCAGCAAAGCCCCTTCTGTTGCGGTATGCGTTGCTCATAAGGTTGACAATAGAGGAACGCTGTGGGGAATTCAAGGTTCTAATTCTCTACTGTATCAACAAATTGAAACAATACTGAAGAAATACGCAACAAGGCTTACACCTCTCGACGGATACATGCGCCAAGATAACTATCTCGTGTATGGATACAAAAATCGGGGATTATTTTTTGCATTTGAGCACTCTGTGCCGGATGCAACACTGCCAATTTTTTGGTGTCGCGGCACTAATAACTGGGAGCCATTAATTGAGCGAAAATAATTATCAAGTCCAGGCAGCGACATTGCGGCAGTTATTTGGCGACAATCGAGCCGAGTGGCCGACTGCCAATTTCGGTGATTTGTTTGTCACGCCCACATACTTGACAAAACTCGAGGCGCGCCGCCCTTGCATTTTGGTCGGTGGAAGAGGCACAGGCAAAACAACTGCACTTCAGTCATTGAAGTTTGATGCCTGCCTTGAAAGGCTCAAGGCCTCCGGTCAATCGTTTGGCGACCAGGAGTACTTTGGTTTTTTAATTCGTATAAATAAAAATCGCGTCAGAAGTTTTCATGGACGTGATGAAGCATTGGATTGGGGGAAATATTTCTCTCATTACTTCAATCTTCTTGCATGCGCCGAACTCGCCTCGCTTACTAACTGGCTGCAAGAGCAATCTGGGAAGCGAATATCATCCGAAGCCATTCAAGCAATTGCCGTAGACCTTGGCATTCTTGATTTTTCTGGAGCCTCTGCGCCTGATCTTAATGTCGCAATAAAGAATCAAATCTCCAAACTTCAACTTAAGGTTAATAATCCAAATAGCTCATTGGAGATTGTCCTTTCAATGGCAGAGTCTCCGATCCGAATGTTTGCTGATGCCTTGGAGGCAAGCGGCCTATCGGATGGTCGCACCATATTTTGCTGTATTGATGAATATGAAAACTTGTTGGACTATCAGCAGGCAATTCTAAATACATACATTAAGCACGCCGCACCTCCACTTTCATACAAGATTGGGGTGCGAAAAAATGGTTTAAGAAACCGCCAAACCTTGGATGGGCAGGATCTATTAAAAACACCTGACGACTATTACGAGATTGAAATTGCGGATGAAGGGTTCGAGTATTTTGCCAAACAAGTTGCCTCAGTAAGACTTAAGGCTGCGCGCGCCAACAACGTGCCCGTACCCGATAAACTTTCAGAATTCCTGCAGGATTTGTCGTTAGCCGAAGAGGCCGAATATCTAGGCGCGGGCCGGATTGCAAAGACAATCCTAGAAGAATTAAAAGAAGACGCGAAAGCACATAGTTACTTTGAGTCAAAGCCGATTCATGAAACATACTTTTTGAGATACTGGCAAGCTAGTGAAGGGGGCTCAATAATTAAACTTGCTCATGACTGGATCGCAAATGAAAGAGAATGGCAGGTTCGTCTAGGTAACTACGGGTATGCGAGCTTGTTCTGGTTGTCAAAAGGAAATAAGGGTGCCCGAATTAGAAAATACTATTGCGGTGAGCGGGTTTTTCTGACGCTCGCTAGCGGTAATATTCGCTATTTTCTGGAGCTTATTGACTGTGCCGTCACCTATGAGTTATCAGAAGGGCGAAGATTTCCAGAGACTCTTGTCATTTCACCAAAATCTCAAACACTAGCAGCCAGGGAGGTGGGAGAGCGTCGACTAAATCAATTAGAAGGTTTGGCCGATCACGGCGTTCAGTTAAAGCGGCTTGTCCTTGCAATTGGTAAAGTTTTTTTTGAACTTGCTCGTGAGCCATTAGGCAAGACGCCTGAGGTAACTTCCTTTGTTTTGTCTGGTAAGGCGAATGAGATTGCTAAAATGGCTGACATGCTCAGTGAAGGTGTTGGACACCTCGCATTTGAAGTTGAGCCAGCAACCAAACTAACAAGTAGAGCGGAAACGCGGGAAGATGAGTACCGGCTACACCGGATATTCAGTGCCTTCTTTGAAATATCGCATCGAAAGAAAAGGCGGATGACCTTTGATGCCAGCGATCTGATCGCTGTGCTCGGCGATCACCCTGGGCGAGCCATCTCGGCGATGCTTGAGGACAAACCACAAGTAGATGAGGAAGAACTGCCGGAACAGTTGGCGCTATTTTCCGCGTTCTATGTGGATGCTGATCCGGGGGCAACGTTGCAATGAAGTTGCCCCCGACACACACCTTGCGTTACGACAGTTTTAGACTGATGGATGTTCAGGTTGATGAGACTGTTATTTCAATAGAAACACCCCTGGAAGAGCGAGGCAGAATCGACGCATGGAACGATTTAAGACGCTCTGATGCTGATCGCTTGATTCTCCTTAGAGATACAGGTCCTGATACTGCCATGGTAATTGGCGATGGGGAGCATCGATCAATTCTGTTGAGTGATGAGGCGCAACTAGTGGCGTTGAGCAAAAATGAAAAAATCCTAGTTGATATTACTGCTCTGCCACATCATATTTGGGCTCCTATATTCCAATCTTTCATCAAGGCAGGAAAAAAAGTTCGTGCCCTATATGTTGAACCTGATGGCTACAAGACTCATCCATCGCCAGCTTCGGCAAATCTATTCGATTTAAGCATCTCTTTTGGCGGCCTTTCACCTTTGCCTGGCTTTGCGAAACTCTCCGGGCCAAGTGATGACGAGCCGGCACTTTTTGTGGCATTCTTAGGTTTTGAGGGAAACCGCGCAGAGCGAATAATTAACCAATTGGAGCCGCCGCCTAGAGTGATCCCCATAGTCGGCGCTCCTGGATTTCAAATCAATTACCCAGCAATCACCGTGGCTTGCAATCGTGCGTTCTTGGGTGATTTTGATTGCAATTCGGATATAAGGCTGGCGAAAGCCAGTTGCCCATTTGAAGCTTATGAGGCACTCGCTTCAATAAGAAGGGATTTCCCGGATCATTATTTATACATTGCACCAGTCGGAACTCGCCCCCATGCACTTGGAGCAATACGCTACGCGATAGCGAACGAAAGTCATTGCGAAATTCTGTTCGACCACCCCGTTCGGCAATCCAACCGAACTAATGGGCGTGGTATCATTCATGTTTTCAGTTTTATTTGATTGAAAATATGGACAGTAAGACTGATACCGACAAATACTACACGCCGCCTTCTGTGGCAATACAGGCGTTTGAGCGTGCACGTCTTGCTGATAGCCCATATATATGTGCGGATACGGCTTGTGGGTCGGGTAGTCTGCTTACCGCTGCCGAGAGCGTGCTGAAGACCAAATATTGCTTGGGAATTGATAGCGACTCTCATGCGATTCGCCAGCTTCGCCGAGCACGTCCTGATTGGCGTCTATATGTCGGGGATCTCCTTCAGCGGCATCGCGCCCCCGTTATTGATTTTCCAGAGTCAAATCGCGGGGTGGATTTGCTTGTTTTAAATCCACCCTTCAGCTTGGGAAGCAAGAAGTACGTTTCAGTAAAGTACCTTGGTCAGGTAGTAAAATGCAGTGTTGCGATGGCTCACATTTTGCACAGTTTGGAGCTTTTCAAACCCAACCAAGGTGCAATCGCAGTCGTCCCAGAATCACTGCTTTACTCTGATACCGACCAGCATGCGCGTGATCTTCTTGATCAACGGTTTTCGCTCACTGAATTATTGCAGCTTAGCATATATACGTTTAAGGGTGCACGAGTTAATTCCTCATTCGTTCAATTTGGCATTTCACGTAATAGGCGAAATTTGGAAAATGAATCAGCTTCTGCGTACCTCGATGCCATTCCTGCAAATGTGGTGCGAGGAGGGTTGCAGATGCATGCCTTTGAGCGCATGGTGTGCGGCGCCCGTGTCATCCATTCAACGTCGCTGAGGGATATAGCTGCCAAAGGATTTTCCTCAGTTGGCGAAAAAACTTCCGTGATTACAAAAGGAAGAATATCTGGCTGGATGCTATTGCTACCAAGAGTGGGTACTCCAAAAGTCGAAAATCTTCGCGCCGTCTACTCTAAAGAAGAAGTTCAACTTTCCGATTGTGTGATAGGCATAAAATTTCCCTCAAAGATTGCAGCAATTAATTCCCAAAAGAGACTGATGGAAAATTGGGAAAGCCTGCTTGGGCTATATCGGGGAACAGGTGCGAGATATATTACAATTGACCGATTGATAGGATGGCTCTTCGGCATTGGCATACATGACGAGAGCGCAATGAAGGAATCGTGGTGCCCTACTTTAGGTTAGATGAAGTAAATTGAGAGGCTTGACGGCATGGATATGGGGTTCGCTGGTCTTCGGGAATTTATTCGACTGCGACATTGGTTACGGCCAGCAGTAACAGAATCGGTACGTTACGGTTGAATCGGAATTTTTTGGACAATTAGCTCGTCTACCGAGTTGATGATGGCAAAACCGGCCGCCGCACATGCCGCCGCACATGCCGCCGGAAGTCACCAGAACCGCCATGGCTGCATTTTTTTCATGAAGACATAGTCTCTGCATGGCTCAGCCGCCAAAGCGGCTCTACCGCGCGATTCTGAGCAGCGGTTTGGACGTTCGGTCAGATCGTCCAAACCACCACTCGGCCAGTTTGTCAGCGGACGCCGGTGCGTTCCGTCAACTCTTCCATCAGGCGCAGGAATTTCCACGCCGCCGATTTCTTCAACGTCTCCAGCAGGGAGGCCGCGTACTCCTCCGGCTTCCACCAGGGCGCCGCCATACGGCCCAGGCGCGCCTCGAACTCAGCGATCTGCGCCATCACCTCACGGCCTTCGCCGCACTGCGCCTTCCAGTGCGCGCGTGCCCCGTGCACACCACGCAGGCGGACACTGTCCACGTAGCCGCAGAAGCCCGGCTCCCACTTTTTGCCGCTCGACTTGAGTTGCAGGATGCGGTACTTGCCAAACGGGGTCTTCAAATCCGCCAACTGCGCCAACGTCACCGGGCGCTTGAACACGCGGCGGCTCTCCAACTGAATGCGGCCCTGCTTGCGCTCCAACTCCAGCACCAACTCTGCATCCTCGCGCATGCGGGTGCGGCTAGGCTTCTCGCCCACCAGACGCTTGTACTGGTCGCTGGTGATTTGGTCATAGGCCACGCCGTGGTGGGCGGACTCCGTACTGCCCATGTAGATGGTCTGCATCTGCCCGTCGCGGTCGGTCGCCACATAGACCTTGGCACCGGACATGACACCGTTCAACTCGATGATGAGGTCCTCGATGGCCAAGCCCAGTTGGATGCACACGTCGATGCGGCGGATCAGCATCGAGGCTGCAACCTCCTTGGCATTGAAGGGGAACAAAAGCTTGAACATTGCGATGAGGTGCTGACAGTCCCCGGGCTCCATCTGGTTCGGGTTCAGCACCAACTGCATGGGCGCACCCTTGTCCGGGTTGCTCTGCACCATATGAAAGCAGGCGACGGCTTTGCTGGGCAGTCTGAGAATGAAGATGTTCTTGTAGAACTTGCGCTGCTTCGAGCCCTTGCCCAACTGGCGTTCACGGCGCAACTGCCGGGCACGCTCCAGGACGGATGCAAGTTCGTGCTCAGGCAGTTGAATGTCCAGCACAAGCTTGTCGATGGCCATGGCACCGATCAGGGGCGCAGCCACGTAATGTGCGCTTACATCAGTCGGCTTTTTCTTGAACTGGCTGATGGGCTTACTGGTCTTGATAGGATTAACTTTAATCGTTGCCTTGTGGGGAGTATTGACCTCCACATCATCAACATCACTCACATGGCTATTACTATTATTACTGTGCTTATATACCAATGGCATGGTGGTCTTGGTCATGGTCAAATCTTTCAAAAAATACGTTCAGTGCAGTACGTTTAGCGTTTTGCGTGATCTCGGGCGCATCGGCGCAGGAGTTGCATGCACCGAGGTGCCGTCGTTGGCTGTTTTGGCGTTGTGATGGCACTTGTGCAATGGTGCGGATCGCCTCACTGAAGAAAACACCGTAAATCTCAGTGTTTTTACGATTTCGTCCCTTGCAAAGCGCCACTTCTTTTCAAAGCGCTGCCGTCGTTGGCTGTTTTCCAAATTAGCGAGCGCAACGACAGCGGCGGCAGTTAAGAAGAGGTTTCCTTGGACACTGCAGGCTGCGGCTTCCATTCGCCTTTGCGGTAGGCCTCGACCAGCGAGAAAGGCCAGAAGCTGCCACGGCCACGTTTGATGGGATTCGGAAACTGGGGCGGCGTCAGCTTCATCTTTCGGTAGAGGTTGGCGCGGGACTCGCCGAGGTACTTGGCAATGAAGTCGATGCGCACGTCCGGGTCCAGCCCGGCATCCAGGCTCTGGCGGATGCGCTGAAGCTCCTGTCTAAAGGCCTCATCGACCGGACGTTTCGCAGCCCGGCTGCCCTTGGCTTTGGGCGCGGGCACTTTCGGTGCAGGCTCCGGCGCTTCTACCTGCACGGCCAGGGCTTGAGGCTGAGCAGCGACCGGCGGGACTTTAGGGGTGAACTGCTTCAACGTGCCCGTGAAGCGGTACCAGCGCTCGCGCTTCATATCCTGGCAAACGATCACCTCGTCCTTGGCCGCGTCAGGCTGGTAGCCGGGCACGACATGCGCCTGCTGATCCGCAAGGGGACGGCGATCTTCACCACAGACCTCGACCTTGCCAATGCCCAGGTAGCACTGCTGGTCGCGGATGAGTTGCGCCTTGCCCGTCTTCGGGTTGTTGCAATGGAATTTGAACTCGCCCGGGGTTGCTTTGGCCTCGATGACGGATGGACCGAGAAGAGTTTGTTGAACTGCGTTGAGGGTCATACGACTAGCTCCTGAAAACACTAGTAAAGCTGCACGCACCATGCGTGACAGCCCTAGCCACGAGTGTTTACAGGGCCTCTTAAGTTGCATTTAATGGAGGTATGGAAAGAGGTTTCTATGCCAAAGAATGCAAGCGCGGCTGCTAAGGAAATTTCAAAAGTAGGAGGTACCAGCGGAGGTTTTGGCTGGTCACAGCCCTGGAGCCGGACTCAGGCGCTGGCCGAACTCTGTGTTCCGCCCGAGACATACGAGGCTGCATCGAATTTGCGGCAGCGGATCGAGAAGGGATTAGAAGACGCCTTTGCAGGGCAGACGGCAAGGTTGAGCAATGACAATGAGTTGGGCGAGCAGAGGGATCTGGTGCTTGAGGCCGTCACAGTGGTGCGCCAGCGAATGGAGAAGTGGGGACTGAATGCGATGCAGCGCATGTACCCGGTGCTCTGGGTTCGGTTGCTGCGTAAAGCAGGGATCAAGCTGGAAGGGCATGTCTACCAGCAGTTGGGCGAATGGCGCTTGCGCTGCGAAGCCGAGGGGGCCGTGGTGTTCGCCCTGGCAGGCCCTTCAGCGAAGAACCCCAGAGCGTCCCGTGAGATCGTTCAAGGGAGGCAGAACCTGGAATATGTCTGCACGGTCGAGGAGCTTTTGCTGCGGCCTACGGTGTGCAAAGGCAGTCCCTATACCCAGACCTGGGCGCTGCATGTGATCCCCAGGTCTCAGCCAGGGGATGAAGCCTCGACCTCCATGCCACCCTCCGCGCAGACTGCAACCGCAGAGGCCAAGAAAAAGCCCCGCCGCAAACCAAAGACCATGGAGCATTTCAATAGGATTTGCGGGCCTGGGACTATGGAAAATCTGGCTATCGCCCTGAAGAAAGAGGCCGGATCGAGCCGTGGCTTGGTAGTGGCTGAAAGCAACGGACGCTATTCCACCGAATTGTCGGCAGACAAACTGTGCAAGGCCCTCAAGCAGTATCAAGGGAAGGTGCTGACTGGCTCCGATAGCACCTTGCGTAAAGCGCTGGGAGCATACGTGAAGCTTCCGCGCGGGCGGCCACCACGCCAAAAACCACTCATCAGAAAATCGCGCTGATGAAAATCGTATTTTCCAGAGGGTCGATTATTCTTGCAAAATGCTGAAAACCGTAGCCAATGCATATGCGGTATAATTGAATGAATCACTGCAAACCGATTTAATGCCGTCGTTAATCGAGCTTTTCGGAATTACCGAATTATTCCACGGAAAATAAATTTACTCCAAGCAATTCAGTCATCGAAATGCTTGCATTTATTCCATATGGCCACGGCGATTCTGCGTATGGCAGAGGTAATGCAGCCTTTATCCACCATCATATGGGACGGCTATTGCATCGTGTTGGAGCGCAACTGCCCCGATGGCTGGATGGGCAAGCGCTAACCCGAGAAAGTCGCAGCATCGAGCGGCTTTGCTGGCGTGAACTGGGATATGCAGAGCAGCCTATTTTTGAGGGCGATCTTCCAGCCTTTTTGATGGAGGATGCAAACGGCGCTCCCCGCGATCTGATGATCCCCACGGTTCCGGTCGAGTTGGCCACCCGGATGGCGGCTGCAAGGCCCTCAGCATTGCCAGCGTCTTCACCCCTCGGCACGAACCTGAGCACGCTGCAGAGGTTGCTGAATCTCTCGGCGTTCGAGTCCCAATGGCTGACATGGGGGTGCTGTCTCCGGCGCTATGGGCATGCCATCCTGCCGGTGATTCCATTGCGTGATGACCGGCATGCCTGCGAAGTGCTGGCTGTGCTGTGCGAGGTGCCGATGGGCATGATTCGGCAGGCCATGTCATCGCGCAGGCTATGCGCCTGGGGTTTTCTCGATGATGGTGACGCTCAGGGTGCGATGCCGGTGCTCAGCGGCTGGCTGCTGGCCTTCGAGCAGTTTGTTGAATGGATCGAGCAGCCCTATGCCTCGGAAGCCGATCTGTTGATGGCGCTGTGCAAAGCGCGCATTTCGTTGTCGGGCTCTTGCTGAGGCCCAGCCCCTTGTCGGCTGCTGTTCTGCGGCCGCGCTGATTTCCTTCTCCCGCGTTTTTCTATCCGGTACTCATCTGCGGAGGACTACGCACGTCCCTTGTTTTCTGAAAGTCTTTCACCATGATCAAAGCTGTTTCCTCGAAGCGCTCCGCGCCGTCCTACACGTTCCAGCGAGTTCATGCGGCGCTGCAACCCGGCGCTGTGCTCACGGTACAGCAGAAGCGGCAGGAGCCCATGCCCTGTTTCATGCAGCAGTCGATGCTCGATGGCGCCTGTGGGGTTCACGTTTTTGCGATGTTGGCGGTGATCCTGAATGTTTTCAGGGCGTCGGCTTTGCACAACATGAGCCGCCGTACATATTGCCCGGTCGCCCAAGTCCACCGCGCATTTGAGCCAACCTACTTCAAGGGCATAAATGCGCGCGAATGGGTGGCGCTCGTGCAAGGATTGAACCTGCCGCTCGCACTCAAAGCTAGCTATGTGGCGGATGGTGGGGTGGATGGCGCTGCCGTGGACTGGCTGATGCGTGGCGATCTAGTAGCC
>WBUO01000124.1 GCA_008933675.1 Dechloromonas sp.
CGCCCATGCTTGCGGCGCCGGCTTCAAGGCCCAAGACGGGGGCGAAACCCGCGCCGAACACGCTGGGCAGGGCCGATCCGAGCCAGCCCGCGCCGGGCTGCAGAATGTTGCCAAAACCGCCGGCGATCCCAAACGGGTTGCTCCCGAAGGGGTTGAGCCACGACATCGCCGTTTGCGGGATGTTGCTGGCCGCGCCGGCGACCTGGCCATAGCCGCGTTCCGCGAGCCACGATTGCGGCGCGCCCAGCAGGCCCGCCACCGACCCGATTGCCGGCTTGATCACCATGGCCGCGGTGATCTCGGCCGCCACGGACCGGAATATCCGCAGCAAGGTCTGGGCGGCGTCGAAACCGCCCTGCTTGCTGCGATCCATCGCGCTGTTGAAGGCGTCGGACAGCGCGTCCTGGATGTTGCCGGCTGCCTGGTCCCAGATCCTGTTGGTTTCGGCCGCCGCGTTGCGGGCCTGCTGGATCTGCGCCTGGATCTGCGACAACTGGTCGGTCTGGCGCAGCTCGGCCTGGGCCTGTTCGCTGGTCAGGTCGATACCGCGCCGGCGCAGATCCTGAATGGTCCGCAGGCGTTCGATCTGGCGGTCATGCTCGGCCGGCAGGGCGCCGACCAGGCGCAATTCCGCCTCGGCCAGTTCGATCTGATCCTGGCGGGCGCGCAGGGCCTGCGTGTTGGCCGTCGATCGGCCGGCCGCATCCTGGCGCCGGACCAACTGTTCATAGCTGGCAATCAGCTTGTCATTGGCGGCGCGGGTCGCATCGGTCTCGGTCGCCCGCAACTGCAGTGCATAGGCCGCGACTTCGTTGGCGATCGCCGCCTCATTGATGGCCGCCGCGCCGGCCTGCTCGGCCTCGGCCAGGCGTTCGGTCGCCGCTACACGCTCCCGCAGCTCGGCAACGGCCTTGGACCCGTCGAGCGTGGCTTGCGCCGCCGCCCGATCGGTCAGCACCTGTTTCAGGGCCTGTTCGTCGACGAACGCGCTCTTGACCGCTTCCTGCCGCGCTTCCTCGGCAATGGCGGCCTGGTGCGCCGCCCGCGCACTCTGGCCGTAGGCTTCAGCGACCGTCAGCGCGCCGCGCGCCTCGGCATCCGTCAGCGTCACCTGGTCGCGGGCGGCGGTCGACAACTGGGCGGCGGCCTGGGCGGCGGCGATCTGGCCCAGCTCGCGCGCCTTCCAGGCCGGCTGGCCGGTATCCAGGGCCTGGCGCTCGGCCTGCAACTGCGCCTGCAGCACCTGGCGCGTGCCGATCGACGCGGCGGCAACCCGCTGCTCATCGGTCAGGGCGTCGCGCGCCTTGTCGACCGGGTCCTTCAGTGCCTCATACTGGCCGTAAAGGTTCTGGACCGCGCGCGACAGCGCATCCTGGTCGACGCCTTCCTGTCCCGCGGCGCGCGACAGCAGCCTCATCTGGTCCATCAGCGCCTTGCGGCGGGTGGTCAGATCGTCATAGCTGCCGATCAGTTCGCGGACCTTGCCGATGTCGGGCAAGGCGTTGTCGTTCGCGCCCTCGCGGGGCGTGAAGGAAAACGCCGTGGCCTCGTCGAAGCCCGCGGCATCGCGGGCCTGGCGCTGCAGGTCCAACTGGTCACGACGCCGGCGGGCTTCGACATAGTCGGCCCGGCCGCGGTCGTACATCATCTTCCCGTCGGCGCTCATGCCGAGTTCGGGAGGCTTGGCCAGGAAGCGGTCCAGTTCGGCGATCTGGTCGTCAAGCGATGTCTCGCTCGCCGCCGCCGCAACACCCTTGAACAGGCCGATCAGCGCCTCGCGCGCGGCGTTGATCGGACCGGTCCGCGACAGGCTGGTGAGCATGTCATCCCACGACTTGCCCATCGTGTCGGCGGCTTGCTGGATCTCGGTCTTGCCGACCTTGGCCAGATCCTGCAGCCGGCCCTGGATCGCACCGAACAGTTCGCGCTGGGCGCCCAGCCGGTTGCCCGATCGCTCCATGCTCTCAATCGCGTCGAGCTGGGCGACGGACAGCCCGCCCCAGGTGTCGGCGAATTTCTTGGCGCCTTCGGTCGGCGCCTTCAGCAGCTCGGCCAGGCTGGCGGTCGCGGCCGGGAAATCCTCCCCGGTCAGCACCATGAACTTGCTGGCGGCGGCCCCGATGTCCCCGAACATTTCGGTGGACACCTGGCGCATGCGCGACAGGGCGGCGGCGGCCTCTTCCGCGCCGGCGCGCGATGCGCCCGGTAGGCGCGCGAAACTGTCGGTCAGCGTCTGCAACTGCCCGCGGCTCAGTTCGGCCGAGCGGCCGGTGGCCAGCAGGCCGACCTGGGCGGCGTTCAGGGCACGCTCCGACCCTTCCAGCCGCCCGACCAGCACGGCGCCGGCGGCGCCCAGGCCGACCAGGCCGGCGACGGCCAGGCCGATCGGCGACACCAGCGCCTTGAGGGCCACGCCCATGCCGCCATACAGATCCATGATCTGCGGGCCTTGCTGCAGCAGCACCTGCTGGATCGGCATGCCCAAGGCGAGGGTTTGGAACGTGTCGGAAAGCTGCAGCGCCAACTGCTTGTTGCGATAGCTCCCCTCGGTCGCCGCCTTGCCCTGGCGCTCGACCGCGCCGCGATAGTCATCCAGCGCGCGGCGGGCTCTGGCCTTGACTGCCAGGGCTTCGTTATCGTTCAGCGCGCCGGCGGCGACCAGCCGGTTGGCCTCTTCGACCTTCTTGGCATAGACCTGCTGGGCCTCGCCGAGGGGGTCGATTTCAGCGCGCAGGGCACGCGCCCGTTCGGCCATGGCCACCTGGGCGATGGTCGCATCGTCTAGACGCGCCTTGGCCAGGGCCAGCACGCGGTTCTTTTCTTCGATCGACGTTGCGCCGGCGTTGACCGCGGCGGTCAGCGTCTGTTCGATCCGGGCCAGCGCCTGCGACCGGGCCAGCACCGGGTCCAGCGACGCGGCGACCTGGTTGTAGTCGTTCGCGACCCGTTCGACAGCCTGGCCGATGGACGCGAACGTGTTGGTGATCGCCTGGCCGCTGGCCTTGACCTGCGCGGCCTGGTCGTTCGCGGCCTGCTTTACGCGGGTTGATGCGGCGTCGACAGCCGCCACCTGGTTGGACACGGCGGCGGCGGTCGTGTTCGCGGCCGACGCCACCTGGCTCGCCGCCGCTCCGACCGCGGCCACCTGGCTGGTAATGGCCGCCGCCGCCTGGGTCGCCTCTGCCTTCAGCTGCTTGGCCGCCGTGGCGGTCTGCTCAAATCCGGCAACGCCCTGACCTGCGTCGGCGGTGATCTTGATGGCGACGGCGAGATTGGTGCCGCTCATTTGCCGCGCCTCATCTCGTCTTCGATACGGGCCAGGCGCGCGGCGCGCTCTTCGGCCCAAATGGTCAGCGCCTCGGCCTCAAGCACCTGGATGTCGTCGAAGATCTCCGGGGTGAATTCGATGCGCATCATGCGGGCGACGAGTTCCAATCGGTCATAGCGCAGGCCGGTCTTGTCGCCGTCCGCGCCGGCGTGGTCCCATTGGGTGGCGCAGCCGGTGAACAGGCGCAGGCTGCTCCAATGCGACGGCCAGACTTCGAACAGCCCTTCATCGTTCAGGAAGGAGACGTCGTCGTCGGACGGTTCGGCCGCCCCGGCCGGGCGGGGCTCATCGTCGGGGGCAATCCCCAACGAAGCGGCAAGCGCGGCTTCCTCGTCCGGGGGCAGGGGTGCCTGGTCGGCCGGGGCTCTGCCGATCCAGGCACGGCAGGCCCCTATCAGTTTCCCCGTTTCGTGCCGTTCATGCGGTCGAGATAGACCTGCAGGATCGCGGCCTTGAAATACTGCCGGTCGAGCATGTCATCACGCACGGCCGGGCCCCATTCGACCGGGTTGCCGTCCTTGTCCTGCATCGTGGTGACCGACGCCGAGATCAGCGCGGCCTCCAGAACGTTGTGATCGCCGTCCAGGCTGCTGGCCAACTCGTTTTGACGCTTGCGGCCGAGGGCGCGGAAGCGGCACTTCACCGGAATGATGTCGAAGCCGTCGTCGTCGTTGGGACGCATGGCGCGGGCGATGGCGGTGAAGGTGTCTTCGGCGCCCAGGACAAAGACGGGCTTTTCGTTCGACATGGTTTCAATGCTCCTTTGAAAGCGGCTGGAAAGGTCGTTGGGAGGGGTTCAGCGGACGCGGATGCGATATTCGTCGTCGCCGTTGACCGGCAGCGCCTGGCCGTTGATCTGCCAGTTCATGCGCTTCTGTTCGGCCGAATATCGCAGGGTGCCGAACTGGGCGGACGGCAGCGACAGTTCGACGATCTTGCCGGGGGCGATGCCGTGCCGCAGATAGATCGCCTGGCCCGGATCAGCGCCAGCCAGGGCCCACGGGTTGAAATAGTCCAGGTTGGTGGCGCGGACGTTCAGTTCGTAGGTGCTGATGCGGTCCAGCCGTTCGACGGCCTCATAGTTGACCTGGGTGCCGTAGACGATCTCGTTGCCGGCCTTGACCTTCAGCGAGTTCATGACCAGGTCGACGGCATTGATGGTGAACGCCGGCGTGGTCGCCTTGGTGATCGGCGTCGGACGCAGCCAGCCCGCCTTGTTCAAGGTGCCGATCACCGCATCGTCGGGGTCGACCAGCTCCATCGCCGTGAAGGTCGCCGACGCCATGGGGATGCGGCCCGAGAAGTCGAATTCGACCTCGCCCAGCCCGCCCACGGCGATATGCAAGGTGCCGTCCACGTTGTAGCGGAACGACATGCTTTCGGTGTCCTGCCCCGAATACGGCAGGTAATCGACATGGGGCGCGCCGAGGGCGATGGTGAAGGTGTCGCCCAGCACGAACGGGGTGGTGACGGTCGGCGTGATCGTGGCCGCGTTGCACAGCGGGAACGGGGTGGCCGACGTCATCACCTGGGCAAGCGCCTGGTAGGCCGCAACCCCGTCGATCGCCGGCGCGGAAACGGTGAATTCGGCGACGCCCGTGTCACCCGCCTTGGTGCAGACCAGCGTCACGACCCGGTCCGTGGTGCCGGCGTAGACGCCGGCGGCGACGTAGGTGAAGGCCCCGGTCGGCGTGTCGATCGGCGTGGGCGGCGACGCCTGGGTCGAGCCGGCCGCCTGGATGATTTCGGCATGGCAGCAGGCGCGGACCAGCGGCCCCCACTTCGGCGCGGTGCCCGGCGTGCCCGCGCCCTGCAGCTCCCACTTCATCGTGAGCGTGACCTTGCGGCCGACCAGCTCGACGGGCTGGGCGCCCAGCGTGGGCAGCAGGATCGTGCGCCGCACCTCTTCAGGTTCGCGCACATAGTCGACCTCGGTCACCACGACCGAATTGGCGCTGGTCGGTTCGGCATCCTCGCCGTAGACGGTTTCGAGCTTGCCGGCGACCAGGCGCAGGCGTTCGCGGCGGAATTCCATGTCGGCCATGGCTTAATCCTTGTTCTGGGTGGTGCCGGTGGCGCGCGGGCGGCCCTGGCGTGGGGTGGCAGGGGTCGCCGGGGGTTCGAGCAGCTCGGGGGCACGTTCGCCCACCATGGCCCGCGCCTGGTCGGCCAGGCTCTGCGCCGTGGCGGCGGCCGTCTCCCGGTCGCGCCGTTCGGCGATCGACAGCCGGCGCGCCGGCGTCTGGCCTTCCTGGCGCTTCAGCGCACCCGTGACCGGGTCGCGCACAAACGATCCGCTTTCATGCGGCATCTTCACGTCTCCTGTTCGGTAGGGAGCCGCACCACGACGGCCCAGTTGTCTTGCCACCACATGCGCCCGTCTTCGAACGCCATCAGGCGCCCGCCGGCGTAGCGGATGGCTTCGTCGGCGTCGGTCGGCAGGAAGCCGGCCAGGGCCTTGCGCGTCATGGCGCGCGGCGCCTTGATGGCCAGCACCGCCGCGCCGCCCCGCGGGTCGCTCTTCTGCTGCACCACGAGAACGGTGGCGAATTGGATGGTGACGATGTCCTCCGACCAATTGGGGTGATCGGCGCTGACAACGTCCTCTCCCAGCGGAACGACATAGAGCGCCGGGAACTTGGTCGGCGGCTTGTCGCCCGACACTTCGGCAAACTCGGCCGCGCCCGCGACAGCAG
Organism: Dechloromonas sp.; assembly: GCA_008933675.1. Lineage (GTDB taxonomy): Bacteria > Pseudomonadota > Gammaproteobacteria > Burkholderiales > Rhodocyclaceae > Azonexus. The sequence continues at coordinate 6,025 of WBUO01000124.1, forward strand.
CGAAGATGCCGTCGATCTGGTTGACCTGGCGCAGGCGTTCAATCGCTAGCTCGATCATCACGGGCCTCCGAACAGGGCGAGGATGTTGGCTTCGACGGCGTCGACGATGGTTGTCTTGTCCGCCTCGTCGATGCCGAGGAACGGCCGGGCCGGGATGCTGATCGTGTGTGCGCCGATCTCGATATTCCCGACCTCGGTGCCGCGCACCGTCTTGAAGTCGCCCGCCTTTTTCCGCTGCAGCTTCACAAAGCGCCCTTTGCGATAGACCGTCTCGGTTCCATCCGCGTTCTTGCGGGTGCTGGTCTCGGTGCGCCGCCGCGCCTTCTGACTGCGCGCGGCGATCTGGATTTCGCCGCCGAACTGGTGGATAGCCGCATACTGAACGTTGGTGCCGACTTCGACCTCGTTGGCCGTCGCGCGGTAGGTGATCGACGAAAACAGGATGTTCCTGTCGACCAGGATCAGCGTCTTGCCTCCCTTGGCCTTGATCGTGCGGGGTCGCAGAGCCTTCCAGGGCACGTTGTTCGGGCCTTTGCCGGTGGCGAACCGCTGCTTCGTCGAAGCAACAAGGCTGTCCCCCACATCGGACAGCAGGGGCTGCAGATTGCTCAGGCTGTTTCGCGCCCATTCGAAGGCGGCCAGCACTTCGGCATCGTCGACGATCAGGCTGGCGCCAGCCATCTCAGAACCCCGCCAGGCTGTCGGCGTCGAACACGGCCGGGGCCGCGTCGATCAGCACTTCGCCGCCACCGCCCGAGGCGGGCGCCCCGACGTCCGTCAGGGTCGCCGTGCCCGAGGCCACGGCCTCAAGGAACTTGATGGCACGGTCATAGCGGCGCTGGACTTCGCCACCCATCGAACTGGCGTGCAGGTAGTACCAGGCGATTTCGACGCAGGTCCGGTTGATCGCCTCGGGCACCGGCGTCAGCGGAATCTGGTAGCGGGCTGCGAGATAGGCGTTGATCTTGCCCGAGGCGTCACGCAACGCGACCGCGACCCGGCCGGCGTCGATCGCCACTTGCGGCCGGTTCTGGTCGGTCAACTCGATCAGGTCTTCGATGCCGAAGACGGCTTCAAGGTCGGCTTGCGTCGCGTAGGTCACTTCGTGCGATCCTCGAAAGGTTGCGGGGCGGCGGCACCGCCCCGCCTGTCGTTACTTGCCCTTGCCCCTCTTGGGGGCGCCCGCCTGGGCGGCGTCGACGTATTCGGCCCGGCCGAGATCGACGAGCACCTTGGCGGCGGTTTCGTCGATCTCGGCCTCGCCGCCTTCGGGGATCGGCTGGTTGTCATGGTCGATCGGCGACAGGGCGCGGATCGCCACCAGGTTCGGCTTGTCCGTGCTCATCCGACCGCGTTCTCCCAGAAGAACGCCGCCTGGGTGGCCAGCAGCAGTTCCTTGACGCTTTCGCCGGCGCGCACGCGCTGGCCGCCCCGCAGACCGACGTTCGGTTCGGGGGTCGAGCCCGAAACGCGGGTGCCGAACTGGAACGTGGCGCCGAAGGTCGGGCGGGGGCTGGCGGCCGAGGCGAGCTGATCACGATGGAAGGCCAGGCAGTGCTTGCCCCAGGTCCGCGTAAAGGACGCGGCCTGACCCTTGCGGGCGGTGTTGACGCGCGCGGCGCCGACGATGACTTCCTCGACCTCGAATAGCTCGGCAACCTGCTGGCGGGTGGCGATGCCCTTATCGCCCGAGTTGCCCAGGCAAGCCGAAACGATCTTGGGGTTCTGCCGGAAGATCGTCCACGCACCCTGACCGAACAGCAGCACGTTGGGCCGGGTCAGGGCGGCGTCCATGCCCGTCAGGATCGCCGAGATCGGGTTGCTGTCCGCGTGGGACCACTGGCTGGTGCCCGACAGCGTCGTCTTGTTCGCAGCCGGATAGGACGCGGCGTTGAACACCTTGTTCGCCACGCGGATTTCGCGATCCAGCAGCACCAGGTCCGTGACGCCCATGGTCGCGCGGTCGAGCGGCGAATAGTTCGGCGGCGCGTTGTCGATGTCCGACTGGGGCACCACGTCGTCCAGGCCGTAATCCTCGGTGCTGGCAGTGGCCTCGACAGCTGAGAATTCGACTTCGTTCGGTTTGCTGCGCCGGCCGATCAGGGTGTCGGGCACGGTGAAGGCTTCGGCGACCGGGAAGGACCAGTACTTGAATTCCGCCTTGCCGACCGGCAGGCGCGGCAACACCTGGTCGGCGATCAGCGCCGCGTTGGTGTAGCCGATGGCGATCGCCGTCAGATGCGGGTCGATCGGAAACGGGGCTTTGCTCATAAGGGGCTCCGGGGCTTAGGGATCAGGCGAAGGACGGCAGGATGTGGACCGACCCGATATCGCCGGCGGCACCGCTGCACATGGCCACGCCGATCACGCGGCCGGCCGTCGCCGCGCCGGTGGTGGCGTTCTGGGCATAGGCGCCAGCGGTGTTTTCGGTGTGGGTGTGACGGATCACGGCCACCGCCTTGCCATCGGCATCCGATGTCAGCAGCGCGCCGCGGGTGATGTCGTCGCCGAACTCGACCTCGGCCACGCCGGACAGGACGAAATCGACGCGGTCCCCCTGCCCGGCGCCGCCGGGCTGGATGCAGACGCCGATAAGGGCATCGGTCGCGGCCGACGCCTGCAGGGCGGTGTTGTCGGACGCGCCGAACTTGCCGATGCGGTACGCCGCAATGGCGCCGCCGGCGATGAAGTTCTTGATGAGGCCGGGATTGCGCATCTCGGTCAGGCTCCCTTGACGTGGCGGACGGCGGTGGCGATGTCGACCGAATGACCCTTCTGGGCTTCGGCGAACTGATACTTCTGCGCGGCCACCGCCACGGCCGCGGGGTTGTCCAGGTCGACGCCGGCGGACGGTTCGGCGGTGCGTTCCGAGAAATCGACGGCCAGCACCAGGCGCGGGACGATCACCGTCTTGAACCACTCGGCCGGCGTCATCGTCTTGGCCTGGTCGCCCTCGCCGAACGAGACGGCCGTCGCGCCGTCGCCTTCGCAGAATTCGAGGAACGTGGCGGCGGCGTCCTGCAGCCCGGCCAGGCGGTCGAGATTGCCGTTGATGAACAGGGCGCGCGCGGCCACGCGGTTGGCGCGTCCCTGCTCGGCGAAGGCGACGCGTTGGGCTTCGAACGCCTCGCGTTCGGCTTTCAACTGGTCCTCGCGCGCGGCCAGGTCCGCGAGCTGCTGTTGCGACATGTCGTCGGGCTCCGGTTCGATGAAGGAAGGGGTGTTCGCCTGCTCACGCGCGCCGGCGTCCTGAATGGCGTCGATCTCCCACGCCGGCAGGGCCGTGTTCACCTGAGTGAGCGCGTCGGGATCATCGCCGGCCTTGGTGATCAGCATCTCGCGGATGCCGCGCAGCAGGCGGGCGATGGTGCCGAACTCAAAGCCGCTGGCGAAACTGACGGCGTCGGCCTCAGCGCCGGCGAAGGCGACGGGCGCCAGGCCCTTGACCGCCGGCGGCATCGCGCCGAGGAAACCGACATGGCGCAGGTAGTAGGCGCCGGGTTTCGGGTTGGCGGTGCTGGTCGGCGGGTAGAAGCTGGCCGACACATGCTTGAAGCGGCCCTTGCGCACCATTTCGGCAAACTGGGGCTCGACCTGGTCGACCTGGGCGAACAGCCGCCCGCGGTCGGCCCGCAGCCCCTTGACCCAGCCATAGGCGGGGCCGTCGTGCGTCGGATGGCCGATCACGGCCGGGGCTTCCGACAGGCCGGCGTCATAGCGCGCGGCGATGGCCGAAATGTCGGCCTCGCTGAAGGTCAGCGGCGGCCCCTGCATGGGTGTGTGACGGCCGGCGCGGAAGATCTCGATTTCGGGCATCAGGCGGTGGCTCCATCCGCCGGCCCCTTGCTTGGGGGCGGCGTTGGTGCGACCCTACCCGCGCGCCTGATCCCGCATCAGCCTGTCCCAGGACAGGGGCATGTCCGGCACCGACATCTACGGCCGATCGTCCCCCGCGCCCCCGGACTACGATCCAACACCCCTACAAACCGCCACAAACTCTCAGGGAAGGCCCAAGGGGCAAAATCCCGCATGGAGACGGCCGGAAGCGCCCCAGGGGCTTCTACGGGCCTGAATTTCGGGCGGGCTGGACGGCGGGGGCCTGGTGCCCTATTTTGAGGGTTGCAGGCGTCACCTGGGCCCTACCCCCGATAGGTGATCGCCGGGCGCCGCGGTCCGGTAAGGGGGCCGCAGAGCTTCCCTCCCCAGCATCACCGGCGATAGACCAGATATCCGCTTCGCAGGGCGTCCTGCCCGCTCAACCGGCCGCGGAATGTGGTCAGGCCCGACCACCAGCCATCGTCCTGGTCGGCGACCAGGCCCAGCCGCATGCCGCGGCCTATGTCGACGGCCTTGATGTAGCGCCGGCGCAGGGCGACCCGGCCGGTCACGCTGTTCTGCGCGAAGCCCATCCAGATCTCGGCCGGATCTTCGATCAGTTCGGGCAGCAGCGGGAAAAACGCTTCGCGGCCGTCCTGCCGCCGCGACTGTTCGAGCATGTGATCAACGATCGCCTGGCCGATCAGCACCTGGTCACCGACAGGATCGGTCAGGATCGCCTGATCCTCGCCGCCCAGGGCCGCACGCAGCACGGCGCGCAAGTCGTCGGCATCGCCGGGCGTCGCGCGCGGCCCCAGGCCGGCGCGCGGCGGGTCGACGGGGATATCCGGCTTGGCGACCTCGGGCGCGCCGGGCGCCATCAGCGGTTCCCAGGCGCCATGTCGTTCCATGGCCGCGGTTTCGGCACCGTGGCCGAACGCGCCAGCGCCGGGGTTGTGGGCGAAGCCGTAGTCGATGCCCTGAGGCACCTTGACCGTGACATCCCCGTCCGGCGTGCGGATCGTGCGATCCTCCCAGACGATCGGCGGGGCCTGTTCGGACGGCCGCCAACCGAACCGCTTCAGATCCCGATCCGACAGCGACTGGATGGTGCAGCGGCACCCCCAGCCACAGGGCGGCATGTGGGTCCGCCACCAGGGATCGTCCCACCGCAGGATGGTGCCATGCCAAGCGCGATGTTCCGGCCTGGTGGCCTCGTCCATGACCGCGGTGTAACGCAACCACGGCCTGGTGGCCTTGGTGGCCATCGCCTGCGCCCATTTGCCGGCGCTGTAGGCGCTCCGCAAATTGGTTTCGAAGATCGTGCGGGTGCGCCACCCTTCGCCGCCGTTGTACGACCAGCCCTCGGCAGTGACGATCTGCCGGAAATCCCGGCGAAACTCGTCCAGCCCCGTGCCCTGGTCGATCGCCTTCTGAATTGCCGCCTGCAGCGACGACAACAGCGAATCACGCGCCGCCCCAGCGACGACGAAGGCGGCGGCGTGCTGGCCGTCCGCGATATCAGTATAGGCCCGCGTCGGCAGGCGGACCTTGCGGGCAAAATAGTCGCTCGCCTCGCGCATGGGCAGGCTGAGCGCCGATACCGTCGCCATGGCGATCAGACCCCGTCCAGCAGCTCGGCGCGGCCCTGCAGGTTGGCCGTGGTCAGCGCATCGCCCAGCAGCGCCGCCAGCTCGGCCGCGCTCATGGTCGGCCGCAACTCGATCAGGCGCGCAGCCAGGTCCTGCATGCTGCCCCCG
>WBUO01000125.1 GCA_008933675.1 Dechloromonas sp.
GCCGCCCGAACACCCGAGTAGCGCAAGGGACCCGCGCAGCGGGCGCCGACCCAGGGTCGCCTTCTTCTTTGGCTACTTTCTTCTTGGCGAGACAAGAAGAAAGTACGCCCGCGCGTCAGGCGCGGAAACCAGCGCTTCAGCAACCTTACAAACCCGAATAAAACCAAATGGCCACCATCACCTTCTACGAAAAACCCGGCTGCAAAGGCAACCTCCGCCAGAAAACCCTGCTCGCCGCCGCCGGCCACACCGTCCAGGCGAAGAGCCTGAAAAGCGAGCCCTGGACCGCCGAACGGCTGCTGCAGTTCGTCGGCAGGCTGCCCGTTGCCGAGTGGTTCAACCGCGCCGCACCGGCAGTGAAGTCGGGCGAGATCGTCCCCGAGAACATCGGTTTCGAGCACGCCCTCAACCTGTTGCTGGAAAATCCGCTGCTCATCCGCCGCCCGCTGATGGAAGTCGGTGAGGCACGCATGGTCGGTTTCGACACGGCGACAGTCGATGCCTGGATCGGTCTCAATGGCGTCGAACTGCCGGAAGGCAATATCGAGGCCTGCGTGCACGGCCCGGAGGGGCATGGCAGTTGCGGCAGCCATGCGCACGAGGAAGAAGAGCATGCCGATCGCTGCGGGACTCACTGACCGGGCGGTCGAGATCGCACCGGGCGTCCATTGGGTGGGCGCCCTCGACCCGCATCTGCGTTCCTTCGACATCATCCTGAAGACCGCCAACGGCACCTCGTACAACTCCTACGTGGTGCGCGGCAGCAACGGCGTGGCGGTCATCGACACGGTCAAGGAGAACTTCGCCGACGATTTCTTCCGCCGCCTGGAATCGGTGGCGCAGTACGAGGAAATCACCACCATCGTCCTCAACCATCTGGAGCCGGACCACAGCGGCGCCCTGCCCGAGTTGCTGAAGCGTGCGCCACAGGCCAGGGTCTATCTGTCGTCACGCGCCCAGATGATGCTGAAGGCGCTGTTGAAGCCGTCCGGCGAGAAGCCGCCCGAGTACATCCCGGTGACCACCGACGACGAGGTCGATCTCGGCGGCCGCACGCTGCGTTTCCTGCACACGCCCTACCTGCACTGGCCGGACACGCAATGCACCTATCTGGTCGAGGACGGCCTGCTGTTCACCGGCGACGTCTTCGGCTGCCATTTCTGCGATGCCCGGCTGTTCAACGACACCGTCGGCGACTTCCGCTTTTCCTTCGAGTACTACTACGCCCACATCATGCGGCCGTTTCGCGAGTACGTACTCGATGCCATCGCCCTGATCGAACCGCTGGTCATCAACCTGATCGCCCCGGCGCACGGTCCCATCCTGCGCCACCAGCCACGCGACTACGTGCACCGCTACCGCGAGCTGGCCACGCCGCGCCTGTTCAACGAGGCGAAAAGCGAGAAGACGCTGGTCGTCTTCTACATCTCCGCCTACGGCAACACCCGGCGCATGGCCGAGGCGCTCGCTGCCGGTGCCGAATCCATCGGCGGTGTGCGCGTTTCGCTGTATGACCTGGAGGGCGGCGAAGGCGGCATCTTCACCGATCTCGTCGAGGAAGCCGACGGCCTGGCCTTCGGCAGCCCGACGATCAACGCCGACGCGGTCAAGCCGATCTGGGACCTGCTTTCCTCGCTGACCACGGTCAACGTCAAGGGCAAGCTGGGCGCCGCTTTCGGCTCCTACGGCTGGAGCGGCGAAGCGGTGCGGCTGATCGAGGATCGCCTGCGCGGCCTCAAGCTGCGCGTGCCGGTCGAGGGCCTGCGCATCAAGCTGGTCCCGGACGCCAGCGAACTGGAAGCCTGCCGCAGCCTCGGCGAACAACTGGCCCGTCACCTGACCGGCCGCCTCGAACACCGCGAAATCGATCTGGCGGCGCTCGCCTAACCACAAGGGGAATAAGCAACATGCCCAAAGCAAAAGTCACCTTTCAGGACATCGGTGTCTCGGTCACCGTGCCTGCCGGCACCCGGCTCATCGAGGTCTCGGAAAAAGTCGGCGCCGGCATCACCTACGGCTGCCGTGAAGGCGAATGCTGCACCTGCCTGACCAAGGTCATCTCCGGCGGCGAAAACCTCGCCGCCCCTTCGGTGCTGGAAGATCAGGTGCTCAAGGACAACATGGCCCCGCGCGGCCACCGCCTGGCCTGCCAGGCACAGATCATCGGCGGGGAGATCGTCGTCAAACCTGCCTGAATCCGCCCCCGTCAGGCCCGGCCGGCCCGGGAGTCCGCACCGCCTGGATTCCCATCGCCGCAGGAATGACGGCAAGCGTAACGAACAAGACTAAAAGCAGTCACCCAACCACAGCAGAGAAAACTCAAATCAACCCGCTCTTTCGGAGAAGCACAAAATGGCACTCATCACCTTCAGCAGCCCGATGCACAAGGACAAGACCGTCTACGCAGTCGCCGGCAGCCACACGCAGACCATCCTGGCCCTGGCCAAGGAACACCACATCCCGATCGACTTCGGCTGCCAGGAAGGCAACTGCGGCACCTGTCTGGTCAAGGTCTCATCCATCGACGGCAAGCGCCGGCCGATGGGCGGCCCGCTCAATCCGCGCGAAGTCGCCGCACTGCTCGAACTCGGCCACATCACCAAGGCCGAGGTCGAAAAGATGTACGTCGACGATATCCCGCCGACGCAGTGGCGCCTGGCCTGCCAGATGATCATCCGCGACGAGGACATCCTCGTCGAATACCCGAGCAAGTAAGCCGGAGCTGGCGCGATGAACGGCCCCGATCGCCTGCCCCTGCGCAGCGTGCTCTTCGCCGAATTGCTGGCCTTGCCGGCAAGTGGCGCGGCAGCCAGCGATCCCAACCGTCCATTGCTGGCCAGCATTCTCGCCGGACAGGCAGGCGGCGATGGCTGTCTGCCTGCCGATCTCGGCCTGGGGCCGACGGCCTTTGCCGAACTGCTGGCCACCTATTTCCCCGGCGCCTGCCTCGCCCCGACCCGGCGCGCTGCCCAACCGATCCCCGAACTCGACGACCTGCAGAAGTTGCTGCTCGATCACCGGGCCGGCCTCAGCAACGCGGAAATCTGCATCGCCACCATCGTCGCCACGGCCTGCGCCGGCTCCGACCATCTGTGGCAGGATCTGGGCCTGGCCAGCCGTAGCGAACTGAGCCGGCTGATGCAGGTCGCTTTCCCACACCTCGCTGCCCAGAACAGCGGCGACATGAAGTGGAAGAAATTCCTCTATCGACAGTTTTGCTCGCGCGAAGGGATCTATGTCTGCCCGGCCCCCTCCTGCGGCGTTTGCGCGGATTACACAAAATGTTTTGGTCCGGAGAACTGATCGCCCGTACGGCACCGATCCGCCACCGCCCGCCGGCGGAACGCTCGCCGCTGGCCGAGCGCGCCGTCGCTGCCTACGTCGGGCTGGCCATTGGCGACGCCTTGGGCGCCACCGTGGAATTCATGACGCCGCGCGAAATCCGCGCCCAGTACGGCACGCACACCGAGATCAGCGGCGGCGGCTGGCTGCGCCTGAAGGCCGGCCAGGTGACCGACGACACGACGATGGCCCTGGCCCTCGGTGAAGCCATTCTCGCCCGTGGCCATGTCGATGCGCAGGCCGCGGCCGAGGCCTTCGACGCCTGGATGCGCGGCAAGCCGGTCGACATCGGCAACACCGTCCGCCGCAATCTGGTCACCTTCCGCAAGACCGGCCAGCCGGAAGCGCCAGCCTCCGAACACGACGCCGGCAATGGCGCTGCCATGCGCGTGCTGCCGGTCGCCCTCGCCTGCCATGGCCAGCCGCCGGACGCAACCGCAGCCGCCAGTCGCGCCCAGGCCCACGTCACGCACAACAATGCCTTGTCCGATGCAGCCTGCGAAACGCTGATCTTCATGGTTCAGGATTTCCTCGCCGGCAAGGATGCGCTGACGGTCGAAGCCGAACGGGTCATCCCGCTGGTCGAACGCTTTCCGGTTTTCGCCTGGGACCAGAAACCGCGCGAGAACCCGAGCGGCTTCGTCGTCGAGACGCTGCAGGCGGTGTTCCAGTCCTTCTTCGCCACCGAGAGTTTCGAGGACTGCCTGATCGACGTCGTCAATCGCGGCGGCGATGCCGATACCACCGGCGCCATCGCCGGCATGCTGGCTGGCGCCCGTTACGGCCTGGCCGACATTCCCCGCCGCTGGCTGCGCGGCGTCGATGAACTGACGCGGGTGCGCTGCGAGAAACAGGCCGAAGCGCTGATCGCCCTCAGCAGCTGAGGGTTACCGGTCATCGCCGCAAAGGCGGGAATCCAGAAATGCTTCGCCGTCGGGATTGCCCAGGCAGACGACTAGCGATCCCTTATTGCGCAGGAGGTGCGGCCAGTGCCGCCGCCAGCGTATTCAATGCGACCAGCGGCGGCGCATCGCGGCGGCTGATCATGCCGGTCGGCACGCGGCCGATTTCGGCCGGTACACTTTCGATCACCAGATCGGCGGCGTGCACCGACTGTTCGACGACACGGCGCGGCATCAGCGTCCAGCCGAGGCCGACGGCGATGCAGCCGAGGATGCCTTCGAGGGTGCCTAATTCCATGGCTTCGCCCTGCACGTGGCCCTGGCTGCGCTGCCAGGCAAGCGCCCGCGTACGGTAGGCGCAGCCTTCGCGGAACAGGATCAGCGGCAACAACAAGGGATTGCTGCCGGCGGCATGAACCTGCACCAGCTCCTCGACGATCAATTCAGCGAACTGCAGTTCGGGATGCATCACCGGGCCGGCAATCAGCGCGCAATCCAGTTTGTGGTGCAGCACCTTGTCACTCAGGGCGGCGCTGGTATCGGTGAACACCCGCAGCTCGAGGCCGGGATGGCTGGTGCGCAGCGCCTTGAGGGCGCGCGGCAGGTGCAGGGCGGCAAAGGTCTCCATGGCGCCGATACGGACTTCGCCGACACTCTCGCCGGCCTGACGCACGGCAGCTGCCGTCTGCCGTTCAAGCATCAGCATGCGCCGCGTGTAGTCGAGCAGCACGCGCCCCGACGGCGCCAGCTCCAGGCCGCGCCCCTTGCGGAAGAACAGTTCGGTGCCGAGTTCCTCCTCCAGCTTCTGGATGCGCCCGGTGACGTTGGACTGCACCGTGTTCAGCTTGCGCGAGGCGGCCAGGATGCCGCCCTCCTCGACCACGGCCTGAAAGGTTCTGAGCGCGATCAGCTCCATATATATCTCCAGTACAGAACGATTCGTTCTTGATAAATCAATTGTTGAGATAGCTTAGCGCGTTTATCGTTGCCTCCACAACGACAACAGGAGACAACCATGGCCGAACAGAGAGAACGCATCCGGGTACTCGGCGCCGGTATTTTCAGCCTGCTGCTGGCGCTCGGCGTCGCCCGCTTCAGTTACACGCCGCTGCTGCCGCTGATGCAGCAGCAGGCCGGGCTGGGTATCGCCGAGGCCGGCTGGCTGGCGGCGATCAACTACGGCGGCTACCTGTGCGGCGCGCTGCTCGCCGCGTCGATCAGCGATCTGGTGCTGAAGGACCGCCTCTACCGCATCGGCATGGTGGTCGCCGTGCTGAGCACGATCCTGATGGGCCTGACCACCGACTTCACCGCCTGGGCCATCTCGCGCTTCGTCGCCGGTCTGGCCAGCGCCGCGGCGATGCTGTTCGGTACCGGGCTGATCCTCCACTGGCTGATCCGCCACAACCACCGCAGCGAACTGGGCATCCACTTCGCCGGCATCGGCCTGGGCATTGCCGGCTGCTCGCTGGCGGTGGCGGCGATGAGCCAGTGGCTGGACTGGCGGCAGCAGTGGTTCGCCTTGTCCGCCCTCGGCTGCCTGCTGCTGGTGCCGGCCCTGCGCTGGCTGCCGGCGCCGGACACCAGCGGCCTGACCAGGAGCGGCCAGAAGCTGGAGGACAAGCCGCCGTCGCCGCTGTTCATGCGCCTGTTCCTGGCCGCCTATTTCTGCGCCGGCATCGGCTTCGTGATCAGCGCCACCTTCCTCGTCGCTATCGTCGACCGCCTGCCCGGGCTGGCCGGCCACGGCACGCTGGCCTTCCTGGCGGTCGGCCTCGGCGCCGTGCCGGCCTGCATCGTCTGGGATTTCATCGCCCGCCGTACCGGCGACCTCAATGCGCTGATCCTCGCCGCGCTGCTGCAGATCGTCGGCATCGCGCTGCCGGTGGCGGTCGGCGGCCTGGCCGCGACGCTGTTCGGCGCCCTGCTCTTCGGCGGCACCTTCGTCGGCATGGTCAGTCTGGTCCTGACCATGGCCGGCCGCTACTACCCGACGCGCCCGGCCAAGATGATGGGCAAGATGACGCTGGCCTACGGCGCGGCGCAGATCATCGGCCCGGCAGTGACCGGCTGGCTGGCTGCCGGACGCACCGGCGACTATGCAGCTGGCTTGTGGCTGGCGGCCGGCGTGATGGTGCTCGGCAGCCTGCTGCTGTTCATCCTCAAGGCAGTGGATCGGCGGGCTGCCGACGTCACCGAACTGGCCGGCTGCACCCAGCGCTGAGTGTCGATCAGCGCTGGCGGACAGCGACGAGTCCGGGCATCTGGCCGGCCGGCACGGCCGGGCTGCAGAAGAAGCCCTGGTACTCGTCGCAGCCGTGATGGCGCAGGAAAGCCAGTTGCCCCTCGGTCTCCACCCCCTCGGCAATGACCTTGTGCTCGAGTTCGGCCGCAATGCCGATGACCATGCGGACGATTGCCGCATCGTTGGTGTTGTGCTCGAGATCGCGGACGAAGGCACGGTCGATCTTGATCTTGTCGATCGGGAAGCGCTTCAGGTAGGAAAGGCTGGAATAACCGGTCCCGAAATCGTCGATCGACATGCCGACGCCGATCGTCTTCAGCGCCTCCATCAGCTTCACGACACGTTCGGGATCCTCGACGATGACGCTTTCGGTGATCTCCAGTTCGAGATAGGGGGCCGGCAGGCCGGTCCGCTCGAGGACATCGCGCACCAGGGCGACGACGTCGGTGCCGTGGAACTGCACCGCCGACAGGTTGACCGCCACCACCTTGGGCGGCATCCCGGCATCCTGCCAGGCCTTGTTCTGCCGACAGGCCTCCTCCAGGACCCAGGCGCCGATCGGCAGGATCAGCCGGCTTTCCTCGGCGATCGGAATGAACTGGGCCGGCGAGACCATGCCGAGCTCGGGATGGCGCCAGCGCAGGAGGCTCTCGAAACCGATGATCTCGCCGTTGCGCAGGTCGACCTGCGGCTGGTAGTGCAACTCCAGTTCGCCGCGCGCCAGCGCACCGCGCAGGTCGCTTTCCAGACGCAGGCGCTCGGCCATGCGGGAATTCATGTCGGCAGAGAAGAAGCGGAAACTGTTCTGCCCGGAATCGCGGGCATGATGCAAGGCGGCATCGGCATTGCGCAGCAGGGCCTCGACGCCGTCGCCATCGGCGCCCAGACGACAGATGCCGGCGCAGGCGCTGAGCACGACGTCGCTGCCTTCGATGGCGACCGGCCGGGCGAGGTTGTCAAGCAGACGGCGAATGAAGGCGTCCGGCGTTTCCCCGGCCTGCTCATGGTCGAGCAGGAGGCCGAACTGGTCGCCGCCGAGCCGGCCGAGCGCGCCGCCGTCGCCGAGCGAGCGGCTCAGCCGCACGGCCATGCGACGCAGCACGGCATCGCCGGCGGCGTGTCCGAAAGCATCGTTGATGCGGCTCAGCTGGTCATCGAGGTCAACCAGCAACAGCATGCCCTGGCGTCCCTCAGCCAGCCATTCGCCGATCAGGCGGGAAAACCCCTGGCGGTTGGGCAGGGCCGTCAGCTGGTCGAAATGCGTCAGCGATTCGATGCGCGCCTCGGCGGCCTTGCGCTCGCTGAGATCGGTGACGAAGACCGACCAGTTGACCAGTTCGCCGCCATCGTTGCGGATTGCGTTGATCAGGCACTCGATCGGCAGCAGGCTGCCATCCTTGCACATCGCCTTGAGTTCGCCCTGCCAGCGTCCCTGCGCATCAAGCGTGGCGAGAAGATTGGCCAGCGTCGCCGGCTCCTCGAAGCCCTCGACGATGAAACGCGGCAGGCGCCCCTTGAGATCGGCCAGTTCGTAACCGCTGATCGCCGTCACTGCCCGGTTGATGGTCAACACCCGGCGTTCGCGGTCGAGAATCAGCACGGCATCGCTGGCGTGATCGAAGAAGTGCGTGATCAGGCGCTGCCGCTCCTCGGCTTCGTAGCGTTCGCTCATGTCCCAGGCGACACCGGCCAGCCCGCGCACCTCGCCCGCATCGCCATAGACCGGGACGCGCAGGAACTCGAAAGGCCGTTGCCCCCCCTGCAACTGCAGCCAGACCAGCTGGCGCACCGGACCGCCCTTGCTATAGACCTCGAGCTGGCCCTCACGCAGGCGTTTTGCCTCGTCGGCCGGAAAGAGCTGCTCGACCGTACGGCCGACGATCTCGGTCATCGGCGCCTTCTTGTAACGACAGAAGGCCTCGTTGACCGACAGGAAACGCCCGTCGTTATCCAGCAGCCAGGCCGGATCGGGAATCGAATCGAGCAGGGCGCGGGCTTCCCGCGCTTTTTCGGCAAAGGCCCTGCTCATCCGCTCGGCCAGGGCTTCCGCCTCGCGGTAGCCGCGGACCCAGGAACGCTGCAAGGCAACCAGCGCCACCAGCAGGACCAGGCCGAGTACGGCATAGATCGTCGCCCGCCGCTGCCATTCGGCGAGGATCTCCGGTTCCGCAAAGCCGACGGTGAACACGAAGGGCAGCCCGTTGACCTTGCGGAACACGAACACCCGCGCTTCGCCATCGAGCGCCCCGACACGCCGGAAACTGCCGCCCGTCACACCGGCCTGCAGTTGTTCCGGTATCGGGCTGTTTTCCAGACTCCTCCCCTGCTGGGCGGGCAGTGACGGCCAGCGGGCGAACAGCATCATGTCGCTGCTCCACAAGGCGACGATGCTGCGCGCCCCGACCTCCAGTGACTGGTAATAGCGTTCGTAATAGTCGGCACGCAGCGTCGCAAAGACGATGCCGGCGAAATTGCCCTGCCGGTCCTCGAGGCGCCGGGCAAAGACGATCACCATGTCGCCGGTGACCCGGGAAACGAGCGGTGGCGAAATGACCAGGCCGGCTTCCCGGTCGTCACGCAGACGAACGAAATAGGGCCGGTCACCGATGTTCACATCCGACAGTTCGCCGCTGGCGTCGTAAACGTAGTCCCCCCGGGCGTCGACGATGCGGAAACTGTGCACTTCCGGGAAACGCCGGACGTAACGGCGCAGCTCCGATTCGATGTTCTGCCGCGGCGCCCGCTCGGCGACGGCATGCTGGAAGCGCAGGGCGAAATCGGAAAGCTGCTCGTCGAGCAGACGGACGGTACCGAGGAAATGCCCTTCGAGCAGCTTGGCCATGGTTCCGCCGAGATGTTCGGCGTTGTGCAACTCCCGCTCGCGCGACTGTTGCAGATCGATGGTTCCCCAGCCAAGCAGCCCGAGAAAGAGCAGCGAGACAATCAAGGTCCCAAAACGCCATGCACCTTTCGCCACCACCCCTCCCCCGCAGCATGTGAAATTGCCTTTTTCCGGAGCTTAGCATGCCGGGCGGAGCGTCAAACAGCGTTTGAGCCGCCTGGAATGAGTGGATCAGCCGTCGGCCATGGCTTTCAGACGGGCCGCCAGCGCCGCATCCATGGTTGCCAGATGGGTGTCAAACCAGCCGGGCAGCGCGCGGGCGTAGTCGCGGGCCAGCTTCAAGCGGCCGGCCGCAACGCTGCGCCCGAAATGCGCCAGTTCGCCGAGCACCCGCAGGTGTTCGCCGTTGTGCTCGCCGATCGCCGGAAAACGGCAGGCCTTCATCAGCCGCCCCTCGTTCTCGAAATGCTCCCGGGTGTGTTCGCACAGCTGTGCGAACAACACCGGGAAGGCCGTATCGTCGGCGACCAGCAGGGCATCGGCCAGCTCGACGAAAGCGCGGTGGGTGGCATCCATTTCCGCCACCCCGAGCGCCATCTCAGCTTGCCAGGGCATCAGACCGCGCCGTGGTTTTCGCGCTTGCAGCCGTTGGTCCGCGTCAATTCGACCTCGACCGTCGATTCGGCATACTTGTACTTGTTGCCCTTCAGCGCGTTGTACATCGTGATGACCTTCTCGGCGGGGCCCTGGCCCTTGAAATCGCCCTTTTCGAGGGCCGCCAGATCACCCAGCTCGTTCCAGGTCATGCCCTGCACCAGCGGAATGAACACGGCCTTCGCGCCGTTGATGTCGGCAATGAAGGGCTTGTCGATGTTGACGACGAAGAGGATGACCAGCGTATCGGCCGTGATGTCGCCCCCGAACTTGTCGAGGAAGGCGGGGTAATACTGCAGTTCGTCGAGCGAACCGGAGATGAACAGCAGCTTGTCGCCATCGGCCAGTGCAATGGCCTGCTTCATCACTTCGACGGGCGGCTTGCGGCGGCCCTGGTCATCGGCGATCTCGCCTTCCTTGACGACCAGCTCGCCACGATAGGCGGCTACAGCCCCCGTCGCGACTTCCTTGAAGTTGGCATTGAAAAACAGCGATTCGTAACGATCCAGCAACATGATTATTGTCCTCCCATTGAAAAAGCCGTTCAGGCCGCCACGGCGGCTCCGATGAATTCGAACAGATCGGACTCGAGGATCTCGAGACCGATCTTCTTGCAGAAACGCCGCTCCTTGTCGGTCGGATTGGCGATGAAAACCCAGCCAGCCGGCCCACTGGCACCGGCGTAGATCATGTCGGCCATGACCATGCGCTCGGTATCGCGATTCAGGCGCATGCCCATCAGCAGGTAGCGCTTGCCCTGGCGCAGTTCCTTGATCTCCGGCGGGATCGAGAAGCCGCCCATGAGTTCGGTGATGAAATCCACGTAGTCGGCATCGGAGGCGATGTAGATGCCTTCCGGACGCGGTGTGCCCATCGGTTTGAAGAGGATCGGCAGCGCCGTGTTGATGGTCGTCGCCGGCTGATAGACCTGGCCATCCCAGAACCACAGCTTGTAGCGGTAGGCGGTGCCACCGATGCGGGCGATGCCGACGATCAGGTTGTGCGGCGCATCGGCATAGGAATCCTGCAGCTGCGTGTCGCGATTGATATCGATGACATAGCCCGGGCGGACCGTCTGCAGCCAGTCATGCAGGGCGGCGCGCGTCCACGACGTCTCGCCATAGGTGCGGTTGAGGAACTTGGTCACCGTGGCCCGGCCGCGCTTGAGTTCGACATTCATCGCCGCACGGGGGAACTCGTACATCAGCTTCGGCGCCATCGGCTTGCCGCCGTTCATGGCGATGATCAGCGAGTCGCTGTCGGCCGGAATGGCCTCGCCGGTGGCCGGGTTGCGCACGTCGGCGAGGACGCCTGGCCCGAGATAGGGAACGATGCTGCCGTCCTTCAGGCCGGCGAGCAGTTGCGAGCGGAGTTCTGGGGTCATTTGAGTGCTCTGTTGGGGTTGGGTATCCCTGCCGAGCAAATTTCACGCCTGTTCGCAAATCACGGCGCCACGGGGATTTGAACCCGGCGGGAAAGTACCGTTGTCGGGTTTGCGACAGAACTTTCGTCACAAGCCCCGCATAGCCGGATTTCAAAGCGGACATCGGGCAATGAAGGTGCTATCGTGAAACGGTATCCGATACGAATGAGAAC
>WBUO01000126.1 GCA_008933675.1 Dechloromonas sp.
CCACCGTGTCGCCGTGCGCCCGCGCCTGCTCCATCAGGCTGATGTGGCCGGCGTGCAGGTTGCCCATGGTCGGCACGAAGACGATACGGCCGCGGTTTTTCAGGGCGGCACGCAGGGCGGGGATGGCGGAGTGGATTTGCATGGCGACGGGAAAAGGAATGGCGTGCCGCGAGGCGACGCGATGGAGGAAAACGGCGTCCGGTTTATGCGCTGAAAATCAGGCGGCGTAGGTGTGTTCCGGGCCGGGGTAGCTGCCATCCTTGACGGCGGCGACGGCGCGGGCGGCGGCGTCGGCGATGCTGCCGCCGTCGGCCATGAAGTTGCGGACGAACTTGGCCTTCTTGCCCGGCGGGATGTCGAAGGCGTCGTGCAGCACCATGACCTGGCCGGAGCAGTCCTTGCCGGCGCCGATGCCGATGGTGATGATCTGCAGGCTGGCGGTGACTTCGGCGGCGAGCACGGCGGGAATGGCTTCGAGGACGATCATCGTCGCGCCGGCTTGCTGCAGCGCCAGCGCGTCGTCCTTCAGGCGCTGCGCGGCGGCCTCGCCCTTGCCCTGCACTTTGTAGCCGCCCAGCGCGTGCACCGACTGCGGCGTCAGGCCGACGTGGCCGCAAACCGGGATGCCGCGGTGCACGAGGAATTCGACCGTGGCGGCCATCTCGCGGCCGCCTTCGAGCTTGACCATCTGGGCGCCGGCGGCCATCAGCGTGACGGCATTGCGGAAGGCCTGTTCCGGCGACTCCTGGAAGCTGCCGAAGGGCATGTCGGCGATGATGAAGGGGCGGTCGCTGCCGCGCTTGACGGCGGCAGTGTGATAGGCGATGTCGGCGACGGTGACCGGCAGCGTGGTGTCGTGGCCCTGGATGACGTTGCCCAGCGAGTCACCGATCAGCAGCACCTCGACGCCGGCGCCGTCGAGCAGACGGGCGAAGCTGGCGTCGTAGCAGGTGAACATGACGACCTTGTCGCCGGCAGCGTACAGCTTGGCGAGATCGGCCTGGGTCAGGCGGCGGGTGGTGACTTGCGCAGACATGGGGAATTCAGTTCCGGAAGACGAAATAGACGGCGCCAAGGATACACAGGGCAGCCCACAGATAGTCAAGCTTCAGCGGCTGGTTCATGTAGAAGACGACGAAGGGCACGAACACCGTCAGGGTGATCACTTCCTGGAGGATCTTCAATTGCGCCAGGCTCATCTCGGTATGGCCGATGCGGTTGGCCGGCACCTGGAGCAGGTATTCGAACAGCGCGATGCCCCAGGAGATCAGCGCGGCGATCCACCACGGCTTCTCGTTCAGGTGCTTGAGGTGCGAATACCAGGCGAAGGTCATGAAGACGTTCGACAGCGCCAGCAGCACCACCGTCTGCCAGATCACCGGGACGTGCAGTCCGAGCAGGGTCACAGGCGGACGCAGCCCTGATTGGCGACGGCCGGCAGCCAGGCGGAAATCGGGCCGCGGCCCGGCAGGCGCAGGTCGGGGGCGATTTCGAGCAGCGGCTGGAGGACGAAGGCGCGCAGGTGCAGGCGCGGGTGCGGCAGCGTCAGCTCTGGCAGGTCGATGTGGCAGTTGTCGTAGAGCAGCAGATCGAGGTCGAGTGTGCGCGGGCCGTTCTTCTCCGCACGCTGGCGCCCGAAACGCCGTTCGATGGAGAGCAGTTCGTCGAGCAGGGCTTGCGGTGCCAGTGTCGTTTCGAGCAGGGCGACGGCGTTGATGAAGTCCGGCTGGTCGACAATGCCGACCGGTGCCGTGCGGTACAGCGCCGAGCAGCGGACGACGCGGCTGTCGGGCAGGTTGGCCAGCGCACCGAAGGCGGCGCGGACGGTGCTCGCCGGGTCGCCGAGATTGGCGCCAAGCGCGACGTAGGCAGCGCTCATTCGGCGGCGGGGACGCTGCCGGCATTGGCCGGCTTCTTGCGCCGGCGACGGCGCTTCTTGTCGCCGGCCTGCTCCGGCAGCAGCATCTGCGCCCTTTCCTCGCCGTCGGCATTCTGGAAGCGGGTCCACCACTCGGCCAGTTCCTTGTCCACTTCGCCCGATTCGGCACGCAGCAACAGGAAGTCGTAGCCGGCGCGGAAGCGCGGTTGTTCAAGCAGGCCGTAGGGGCGCTTGCCGGCACGTTGTTCGAAGCGCGGTTGCAACAGCCAGATTTCCTTGATGTCGCCGGCGATGCGCCGGGTGATGGCGAGCTTTTCGGCCTGCACGTCGAGTACCGTGTCCATGGCCTGGAACAGTGCCGGGATCTTCGGCTCGCCGGCGGACTTCAGCTTTTCCCAATGCGCCAGCACTTCGTGCCAGAGCAGGCAGGCGAACAGGAAACCGGGCGAGGTGCCCTTGCCGCGGCGGATGCGCTCGTCGGTGTTGGCCAGCGCCAGCATGACGAACTTCTCACCCATCGGCTGTTCGAGGATGACGTCGAGCATCGGCAGCAGGCCGTGGTGCAGGCCTTCGTCACGCAGTTGGGTGAGACACTTGACCGAGTGGCCTGAGGTCAACAGCTTCAACATCTCGTCGAACAGGCGCGCGGCCGGCACGTTTTCCAGCAGCACGGCCATTTCACGGATCGGCCGCTTGGCTTCGGGGTCAATCGACAAACCGAGCTTGGCCGCCAGACGCACGGCGCGCAGCATGCGCACCGGATCTTCGCGATAGCGGGCACGCGGTTCGCCGATCATGCGCAGGGTCTTCTGCTTGAGGTCGCCGACGCCGTGGTGGTAGTCGACCACCGCCTCGGTGGTCGGGTCGTAATACAGCGCGTTGGCGGTGAAGTCGCGGCGCGCCGCATCTTCCATCTGGCTGCCGAAGACGTTGTCGTGCAGCACCCGGCCGTGTTCGTCCTTCTTGGTGTCCTCGCCGAGCTGGCCGCGGAAGGTGGTGACCTCGATCTGCTCCTGGCCCATCATCACATGGACGATCTGGAAGCGCCGGCCGATGATGCGCGAGCGGCGGAAGGCGCGGCGCACTTCCTCCGGCGTGGCGTCGGTGGCAACGTCGAAGTCCTTCGGCTCGGCGCCGATCAGCAGGTCGCGCACGGCGCCGCCGACGACGTAGGCCTTGTGGCCGTTTTCCTGCAGGGTTTCGCAGACGCGACGGCTGCCTGAACTGATCCGGTCGCGGGTGATGCCGTGGGTGGAGACGGGGATGACGGCCGGTTCATGGTGGCCGGGTCGTGCCTTTTTGCCGTTGAAGACGCGGGAAATGAATTTTCGGATCACGGATTGCCGTTAGCTGTGGAGGGGGGAGTGCACTTTCCCGCGGCGCCGCGGGCGCTCTCCCGAACCTGCGGAAAACGCGGATTCTACCGCAATGTGATGATTTTCCAGCCCATTTGACCGGCATGAGCGCGCAGCTTGTCGTCCGGATCGACGGCCACCGGCTGGCTGACCTTGCCCATCAGCGGCAGGTCGTTGTGCGAGTCGCTGTAGAACCAGCTGTGTTCGAAGCTGCCCCACCACAGGCCGAGGCTCTCCAGCCACTCCTCGACGCGGACGATCTTGCCGGCCTGGAAGGACGGCGTGCCGGTCGGTGTGCCGGAGAAGGCGCCGCTATTCACGTCGGCGGCCGGGATGGTGCCGATCAGGTGCGGGATGCCGAATTCGCGGACGATCGGGCCGGTGACGAAGCTGTTGGTGGCGGTGACCACGGCACACAGGTCGCCGGCGGCCAGGTGCTTGTCAACCAGCTGGCGGGCGGCCGGCGAGATGATCGGGCGGATGTGGCGCTCCATGTATTCGCGATGCCAGGCATCGAGTTCGGCGCGCGCATGGCGGGCCAGCGGCTGCAGCTGGAAGGCGAGGAAGGCCTGGATGTCCAGCGTGCCGGCCTTGTAATGCTCGTAGAACTCAATGTTCTTGGCTTCCTGGATCTCGCGGTCGACGGCGCCGCGGGAAATCAGGAATTGCGCCCACTCGAAGTCGGAGTCGCCGGCGAGCAGGGTGTTGTCAAGGTCGAAGAGAGCAAGATTCATTCGGCGTGTTCCAGGGAAAGCAGTTCGCGCAGCAGGGGCAATGTGACCGGTCGTTTTTGTTCGAGGGTGTACTGGTCGAGGGCGACGACCAGCATCGACAGCGTGCGCATGTCGCGTGCGGCGTGGCGCAGCAGGTAATTGATGATTTCCGGCGACAGCTTCAGCGCCCGTGCGCGGGCCTGGGTGGCGATGGCGGCGGCCTTGTCGGTGTCGGTTAGCGGCTGCAGGCGGTAGATCAGGCCGGAGCCGAGGCGGGTCCGCAGGTCCTCGCGCAGCGCCAGGTGTGCCGGCGGTTGCGGTGCGGCGGTGAGCAGCCGGCCGCCGTCGGCCTTGAGCTGGTTGAACAGCGCGAACAGCGCGACCTCGCCGGCGGCGTCGAGCTGCTCGACGTTGTCCACGGCCAGCGCCGGTTCGGCGGCCAGGCCGGCGAGGCTGGGGTTCAGCGCCGCGTCGACATAGCGGAAGCCGCTGGCCAGCAGCAGGTGCGATTTGCCGCAGCCGGCCTCGCCATGCAGGCAGAAGGCGGTGTCCGGCCACGTGCCGGCCAGCCAGCCGGTCAGCGCAGTCAGCGTTTCGCCATTGCCGCCGGCGACGAAATTGTCCAGCGACGGGGGGCTGTCCGGCAGCAGGTCGAGAAGCAGCTGGCGCATCCGGGTCTTACTGCCAGCTGACCAGCCCGTAGTTCTTCTTGCCGCGGCGCAGGATGGTGAAGCGGCCGTAGAGGCGCTCCTCGCCGCCGATGGCGTGATCCAGCGCGTCCACCTTGTGGCCGTTGACGGTGACGCTGCCGCCCTGGATGAAGGTGCGCGCTTCCGATTTCGATTTGGCCAGGCCGGCCGCGACCAGCGCGTCGATCAGGCTGCCGTTGGCGGCCTCCAGCACGACGCCGGGCATGCCGTCCTGAGCCAGCTGTTCGAGGTCGTTCTCGGTCAGGTCGGCCAACTGGCCGGAGAACAGGCTTTCGGTGATGCGCCGGGCGGCCATCAACGCGACTTCGCCATGCACCAGGCGGGTCGCTTCCTCGGCCAGGATGCGCTGGGCCTGTGGCTTGCCGCCACTGGCTTTGTCGGCGGCTTCGATCTCGGCGATGCGGCTGACCGGCAGGAAGGTGAAGAACTTGAGGAACTTGTAAACGTCGGCATCGGCCGTGTTCAGCCAGAACTGGTAGAAGGCGTAGGGCGAGGTCTTCTGCGGATCGAGCCAGACGGCGCCCGACTCGGTCTTGCCGAACTTGGTCCCGTCGGCCTTGGTGATCAGCGGCACGGTCATGCCGTAGACCTGCTTGTGATGCAGTCGGCGGGTCAGGTCGGTGCCGGCGACGATGTTGCCCCACTGGTCGGAGCCGCCGATCTGCAGGATGCAGCCGTGGCGCTTGTACAGTTCGGCGAAGTCGTAGCCCTGCAGCAGGCTGTACGAGAACTCGGTGTAGGAGATGCCCTGGTCCTCGCGGACCAGGCGCTGCTGCACCGATTCCTTCTTGATCATGGCGTTGACCGAGAAGTGCTTGCCGATGTCGCGCATGAATTCGAGGCAGTTCATGCTGCCGAACCAGTCGTAATTGTTGGCCATCAGCGCGGCGTTTTCACCTTCGAAGCTGAGGAAGGGCTCGACCTGCCCACGGATCTTGCCGACCCAGGAGGCGATCACGTCCGGCGTATTGAGCTTGCGCTCGGTGGCCTTGAAGCTTGGGTCGCCGATCATGCCGGTGGCTCCGCCGACCAGCGCGATCGGCTTGTGCCCGGCTTCCTGGAAGCGCTTCAGGATCAGCACCGGCACCAGATGGCCGAGGTGCAGGCTGTCGGCAGTCGGATCGAAGCCGCAATAGAGTGTCACCACCTCGTCCGTCAGCAGCTTGTCGAGCGCCTGAGCGTCGGTGACCTGAGCGATCAGGCCGCGATCGTGCAGATCCTGGATGAGGGGGGACTGGTACATTGCTGTTGCTCCACTGGGCAGACGCCTTGGCGCCGGAAAATCGGACCCGAGATTTTAGCAGAGCGCGGCATGCCGGAGCCGGTGGCGAGCTTGTGACAAACAATTCGTTCAGCTGCCATGGCGGTGCTGCCTGTTCCCGGGCATTTCCTGCGTCTGGATACCATGCATTTCGCAGCGAATTCCCGTCCGCCCGGCTTGCGCGACGGGGCGGATGCGCCTGGGGAAAAGACGTCGATCCTGTGAGATAATTTGATGTTCTACGGTATTTTCCAAGCAATCAATGGCGCAGACACTTTACGACAAGCTTTGGGCAAACCACGTTGTCCATCAGGAGGCGGATGGTACGGCCCTTTTGTATATTGACCGTCATCTGGTCCATGAAGTGACCAGCCCGCAGGCCTTCGAAGGCCTGAAGCTGGCCGGCCGCAAGCCGTGGCGGGTTTCGTCGATCGTCTCGACCCCCGATCACAACACGCCGACCGACCACTGGGAAGAAGGGATCAAGGACCCGGTCTCCCGCCTGCAGGTCGAGACGCTCGACGCCAACATCCGCGAGGTCGGTGCGCTGGCCTACTTCCCGTTCAAGGATCCGCGGATGGGCATCCTGCACGTTGTTGGTCCGGAAAACGGCGCCACGCTGCCGGGCATGACCGTCGTTTGCGGCGACTCGCACACCTCGACGCACGGCGCCTTCGCCTGCCTGGCGCACGGTATCGGTACGTCCGAGGTCGAGCACGTGATGGCCACGCAGTGCCTGGTGCAGAAGAAATCGAAGACCATGCTGATTGCCGTCGAGGGCAAGCTCGGCAAGGGCGTAACCGCCAAGGATGTGGCGCTGGCCATCATCGGCACCATCGGCACGGCCGGCGGCACCGGTTACGCCGTTGAATTCGGTGGCAGCGCCATCCGCGGGCTGTCGATGGAAGGCCGGATGACGCTGTGCAACATGGCGATCGAAGGCGGTGCCCGCATGGGTTTCATCGCCGTCGACGACACCACGATCAATTACCTCAAGGGTCGGCCGTTTTCGCCCAAGGGTGAGACCTGGGACAAGGCCGTGGCCTACTGGCGCACCCTGCATTCCGATCCGGGCGCCAGCTTCGACCGCGTGGTCACGCTCAAGGCCGAGGACATCCGGCCGCAGGTGACCTGGGGCACGTCGCCGGAAATGGTCGTCGGTATCGATGCCGTCGTTCCCGATCCGGCCAAGGAAAAGGACCCGGTCAAGCGTGAAGGCATGGAACGTGCGCTGCAGTACATGGGCCTGAATCCGAACACGCCGATCCAGAGTATCGCCATCGACAAGGTCTTCATCGGCTCGTGCACCAATTCCCGGATCGAGGACCTGCGTCAGGCCGCCGCCGTGCTCAAGGGGCGTCGTGTCGCCGCCAACGTCAAGCTGGCGCTGGCCGTCCCGGGGTCCGGGCTGGTCAAGCGCCAGGCCGAGGAAGAAGGACTCGACCAGGTGTTCCGCGCCGCCGGCTTCGAGTGGCGCGAGCCGGGCTGCTCGATGTGCCTGGCGATGAATGCCGACCGCTTGGAGCCGGGCGAGCGTTGTGCATCGACGTCGAACCGCAATTTTGAAGGGCGCCAGGGTCCTGGCGGCCGGACTCACCTCGTCAGTCCTGCGATGGCCGCCGCCGCGGCGATTGCCGGGCGTTTTGCCGATGTTCGCGAAGTCCTCTGAGCGGAGCCTGATGTGAGCTGTCGATTGCTTGCGCTGTTGCTTCTTTTCGGGCTTGCGGCCTGCAATACCGCACAGGGGGTCAAGAAGGACGTGGCGATCGGTGCCGAAAAGACCGGTGAGGCCATCCAGAAGGGTGGTGAAGCCGTCGGCAAGGCGCTGCAAAAGAGTGGCGAGGCTGTTGAGGGGGCCTTGCAGAAGAGTGGAGAAGTGGTCGGCGACACGCTGAAGAAGGGTGGCGAGGCCGTGCAGAAGGTGGTGGAGTAATGGATAAATTCGTTCGTCTGGAAGGTTTGGTGGCGCCGCTTGATCGCAGCAATGTCGATACTGACGCGATCATTCCCAAGCAGTTCCTGAAATCGATCAAGCGTTCGGGCTTCGGGCCGAATGCCTTCGATGAGTGGCGCTATATGGATATCGGCCAGCCCGGGCAGGATTGCTCGCAGCGTCCGAAGAACCCCAACTTCGTGCTCAACCAGCCGCGCTATCAGGGTGCCGAAGTGCTGCTGACGCGCGCCAATTTCGGTTGCGGCAGTTCGCGTGAGCACGCGCCGTGGGCCCTGCTCGACTACGGTTTCAAGGCGATCATCGCCGAGAGCTTTGCCGACATCTTCTTCAACAACTGCTTCAAGAACGGCATCCTGCCGATCGTGCTGCCGGCTGCGGAAATCGAGGCGCTGTTCCAGCAGGTCGAGACGACGCCGGGTTACAGGCTGGTCGTCGATCTGCCTGCACAGACAGTCGTTCGTCCCGATGGTCATGGCATTCCCTTCCAGATTGATGCCTTCCGTAAGGAATGCCTGATCAACGGCTGGGACGACATCGGCCTGACCCTGCGCCACGCCGACAAGATCAAGGCCTTCGAAGAGAAGCGCCATGTCGAACAGCCCTGGCTGTTTGCCCAATAACAGGAGACAACATGAAGATTTGCGTTCTGCCGGGTGACGGCATCGGTCCGGAGATCACCGCCGAAGCGGTACGGGTGCTCAAGGCACTCGATCTCAAGTTCGAAATGGAAACGGCGCTGCTCGGTGGCGGTGCGGTCGATGCGACCGGCAATCCCTACCCGGAAGCGACCCAGAAGCTTGCCCGCGAAGCCGATGCCATCCTGCTTGGCGCCGTCGGCGGCCCGCAGTGGGACAGCCTGCCCCGCGAGCAACGTCCGGAGCGTGGCCTGCTTGGCATCCGCAAGGATCTCAACCTGTTCGCCAACCTGCGCCCGGCTATCCTCTACCCGGAACTGGCCAATGCTTCGACGCTGAAGCCAGAAATTGTCGCCGGCCTCGATATCCTGATCATCCGCGAACTGACCGGTGACATCTACTTCGGCCAGCCGCGCGGTGTGCGCGAGGAGAACGGCGAGCGCGTCGGCTTCAACACCATGGTCTATAGCGAATCGGAAATCCGCCGCATCGGCCATGTTGCCTTCCAGGCGGCGCAGAAGCGCAACAAGAAGCTGTGTTCGGTGGACAAGATGAACGTGCTCGAATGCACGCAGTTGTGGCGCGACGTGATGGTCGAGATCGCCCACGACTACCCGGACGTCGAACTCAGCCACATGCTGGTCGACAACGCCGCCATGCAGCTGGTCAAGGCACCGAAGCAGTTCGACGTGATGGTCACCGGCAACATGTTCGGCGACATCCTGTCGGATGAGGCGTCGATGCTGACCGGTTCGATCGGCATGCTGCCGTCGGCCTCGCTCGACGACAAGAACAAGGGCCTGTACGAGCCGTCGCACGGTTCGGCGCCGGACATCGCCGGCAAGGGCGTGGCCAATCCGCTGGCCACCATCCTGTCGGCGGCGATGATGCTGCGCTACACCTTCGGCCTGGAAGAACAGGCGCTGCGGGTGGAAAACGCGGTCAAAAAGGTGCTGGCCCAGGGCTATCGTACTGGCGACATCTACGAGCGCGGGACCAACAAGGTCGGGACGAAGGAAATGGGCGACGCCGTGCTGGCGGCGCTGGCGTAAACCGAAGCTGCGGTTCGCGCGTTAAACAAAGCTTGTATTCGGAGAGAAAGTCATGAAGAAGGTTGGTCTGGTCGGTTGGCGTGGCATGGTCGGTTCCGTGCTGATGCAGCGTATGGTCGAAGAGGGCGATTTCGCCCATATCGATCCGGTTTATTTCTCGACCTCTGCCGCTGGCGGCAAGGCGCCGGTCTTCGGCGGCAAGGAAGCCTCGCTGCCGCTGCAGGATGCGTCCAACATCGATGCGCTGAAGTCCTGTGAAATCATCATCACCTGCCAGGGCGGCGACTACACCAAGGAAGTCTTCCCCAAGCTGCGCGCTGCCGGCTGGAACGGCCACTGGATCGATGCCGCCTCGTCGCTGCGCATGGCTGACGACGCCGTGATCATCCTCGACCCGGTCAACATGCACGTGATCAAGGACGCGCTGGCCAAGGGCGGCAAGAACTGGATTGGCGGCAACTGCACGGTTTCACTGATGCTGATGGGTCTGGGCGGCCTGTTCCAGAACGATCTGGTCGAGTGGGCGACGTCCATGACCTACCAGGCCGCCTCCGGTGCCGGTGCGCAGAACATGCGCGAACTGATCTCCCAGATGGGCGTCATCCACGACTCAGTCAAGGACCTGCTCGCCGATCCGGCCTCGGCCATCCTCGACATCGACCGCAAGGTCGCCGAAACCATCCGCTCCGACAGCTTCCCGAAGAAGAACTTCCGCAACACGCCGCTGGCCGGTTCGCTGATTCCGTGGATCGACGTGCCTTACGAAAACGGCCAGTCCAAGGAAGAGTGGAAGGGCGGCGCCGAGTGCAACAAGATCCTCGGCAAGCCGGCGTTCCGTTCGGCCGGTTCGATTCCCATCGACGGCCTGTGTGTGCGCATCGGCGCGATGCGTTGCCACAGCCAGGCGCTGACCATCAAACTGAAGAAGGATGTGCCGCTCGACGAAATCAGCGACATGCTCGCCAAGGCCAATCAGTGGGCCAAGGTCGTGCCGAACGATCGCGAGATTTCCGAGCGCGAGCTGACCCCGGCTGCCGTCACCGGCACGCTGACGGTGCCGGTCGGACGTCTGCACAAGATGGCGATGGGTCCGGAGTATCTCGCCGCCTTCACCTGCGGCGACCAGTTGCTGTGGGGCGCAGCCGAACCGCTGCGCCGGATGCTGCGCATCCTTCTTGACGCCTGAGCGATCTACCAGAATCGGCAAAAACCGGGGTTTCCAACCCCGGTTTTTTATTTGTTGGGAATATGCAAAAAGCCGGGTGTGAGAAGCAGGTTTAGCTTGCATTGCTAAGTGCATGATGTTAATTTGAAAGTCCCAAAATCGACGCTCAGGGTTTCGCTGTGAACGAAACGAATTGCTCCAAATTCAAGAAGCGCGCGGCAGCACTGGCCGTTGCGTCTTGCCTTTCGCTGGCTCCGTGGATCGCCCATGCGGCGGGCCTGGGAAAGATCACTGTTCTTTCCGGGCTGGGTCAGCCGTTACGGGCCGAACTCGAAGTTTCGGCCAACCGCGATGAACTGGCCGGCATGACGGCCAGATTGGCGCCGCAGGAGGTGTTTCGACAGGCTGGCGTCGATTTCTCCAGCGCGTTGCTTGATCTCCGCTTCGTTGTCGAGCGCCGCGCAAACGGTCAGGCTGTTGTCAAGATAACTTCGGGCAAGCCGGTGAACGAGCCTTTCCTCGACTTCCTGGTCGAGTTGAACTGGCCCGCCGGACGACTCGTACGCGAGTACACCTTCCTGCTTGATCCGCCAGAAGTGGCTGTCAAACAGGCAGCTCGTGCCGTTGTCGATGCTCGTGTGGTGGAGAGCGTGCCGGGCGGGGGCGCACAGCCAGCGCCGGTAGCCACAGCGCCGCGGGCGGCCGCGGCCACGGCACCTGCAGCCAAGCCGGTGGCGCGTCCGGAGCCTGCCGGTGCGCGCGTCGTCCAGGCAGGTGAAAATCTGCGCAAGATCGCCAGCGAGACCCAGCAC
>WBUO01000127.1 GCA_008933675.1 Dechloromonas sp.
GTAGATGCCGGTTGCGTCGCTGCCGCTGGTGGTGATGTCGGCATTGCCGCTCACCGTCACGCTGCCACCGGTGCCGCCGGTGCCGCCCTTCTGGCCATGGCGCCAGTGGCCGCCATCGCCGCCGGCCCCGCCATCGCCGCCGGCGCTGATGGCGACGATGCCGCCGGAAGCATCCAGATGCGTGACGATGCTGCCGCTGGCCGCCACGTTGGCCGCGCCCCCGTCGCTGCCCACGCCGCCGCCACCGGCCGAGTGCCCGATGCTGCCGTCGCGTCCCCGGGTGCCACTGCCGCCCTGGCTGCTGGCCTGGATGCCGTGCGCGCCGGCGCCTTTCGTTTCGAGTGCGCCATCGCTGCTGATCGTGATGCTGTTGCCCTTGCCGCCGGACGTGGCATCCCTGAGCAAGCCGTCGACGTAGCGCTTGAGATCGGGGAAAAGGCTGGGCGGCGTGCTGCTTTCCGGCTTGCCGCTGACGCCGAAGGTGGCGAACCAGGCTTCACTGGCCTGAGCCAGTTCGCCCGCCTCGTTTTTCCGGAAGGTGACGACCAGCTGGCCGAGGTCGGACTGCGTGTTGCCGTCGCGCACCCCCTCGACGCTATAGCTGACTGCCGTGCTGAGCGTTTCTTCGCTACCCAGCGCCGCCTGGAGGGCGAGCTCGGCGGCGCTGTAACTCACCGTGAACCGACCGTCCGGATAGAGCGTGAAGGTGCCGTGCTCGACCGGGTTGCCGCTACCGTCGGTAACGGGATTGCCGTCGGCATCGATCAGATGGCCCCGGACCTCGATGCTGGCACCGGAAAACGTCAGCGTGGCGCCGCTCGCGTCGCGCACCTCGGTCACCGCAAAGCTGAACCCGGTTTCGGTGAAGCCGGAGAGCCTGTCCAGCACGGACTGCGGATAGCCCGGGCTGCTGCTGTAGGCGCGAATCGCATGCGCTCCTGCGCCGTCGGTGACGATATTGCTGGAAGAATTGATGTCCACCCGGCCACCGGCGACGTCCGGATCGACGCCGACCAGCGGTATGCCAAGAAACGCATCGTCGGGCGCGATCGTGCTCGGGATGCCCGAGGCAATGCCCTCGATCCCGTGCGCCGCACTGCCCGTGGTTCCGATCCCGACGCGGGCGCCGGTCTCCCCGCTGTTGATCAGCACATTGCCGACGCCGTTGCTGATCATGCGGATGCCCGGCGTGCCGCTGGCCGGGTTGATGGCCTGAGTCAAATCGTGGACATCGAGCTGGCTGGGAGGCGTCGTGATGCTGATGCCCTGCGACTGGTTGCCGCTGCAGACGAGTGTCGTATCGACCAGGGTGCAGTTGTCGGGCCCGGCAAAAGCAGCCGGGATGGCGGCACACGAGATAACCATCTTGAAGAAGTGGTTATCAGGGTGAAAAAACGCTGTTTTTTTCATGGCGGAGCCTCCCTGACTCAAGCTGCATTTTTATATCTGCAGTCGATTTGAATATAGGTCAGGGCCCTGGAATTGACAGGTGAAAATCTCTGGAAACGCCCGGCAGGAGAGCGTTTGCGGATATTACATATCTAATTTAATTGCCATATGTGCGGGGCTTTTTGCGGAATCGATTTCGTCATGAAACAGAGACCGGATCAAATTCATTGTCTTGCGGTGATGTTCGAGCTTGAGGCCTGATTCGAGGGGGATACAAATGCCAAAAGCGCCGAATCTGATGTCGGCTATTGGCTTTGACTCCAGCCGGCCGGCCATGAGGTCGCTTGGCGAGCCGCGGTCAATCCTCGCCAGGCGGAGTCGTCATCCGCCTCGCCCGCGCTGGGAGGCCGACTTGCCTGCGCCGGTTTTGCCGGATGGGGATTCGGCAAATTCATGTGAGCGGAGCAGGCTGCACGACGGATGTGATGGCGATGCAGCCAGCCTTGCCGGTCGGCAGGGGGGAGGGATGACCGGCAGCCGTTTGTTCAGCAGCGGATGACGGTCATCATGCAATACAGGTGGAGGCGGTAGCGCCGCGCAACATTCGCAGGCGCTTACTGCTGTTTCTGCGTAATGCCGTTCTTGGCCAGCAGTTGGCGCACCAGTGCAGCGCTCTTGATGGCATGGCGATTGATTTTCTCGATTCGCCCGCCTGCGTCGACGTTACTCGCCGGCGTCGATGCAGCACCTGCCAGGGTTGTTCCGGGCAGGGCAAGCAGCAGGGCAAGGGCAAAGGGGCTCAGATAGTTGGTGGATCGCATCATTGGGCTCCTTTCAGCATCGTTTCAACCGCGGAAATCACGAAATTCATGTTCGAAGGCTCGACCAGCACCTGGTTGCCGACGATGAAGCTTGGCGCTACGCCTGTACCCCAGGTCTCGTAGGCGACCCGCCGCTGGCCCTCGATGAAACCGGCGATCCGTGTGTTTCGCATGCATTTTTCTGCCTGTTCGCGTGAGACATCGTAGCCCTTCATCATGGACCAGATGTAACCGGGAGCGCTTTCGATACTGCCGTTCTTCATGTTCATCGCATCGCGTGGATAACGCAGGGCACGCTTCAGTACATCCCAGTGCTTTTCCGGCGGCACGCAGCGGAATCCGGCAAATGCCTGCATGTCATGCCAGGTCAGTGGCATGTCAATGACGATCAGCCTGATTTTGCCGGTATCGACATATTTCTCGATCAGGTCTTCCAGGCCCCGGCTGACCAGGAAACTGCTTTGTCCGGAGAGCCCCAGCAGAAAAACCACCGAAGCCGGTGCCTCAGGTTTGCCGAGTACCAGCAGGTTGTCGTTGAACGGAATTTCGTCCTCGTTGAACTTTTCAACCAGTTGGGCGACGTCGGTGGGCACCTCGGCGGACTGGGCATATGCCAGCGCGCCGGCGAAGGTGAGGCAGAGGGAGAGCCCCAGGTTACGCATGCGAATGGACATCAATAATATCCTTGGCAAATTTGAAGGTTCTATAGTATCAGTGTGAATCGGCGCCACGATACTCACAATGTCATCAATAGCCCTGCGTTGCCTGCTGTCCTGTCTGCTCGTTGCCTTGTTGTGTCCGGCGACGGCCAAGGCCTTTGATGGGCCGGATCCATGGGACGATCTGATGCAGGAGGCAGATCGTGCGCTGGCGGCAGCAGATCTGCCCGCTGCCCTCGGTGTTGCGCGTCAGGCCGCCCGGCAGGGGCGATACGAAAATGCCGACCGACATGTCAGCAGCCTGGCTCTTCTTGGCCGGGTTGCCCAGGAGAGCGGAAATCTGATGCTCGCCGAGCAGGCCTTGCGTGAAGCCATCGAGCGGATCGAACGTGTCCCGGGCAGCCTGCTGCGCGAGAAGGCCGTTCTGCACAACAACCTCGGCAGTCTGCTCGAGGAGGCGGGCGAACTGAGCGGCGCAGAATCACACTACCGAGCAGCACTCGCACTGCTCGGTCAGCAGCCGGGGGCGGCAGACCACGAGCATTTCAACCTGCTGCTCAATCTGGGTGGTTTGTCCGAGCGTACCGGCAAGATACAGGCCGCAGACGAGAGTTATCGGGCTGCCGAAGCCTACGCCGGCACGACGGAAGAGCTCGCCACGCTGAACAACAATCGGGCGACACTGGCGCATCGCCGGGGGCGCAGTGCCGAGGCCATCGCCCTTCTGTCATCCGCACAGGCGCTGTTGCCAGCCGGGGACGGTCATCCCCTGTTGCGCGCATCGATCCTGCACAATCTGGGTACGGTGCAGATGGAGCTCGGACAACTGGCTGCGGCAGCCGGGCCGCTCGCCACCGCCGAGCGCATCCGTCGTGAAAGGCTGGGTATCACGCATCTCGAAACAGCACGGACGCTGGTCAGTCTGGCATTGCTCAGCGCCAGGCAGGGCAGGCCGGCCGAGGCTCTGGCGACAGCCCGAGTGGCAAGCCGGCGCTTTGCCGAAAACATCGATCTGCGTACAAACTGGAAAGCCGGCGCCAGCCGACAGTCTCGCCTGGAATGGCGCGAAGCTTTTGCGACGCATTTGCGCCTGCTGGCTGCGGATGCCGGGGCGGCTGCGGCCAGCCCGGCGGAAGCCCTGGAAATCATGCAGATTGCCCGACACGGCGAGTTGGCGCATGTCTTCGCAAGGGCATTGATCTCCGATGGCGGCGAGGTCGGCGAGCATCTGCGCAACATTGACCGCCTGCTCGCTGCACATGAACATGAAGAGCGTGCGCTGACCGCGCATCTGCAGCGCGAGGGGGGCGATCGGCGCAGTGAGGAGGATTTGCGCCGCTCGCTGGCCGAACTGCGCCGGCAACTCGAACAGCAGCAGCAGGCGTTCGTGGCGCGCCATCCGCGACATCACGAACTGCTGTCCGGACAACGCCTGTCGCTGGCTGCCATGCAGAGCATTCTGGGGCAGGACGAGGCCATCCTCTTCTATCTCACGGCTGAGGGCGAAAGCTTCGTGCTTGCCTTCTCTCGCGACAAGGCCCGCCTGGCGCATGTTCCTGTTTCGCTGAAAGCGCTCGCCAGCACGGTGCGGCGGATTCGTCGTTCGGTTGCTCCGGAGTCGGCCGATCCGGACAGCTTCGCCCTTGCCGAGGCGCATCAGCTTTATCGCCAGTTCCTGGCCCCGGTGGCCGATGTCATCGAATCACGTTCGACTTGGTTCATAGTCCCCGATGGGCCGCTGGAGAGCCTGCCCTTCTCTCTGCTGATCAAGCAGGCCGGGATTCCGGGAACGGCGCTGCAGCGACAGGCATGGGTGATTCGCCAGCATGCGCCGGTCACGCTGCCATCGCTGGCAGCACTGCATCATGCCCGGACCGGCGGGCTGCCTCGCCGGTCAGAAGCCCCCTTGCTTGCTGTCGCGGACCCCATTCTCGGGGTTCCGGAGCCGGTAAAGCAACCGGTCCGGGCAGCACCGCTCGGTGATCTCTGGCTGCGGGACGTGGCATCGGGGAAAGCGCGGGGCGATCCGGCACGTATCCGCCAGCTGCCGCCGTTGCCGGATACCGCAGAAGAAGCGCGGGCCATTGCGGCCACTCTGGGGGGAGGCGAACTGCTGCTCGGTCAGTCGGCCAGCGAGACGGTGCTCAAGAAACTGTCACTGGCCGGGTATCGCAACCTGCTGTTCGCGACACACGGCCTGATGGGGAGCGAAAGTGTCGGTGGTGGCGAGCCGGCGCTGGTCATGACGCCACCCGAGACGGCCAGCGAAGAGGACGATGGATTGCTTGGGGCCAGCGAGATCGCCCGCCTCCGGCTGGATGCCGACTGGGTGATCCTGTCGGCCTGCAACACCGCCGCCGGAAACCTGCAGACCGGCGCCGAGGGGTTTTCCGGGCTGGCCAAGGCCTTTTTCCACGCCGGCGCCCGCAACCTGCTTGTCTCGCATTGGTCAGTCGTTTCGCAAACGACCGTACTGCTGAGCAGCGGCACCTTCAACCACTTGTCCAGGCGCCCCGGTATCGGCAAGGCGGCAGCATTGCAGGCCGCCATGCTCGACCTGATCGATCACCCGGCCGGCTATGCGCACCCGTTGTTCTGGGCCCCATTCGTCCTTGTCGGCGACGCTCGCTGATCAAGGGACTACCTGCACCGATTGAAGCCAGCCATGACAACGAACCCCGATCATTCCACCTCGCTGCAACTGTTGCATTGCGGCGTCGACTTCTTTCCGCATTTGGTCGATGCCATTGCGGCGGCCAGGAGGGAGATATTCCTGGAAACCTACATCTTCTTCGATGACACGACTGGTGCCGAGGTGGCCGGGGCGCTGGTGGCTGCCGCACGGCGGGGGGTCGCGGTGCATCTGATGATCGACGGCTTCGGTTCCAAGGAATATCCGCGGGAGAAACTGCAGGCGATGCGGGCGCAGGGTGTGCAGATTCGTATCTACCGGCCTGGCTTCCTCAATTTCCGCTTCCTGCGTACGGGGCTGCGCCGGCTGCATCGCAAGCTGGCCGTCATCGACCGGCAGCAGGCCTACGTCGGGGGCATCAATATCCTGCATGATTTCGACCCTGGCTGTACGTCACCGCGCTTTGACTATGCGGTGGCCATCCGCGGGCCGCTCGTGGATGATGTTCTGCGTGCCGTCACCAGTCTGTGGTCGCTGGTCAGCTGGTCGCAGTTGCGCCGGCGTGGAAGCCACTGCCGGATGGGCGTGCGCCCGACATCGGAGGTGCTGGCCGGGGAGAATCAGACCGCCCGTCTGGTACTGCGCGACAACCTGCGCAACCGTCGTGCCGTTGAAGCGGCCTACCTGCAGGCCATCCAGGGGGCGAAAAGTGAAATCGTCATTGCCAATGCCTACTTCCTGCCCGGCAATGCGCTGCTCCAGGCCCTGATCGACGCGGCACGCCGCGGTGTGGCCGTCACCCTGCTGCTGCAGGGGAGGGTCGAGTATTTCATGCAGCACTACGCCTCCGAGTTCCTTTATGGCCGGCTGCTGCAGGCTGGCGTATGCATCCATCGCTACCAGGCCGCGTTGCTGCATGCCAAGGTTGCCGTGATTGACGGCTGCTGGGCGACCGTCGGCTCGTCGAACATGGACCCCTTCAGCTTGCAGCTGGCCCGCGAGGCCAATCTGGTAATCCGCGACACCGGGCTGATCGGCGAACTGCGCGCCAGCCTATGCCGGGCGCTGGTCACGGACAGCGAGGCCGTATCGTCGTCGCGCTGGGCCGCCGCGTCCATTGCCCGGAAAGCCATGATGTGGTGCTGTTACCGTAGTTTGCGACTCTCCCAGCAACTCGTCACCCGGGGTGACTGAGCCATAGCCGCCATGATTCCATTCGTCCGCTCCCTGCTTGCCGACTTGCGCAACGGTTTGTCCCGTGCCTTTCCGCCTCCGGTCACCTTGCGTCAGCACCTGCGCCAGAACCTGATCATCGGCATGGCCATCGTGTTGCTGCTGCTTGTCTTTCAGGATGCCGGTCCGGTGCGGGACAGTCGCGAAAAGTCGATCGACTGGCTGGTCCGCATGCACCGCGGCATTGCCGCCACCGACGATGCGGCAACCCGCCCGTTCGTGCTCTACGACATAGATGAGACCAGCCACGAGAAGTGGGGCGAGCCCTTCCACGTCCCGCGTGACAAGCTGGCCAGGTTGATGGAGACGGCCCTGGCCGCCGGACCGGCGGTGCTGTTCGTCGATGTCGAGCTCGCCCGCCCGACGCCCGCCGACGATGCGCTGCTGGCCGTGCTGCAACAGCACATACAACGGCCGGCGGGTGCCACCCTGATCCTGCTCAGCGGCTTCAAGGAGAAAGTTGATCCGGAACGGGGGGGGTATCTGAGCATCCGCGACAGTTTCGTCAATGCGGCGCTGGCGGGTGGTGCCAGCCTCAACTGGGCCAACTCGCTGTTCGAGCGCGACCGGGATCAGCTGATCCGCCGCTGGAAACCCTTTGTCGTTACCTGCGATGCGCAGTATCGCGCCATGCCTCTGCCTGCTGTGCAGCTTGTTGCACTGGCGGCGATCGAAGGCTCGGCAGCCAAGGCGCAGCTCGCCGCCTGGCTGCGCAGCTTTGCGGAGGAATCCTGCTTCGCGCCGGTGTCGGCAGATACCGCCCCGCTTGTCCTGGGGGGGCGCAGTCTGTCCGTTGCGGATTCGCCGTTCGGGCAGCGTATCCTGTTCAGCTTCCCGTGGCAGCTGGAAGCCGGCGAAACCCGGCCGGAAACGCTGTTCGAAGGTCAGCGTACCCGCCTGCTGTCGGTCATTCCGGCGCATGTCGTCACTGAGGGTGGGCTGCGCCCCGATGTGCCCCCGGGCCATGTCGCGGTCATCGGCGCCAGTCATGCTGACGCGCGTGACATCCATGCCACGCCGCTGGGCGACATGCCGGGTAGCCTGCTGCTCATCAACGCCATGCATTCGCTGTTTCAACACGGACAGCTGGTCAATCCGCCAGCCTGGCTGCAAATGCTCAGCGCAGCCCTCATGCTGATCGTCGTCAGCGTCATTTTCATGAAGTTTCCTTCGTTGAAGGGCGCCATCATTTCCTTTGTGCTGCTGCTGTTGCTGCTTGTCCCGCTCAGCATGTACCTGTTCCGTTACGGCGTCTGGCTCGATTTCGCATTGCCCCTTACTGCCGTGAAAGTCTTCCAGGTCGTCATGGAATATCATCGCAAGCTCCAGAACAGGCAGACAGATCACGAATGAAACTACTGCGTTCCCTCCTGCTTGGCACGGCAAGCAGCCTGGTTTTCGGACACTTGCTGGCGCAGGAAATCGCCTGGGTCGAGCAAGTGACCGATCCCGGCGGCGCCATTGCCCTCATGCGCGATGGCAGCAGGCTGCCGATCAAGCCCTACACGCCGCTGCGGGCTGGCGACGAGATCGTTGTCGGGGAACCCGCCGCGACGCTCGTCATCGGTTCGCCGGATGGGAGGTCGGTACGGGTCACGGCAGTCCAGTCGCCATTCCGCCTGGCGGCTACACGCAACGCGCCGACTGTGTCCGGCAATGCCCTGCGCTGGGTGCATGGTCTTTTCGCCAGCAAGGAGCGGAGTGCCGGCCCGGCGCTGCGCTCGCTCAGCGTGCGCAGCGCCCCGGAGGAAGCACTGGATCTTCCCTATCTCGGTGACCAACTGTTTCTGCTTGCCGGCAAGCGTTCCCTATACATTTCCTGGAGTGGCGGGCAGCCGCCCTACCGGCTGCGCTTGATCCGTGAGCGCGATCAGCAGATTGTGGTCAACGCAGGCATTCCGCAAATGACGCAGCTGATCACGCCGGAAACCGACCTGCCAGCGGGCGATTACCGCCTCGAGATCGGCGATCAAACCGGGGCCACTTATGAAACTCGCCTGCAGGTCCTCCCCGGGCAGGCTCAGCCGGTTTTTCCGGATGCTGGTGCACTTGGCGGCCTGCCTGCCGACACGGCCAGACTGATCCTGGCCAGCTGGCTTGCTTCGGTGGAAGACGGTCGATGGGCTATGGAATCAATGCAGCAACTCCACGCTTTGCGGCAGTCGCTGCCGGTGGCGGAGGAGGTGCTGCGGCGAGTCAGCAGTGGGGCAAGGCTGCACTGAGGTTGCGGGGAGGCCTGGCATGCACCCGTTACTGAACAGGTGCCGGTGTGCCACGCGTCGCAGGGAGGGCTCGTCGTGCATCCCGCGCACAATTGCCATGACCTCGTCGCAACCGATATCTGTGTATTTCGCGGGCAACGCCCCCACAGTGGTAGCGTTTTCAGCCGCGTGCTCTGCGAACAGGAGAGGGCGGCTGGCGCGATGTCCGGGGATGCAGCCGGCAGCCTCGCAGAAAAACGGGCTGATGGCATGAGAGCGAAGCGTCGAATACTTCCCGTCCTGATGCGGGTACTTGGCTCTCTGCTCTGCTGCCTACCCGGTGGGCCTGCCCAGGCGTCCGGAAGCTCCCAGGAGATGGCTGACGTTGCCAGTCTTGAGCGCCTGTTCGATGAGCGGGAGAAAAGTGGGGAATATGGTGCCTTTATTGCCGATCTGTTGATCCAGATGCTGCTCAAGGAGCAACAGAAGCATCTGCTCTTCGTGCCGCCGGCGCTTTATGCCACAAGGAGTGCCCCGCAAGGGGCATTGGGTCGTCAGCTCGTTGCGAAGTACAGCAGTGAATGGCAAGACGCGCTGGAGGCTCTCGTCGGCATGCTGAATCGGCGCGGCTGGCTGGTTGAGGCGCTTTCTCCCCGCGGGGTGCGCATTCCGCTGAGCATGGAAATCGATAATCGCACGACGCCTCTCATCGGCTACATTGCGCCGCTGCTCAACCAGCGTGACCTGAGTGAGTGCGAGGTTGAGCGCAAGCAGGCCGCACGCTGCCATGCCGCGGTCTGGCTGCGCCGCGTCGAGCCGGAGGCCTATTCAATCGTCGACATGAAAATTGTCGATGGCGCCGGCGAGGAGATCCAGCTGCGCCAACTCCGCTCAGGGGAAGGCGATGGCGACGAAGAGGTTGGCGATGAGGAAGGCCTGGATGCTGAGCAGCGCAACTGAGCTCGCCGGCGGATTCCGCCCCTCGGTAGCCGCAGGTTTGTGTTTCTGGCAGGGCTCGTCGAGGGGGCGCGAAGCCCGATAGTCCGCGCCTCTGGAGCATGGGCTGTGCAATCACGTTTGCGCCATCGCGTTGCCTGCAACGCCCGCCAGTCGGCAAATGTAAAGAAGGCCGGCGCATGTCCGGAATGCCGCTCGGCAGTGAAGGTAAATAAAAAAGCATATAACTTTAGGCTAATATGACGCGCATCAAGGTCCGGCCGGACCATCAAAAACCAAGGGGAATGCATGTTGTCGAATCTGTCTCTCAAAAGCCGTCTATGGTTGCTTGGCATTACCGCTGCCCTGGGCATGGGTGTTCTGGCGATCTCATCGATCATCTTTACCGCCCGCAGCGAGAGCATCTTCGTCAGCTTTGTCGATCAGCGGATCGCCACCCGGCACATGGCGACGCTCGCCTACGCCAACGGTCTGCAGAAAGGCCAGGCCATCCGCAACATCCTGCTCGATCCGGGCAAGAAGACGGCCTACGACAACTTCGACAAGGCACAGGAGGTGTTCACCCGCGAGGTTGAAAAACTGCTCCCCCTGCTTGCCGCCGACAACGAAACCCGTGCCATCGCAACGCGACTGAAGGCCAATATCGATCAGTGGCAGCCCTTGCAGAGCAAGGTCATCGAACTGGTCAAGGCGGGCAACCGGGAGGAATCGCAGTCCCTTCTGGTCGCCCAGGAAACCCCGGCCTGGCGCAAGGTGCGCGACGATCTGCTGGAAGTCGGCAAGCTGGCCGAAAGCGCCGCCGAGCAGGATCGCCTGGCCCTGGTCGCCGGCCTCGAGCGCTCCGGCACGCTGGCCATCGTTCTCGGTGTCGTCAGCCTGCTTGCCGTGGCCAGCATCATCGTTCTGGTCGGGCGCGGCATCTACCGTCAGGTCGGGGGCGAACCGATGGCCGCCGCCGCGGCGCTCAACCGCATTGCCCAGGGCGATCTGACCGAGCGCCTGCCGGTCCTGCCCGGCGACACGACCAGCATCGTCGCCGCGATGCAGACCATGCAGGGGCAGATCCGCCAGTTGATCGCCGATACCGTGAAGAGCGCCGATTCCGTCGTCCGCGAAAGCGAGTCGATGCTCGCCGATGCCTCGCGTCTGGCGACCACGGCCGAGGAACAGAGTACCGCCACCTCCGCCATCGCCGCCGCCGTCGAGGAATTCACCGTCAGCATCGGCGTCATGTCGGAGAACGCCAACGATGCCGGCCGCCTGTCCGAGCAGTCCGAGCGCCAGGCGCACAGCAGCCTCGACGTGGTGTCCACGGCCACCGAAATCATTCACCAGGTCGCCGCCGGGATGTCCGAAGCTGCCGCGACGATGGAGGAACTGTCGACCCGGGTGGCCAACATCAGCGGCATCGTCAAGACCATCCGCGACATCGCCGACCAGACCAACCTGCTGGCGCTCAATGCCGCCATCGAAGCCGCCCGCGCCGGTGAACAGGGGCGCGGCTTTGCCGTGGTCGCCGACGAGGTGCGCAAGCTGGCCGAACTGACCACGAAGTCGACCCAGGAAATCTCGGAGATCGTCAGCGGTGTCCGGC
>WBUO01000501.1 GCA_008933675.1 Dechloromonas sp.
CATATAACCTGCGCAGCGAAACGTAAAAGCGGCCATTGCCAAACAAGTCGCTTCTAAGGGTTAGTCGTCGAGCTCGCCATGTAATCCAAGCTTTTCGAACCTCGCTCATGCCATTGCTTTCAAGAAACGCAACAAAAGCGGCTACTCGCCGCGCCGACGCTGTAAGCTGCCCGCGGCCTGAAGCATGACGCTTGTCGGAGAGGCCCTCGACTTCCCGATCCCATTCCCAGTTAGCTTGCTCTATTAACTCAGCGGAAGGCTCGATAATCCACGGCGAGGGAACTGGTTTATCCTCTGAACACCACAGAACCGGGGGCAATTCAGCTGGCTTAAAAGACGGTCGAGGAAGGCGAAGCTTATCATGAAAGCCAACAACGGAAGTCTGATTAAGTGCCTGACGGTCCAGGCCCTCACA
Source organism: Dechloromonas sp. (assembly GCA_008933675.1). Classification (GTDB taxonomy): domain Bacteria; phylum Pseudomonadota; class Gammaproteobacteria; order Burkholderiales; family Rhodocyclaceae; genus Azonexus. The sequence continues at coordinate 416 of WBUO01000501.1, forward strand.
TGCATTTCGCCACGATGCACTAAGGCGAATCTGGTTCAACTTCTGAATGAAGGCGTGATCAGCGGCGGAAACAGCTGCAAGAAACCCCGGAAAAGCTTCAGTATCCAGTGAATACAGGCTTGAGTATAGTCCTTTGTCGTCCAGCACGTTCGCGACGTGCTGAAGGTAATAAGTAAGGAATTCAGCCTCATTCATGAATTCCGTTAGATCGACGCGCCGACCAACGGGTTTCTTCCCATGTCCTATCAGTGCGGCGTTGCGATTCAAGACCGCAATCGGGGCATCCTGATTGTCGACGGCCAGAATCGTTCGAAAATGGTGGCCGCCTCCCAGCAGATCGAACCCCAGGCTGAGGCCTCCACAGCCCGAGAAAATATCGACGACCAGCCTGGGCGTTTTTGGGGCAGCTGGTAACAGCTCCTCGTCTTCAACATCGTCAGCGAGATAACGTACCGGCAAGGCGAAAACATTCCGTTTTGTAACTCGACCAGCCATCCAGTTCTCGTACTTCCGCGCTGAGTCGCTTCGGACGTGCTCTCCGGATAGATGCTTCTGGAGGGTCTGGGAACCCACGCCAATTTCTTTGGCGGCCGCCGTTATGGTCAGACCGCGTCCAGCGAGCGCCGAGGCGACTTGGTCCATTAGCGAGCCGGCAACTGGCGGTTTCGGATTATGATTCGTCATTTTCCTATTGAGTCATGATAGCCTGATACCCGCAACCCAATAGCGGCATCATTCCATCCCGTGATGGGTTGCTTGCAGCGAAATCAGTAGATGTGGACGGCAGCTTTTTCGATGCGGAAAACCACCACCCATGCACACCCACAGTGTGTAGCGGAAAACTATTCCTGCAGCAACGTCTATTGAATGGAAACGAACAGAGATCTCCAGGCGGCGGGCCGGGAAATTCGACGGCACAGGCTGGGCCTCGGCCTCAGTCAGGATCAGTTGGCGGAACGCTCGGGCCTGCATCGCAATTATATCGGGTTCCTTGAGCGCGGTGAGCGCAATGCTAGTCTGACGACATTAATCGCGATCGCCCGGTCCCTTGGCGTCAGTTTAGGGGAGTTGCTGCATGGCATTCCTTTAGATTTCGGCGGTAGCTGTGAAGGGGGCATGGAGAAATGATGAGCGTCTCCCTCGGTGTGAGAGTATTTCTATACATCTCTAGGGGCCTGTATAAAGTATTTTATTCGGGTGAGATCAGTCAAAGATATGCAACGTCAACATTCGCGAAATTTTTGTTAATGTCCGACATCGAGATTTTTTATGACCGAGCCTCTGGGCCTTGTTCATGACCACCACTGTATTGTCTAGTGCTGGTCAATGCTTTTCTGGTTTATTACGATTGCACGCGCTGCGGATCGGCTGATCCCCGACCAGCGTGTTCGGTTCATCGGCCGCCCTGTGTCCGGTTGACCCGCGTCGTGACCGCTGCGCGGCCGCGCTCTTAACATAAGATAATATCACGATAATTTTCCCGCCGTCTGTACAGAGACGGTAATCGGCTGACAGTGCCGCCTTCTTAGGCAGGCGGTTTTCAGGCGGCTTTGGTGCTTGGAATCGTCTTCGTGGGCTTCTCCTTCGGCAGTCCGTCGATGAAGGCTTTCAGGGGCGTGCGGCCGT
>WBUO01000502.1 GCA_008933675.1 Dechloromonas sp.
GGCCATGCGTCACGAAATAGGGACAGCGGAGGAACGAGGCAATCCCAACCAGCCGTCGAGCGGAATGGCGGAGCGAGCACCGGGACGGGAGCGGGCCGGTTGCGGTCGCCGCAGGCGACGGCCCCGACCGCCCGGCGCGCAGCGAGAGGTTCCCCTCTCCTGGAGGAGAGGGGGAAGGGGCGAGAGGTGACAGGAAGCCCCGCCCGGCGAGCGGCCAGCATCGGAAGCCGATGCGAGGCAAGGCAGCGAGGCCGGAAGACAAACGTGCGCCCAGCCCGGCCACCACCCCTTCAACAGCCTCCAGGAAAAATCTCGGACAGCGACAGTGAAAATGTCTCCACAACGACACGAAGCGACTTTCGTAAGCCCGCAGATCAAATTCCCCAAGAAACCCGACGCTATTCGCTATTATCGGGCTTCTTGGGGAATTTGATCTGCTCTTTATGGATTCACACTTACACATTTTGCAGGCTGTCGCTGAAATTTGAATTAGGCTGTCGTCAGCCGAAATCTCCCGCTGCACGCCACCCGTAGGGAAAACCGAATCACACCCCACTCCTGACAGAGCCTATGCAGACCTACGAGGCTTCCGGCTCCATATCATCCATCACTTCGCTCCAATGCTCCTTCATGTTGAGGAAGAAACTGTATGGGCTGTGCAGATTATTCACGAATCTGGAAAAGGCGCCCGACAGGAGAAAACGTTCGGCCTTTTTCTCAGGATGAATGATTTTGACGATTCGCCCGTCGAAATCCGGTGCCGCGCCTTTTCCAAACTTGCTGAAGACTTTCATCGCCTCGCTGCGGGTCGAGAGCACGCCACGTAATCCCGCTTTTCCCATCACAAAGAGCAGGGCCGGCAGATCAAAACAGCAGCAGATGTGGATTTCATCGCGAACAATCGCACGCATGATCCGGGCATCCAGGTTCCAACAGAAAAACGGTATTACGGGGACGGCGTGCAAGTTGCTGTGAATCACATCGAGCATCGGGAATGCCTTCTTCTGAAGACCATCAGGCTCCGCGTTTTTCCGGTAATACTCCTGCAATGAAGGCTCCGCCATTTTTATGGATTCAAAAAGCGCGAGCTTTGCTCCTTGCTGTGCCGCGAATCGGTGCTGCTTCAGCGAAGTGGTAGTTGCCGCGAAATGCAGGCAGCAGTTCACGGTGAATACCGCTGCTCCCGATTCGATCGCAGAGACACAGCTATCGCTAAACTGCCGCCGATACGAAACCTCATTAATCATCTCATGGTTCATCCTGATGGGGATATTCCATTTTATGTCCGTCCCTTGATCGGTCTCAAGCACCTCCGCCGTCTGCTCCATTCGGATGCGCTGACGCATCATCCGGGCGGCTTGTTTTTGATGGGAAGGTTTGATCGCGGGGTCTTTCTTGATCTGCTCCAATGATTTGGTTTTCGCCGGATAGTTTTCAAGTTGCTCGGTTAGCAGTTCATTGATCGCCCCCTCCTTGATTTCGATAAAGCGGAGGCGACTGCCTCCGTCTTTTCGGTCAACCTGAACGGCGTCCCCAATGTGAACGAAGGTGGTTAGGTCAGACAGCGCAGCAAATGTCATCCGGTCCTTCGCATTCATTTCATCTACCGTTTTCTTGGCCTGAGCGATGGCTGCGAAATTGAGGGCGGGCGCTTCGTCATGGAGCACGATTCTGCGCGTTATCCAGGTTTGCATCCGCACCATCGTATAGAGGATGCCGTCGATCACTTTTCTAAGGAGTAGTTCACGCCGTCTTCTTTCGTCTTCGGACACCATCAAGTCGGCCGCGTTGGCGATGAGCATTTCGAGAACTGTATTCTGAGCTATCGCAAATCCACGATGACAGGCCGAGATGAATTTCCGATAATGGGCTTGGTCAGTAAAGGGCTCTCCCGATTTGGTGCGAAGGGGCACGGCATCACTTCCGTAGTGGAACGCGGCGCGTTCCACCTTATCGAATTGCGCATAGAAATCGGTCGGATCACTCATGGTCCGGCAACCGGCGGCGCGGGAAGTTTAGCGACGTAGATCGGGTC
>WBUO01000128.1 GCA_008933675.1 Dechloromonas sp.
TCTATGGCCTGTCCAATCACCGTCTCGACAGCCCCTGGCCGAAACTGCTGGCGGCCCGTCAGGGCTTCGCCGCTGCCTTGCCCGCCCTGCCTGACGACGGGCCGCTCTTCGCGCTGCTCGCCGACGATGCCATCGTTGCCGACGAGCAACTGCCACGCACCGGTGTCACGCTCGAATGGGAACGGCGCCTGTCGGCCATCTTCGTCAAGTCGGACCACTATGGAACGCGCGCCTCGACCGTCGCCTGGCAGCGCGGCGATGGCGCGGTAAGCCTGCATGAACAACGCTTCGGGCCGCATGGCCGGGCGCTTCAGTCCTCGCTGATATCCACCGCCGTGTAGCACGGCACCAGATCGAACAGCTCGACAATGTCGGCGTTGCGCATGCGGATGCAGCCATGCGAACCGGGCACGCCCATTTCGGCATGATCCGGGCTGCCGTGGATGTAGACATAGCGACGCATGGTATCGACGCAGCCGAGGCGGTTGCGGCCCGGCTCGCATCCCGACAGCCAGAGGATGCGGGTCAGTATCCAGTCGCGACCGGGATGCTGCCCGGCCAGCTCCGGTGTCCACAATTCGCCGGTCGGCCGGCGGCGGACGAATACCGTGTTTTCCGGCTGGCCGGCACCGATCTTGGCACGCACCAGATGCCGGCCACGCGGCGTCCTGTAGCTGCCGTTTTCTTCTCCGACACCGGCCTTGGCCGTGGAAACTGCGTACTGCCGGAGCAGGCCGCCGGTATCGTCGATGACGCTCAGCGTCTGCCTGGCGACGGAAACCAGCAGCCTCATTGGCTTTTCCGCCGCCGTTCGGCAAAGAACTGACTGAGCATGGCGCTGCACTCCTCGGCCAGAACCCCGCCTTCGACCTGCGCATGATGGTTCAGGCGCTCGACGCCAAACAGGTCGACGACGCTGCCATGGACGCCGGTCTTCGGATCGCGGGCGCCATAGACGACGCGGCTGATGCGTGCATGCATGATGGCGCCGGCGCACATGGCGCAGGGTTCGAGGGTGACGAACAGTTCGCAGCCCGGCAGGCGGTAGTTGTCGAGAGCCCGTGCAGCATCGCGCAGGGCGGCGATTTCGGCATGGGCTGTCGGATCGCTCTCGCCGATCGGCGAATTGAAGCCACGACCGACGATCACCCCGTTGAGAACAACGACGGCCCCCACCGGCACCTCGCCCAGACATTCGGCTGCCCGCGCCAGCGACATCGCCTCGCGCATGAAAAACTCATCGCTCAGACCCGCAACAAGAGGTTCTACAACATTTTCCGAAGTCATTTTCCGAGCCGGCCGTGGGCAGAGGGCGTTTAGTATACCGCACCCTTGACGGCGCCCTCCGGCGCCACGCATCTTCACTTTTCACAGGCAGGATCATGCTCGAACACATCATGATGTTCATTCTCGGTCTCGTCGCCCTGACCATCGGTGCAGAACTGCTGGTGCGTGGCGCGGCACGCCTGGCCATGTCCTTCGGCATCGCGCCGCTGGTCGTCGGCCTGACCATCGTCGCCTTCGGCACCAGCGCCCCGGAAATGGCCGTCTCGGCCGGCGCTGCCGTGAGCGGCTCGGGCGATATCGCCATCGGCAATGTCGTCGGCAGCAACATCGTCAATGTCCTGCTCATCCTCGGCCTGTCGGCGCTGATCGTCCCGCTGGCCGTCAACGAGCAGATCATCCGCCAGGAAATTCCGATCATGATCGGCGCCAGCCTGCTCTTCGTCGTGCTCGCCATGGACGGCAGCATCGGCCGCGGTGAAGGCCTGCTGCTTTTCGCCCTGGTCGTCGCTTACACCGCCTTCCTGGTCATCCAGTCACGGCGTGCCAGCAAGGCGGTCCAGGACGAGTTCGCCGAGGAAATGCCGGACACGGCCAGCCGCTGGGACGCCCACTGGAGCGTCCAGGCGCTGCTCGTCATCGGCGGCCTTGCCCTGCTCGTCATCGGTGCCGACTGGCTGGTCGATGCCGCCGTCGCTGTCGCCCGTGCCTTCGGCGTCAGCGATCTGGTGATCGGCCTGACCGTGGTCGCCGTCGGCACCTCGATGCCGGAAATCGCCACCTCGCTGGTCGCCGCCTTCCGCGGCCAGCGCGACATCGCGGTCGGCAACGTAGTCGGCAGCAACATCTTCAACATCTTCGCCTGCCTTGGCGTCGCCGGCATCCTGGCCGACGGCGGCATCGCCGTCTCCGAAGCCGCCCGTAACTTCGACCTCTGGGTCATGCTGGCCGTCGCCTTCGCCTGCCTGCCCATCGTCATCACCGGCCGGGAAATCGCCCGCTGGGAAGGCGGTGTCTTCATCGCCTACTACGTCGCCTATACCGCCTACCTGGTACTCGCCGCCACGCAACATGCCAGCCTGTCGACCTTCTCCGGCGTCATGCTGGGCTATGTGCTGCCGCTGACGGTCATCACGCTGATCGTCAGTTTCGTGCGCAGCGGCCACAAGGCGCCACCGGCAGCCTGAGGCCGGCCCGGGGCGCCAGGAAGGCACCCCACCGGCAGGCGGAAGCGGCATCTCAGGCCTTTTCCGTTCCGCCCGCCGACGGAATCGATAGCGCCCGCCGCTCAGCCAGGCACCTCCTCCGTCATCCCGGCATCGACTGCCGGCAGGCCCGCCCCATGCGATGGGGCGGGCCTGCCCTCGTGCACCTGCCATTTTGTGCCGAACCGCGATGACTTTCGCCGCTCGCAATCCCGCCCAAGTGGCGACAAAAGAAAAAATGCCAAGAAACAGTTCACATTTCAACTGAGAATTATTATCATTGATGCAAACAACAACCCAAAGGAAAATGCAGCATGGAAGCCCTTGATCGCTCGGCGGCGCTGGTTGCCGCCAACGCCTCGGTGCTTGCCAAGCTCAGTGACCTCTATTGCGAAGCCTTCGCCCACGATGGCTTTGCCGAGCTGAAGGTGGAGATGCGAATTCTTCGTCGCGGCCAGAAAGAGGTCATTCTGCATTGCGGCAAGCAGTACCGATACGTCGTGGATTACGCCCCGGGAAACTGAGGGCGACGAGCAGGACAAAGCTTCCGGCCGGGGTGAGCCTGGCGGATGGCACAAGTAACAGGCTGGCGACGAGGGGTCGCAGCGAATACATCCGGAATTCTCCGGAATCTTCGTAAACAACCTGGTGCAGGAGTCTCCCGGGGAGGGGATCCGAGACCATCCGTTAGGAAACTTATCAATGTTGAACAAACTCCTGGCCATGACCAAGGCCGAACTGAAGTCCAAGATCCAGTCCATCGACGAGTCCGCCGTCAAGGGCCGTGCCATGCGTCGCAAGCTGGCCGGCATGAAGAAGAAGGAAGGCGGCTTCACGCTGCTCGAACTGCTGGTCGTCGTCGCCATCCTGGCCGCCATCGCCGGTACCGCGACGATCATGCTGCACGACACCGACAAGAAGGCCTTCGCTGCCGCCCACGTCGCCATGATGGACGAGCTCTCCAAGGGCATCCTGACCTTCCAGCAGTTGAACGGCGGCAACTATCCCAACAACTGGGACTCGCTGATGCACAGCGCCACCGGCACGCTGACCGGCGCCGTTCCGGCCTACCTGCTGAATGACGCCCTCTCGTCCCAGCTCACCGCCGACACGCTGACCGCTACTGACATCGGCCGTCTCGACGCGGTTGGCATCAATCAGGTACGCGTTCTCAGCGGCGCCGTGACCTATGACCACGACGATGATCCCGCCACGGCGAACGTCGCTTGCGCCAATGACGCAGCCGGCATCGGTGCGATCATCGCCAGCAAGGGCAACGACGTCACCGTCCAGAACATCTTCCGCAGCTCGGCAGCCAACGGTTGCGGCGCCGCCGCCAGTGCCACGATGGTGGAAGACGATGCCGTCCTCGTCTGGAACGGCGGCAACGAACGCGTCAACGCCCCGGCCGGTGCCCGCCTCCTGGCCTTCGGCGTCGGTCCGGATTCGACGCTGTTCCAGTCCACCAACTACGGTGCCCTGACCAACACGCCGATCTACCGTCACGTTGCGGCAACCGAGTACAACCGCTTCCTAGTCCTCTTCAACGTCACCTCGGACCCCACCAGCCCAACCAATGGCAAGGCCACGCTGCAGGCCATCATCGATGGCGCCGGCGACACGAAGGACGAGGAACTGGGCGAGTTCGACAACGTTCGTCCGACCTGATCAGCACTTGAGCTGAGCAACAAGGCAGCGGTCGCCTGAGTCCGCCCGCTGCCGCCGGAGGGCGCCGATCACACGCCGGCGCCCTCCCCTTCCCGAATCACGAATCGAGAGTTTTCATGACGCTGTCCAGGGCAGGCGAGCTGCACGACCGCGGCTTCACGCTGGTTGAACTTCTGGTTGTCTGCAGCATTCTTGCTGCCTTGTCCTATGTTGCCTGGGGCGCTTATGCCGGCGCCCAGGATAGCGCGGCGGACGAGATCGCCCGCGCCGAAATGCTGCGCCTGGCCGATGGCCTGAAGCGCTTCAAGGCCGATACCGGCTACTATCCCGGCGCCGGTCCGTTCGCCCTTGCCGCGCCGGGCACCAGCGAATCCGCTAACGGCAGCGGTTTCGACTGCACGCCGCAGGGCGGCCTGTTGCGCAGCTGGGCAGCGCCACTCGCCGACGGCGAGCGCGATGCCTGGTTTGCCTCGCCGTTCAACCTGGCCCTGCTGTTCGAGGCGCCGGCCCTGTGTGCCAACCATCCCCTGGCCACGCTGGCCCGCTGGAACCCCGAGACCGGCAGGGGCTGGCACGGCCCCTACCTCGCCATCGCCAGCCGCCGATGGACCGATCACGGCGCCGACGTCAACAGCGACACACTGCTCACCGGCGCCCCCGACGGGCAGGGCTCGCCCCTGCTCGGCGCCAAGATCCACGACATTCCCGCCTTCGGCGCCGGTCCCCGCTATCGGGCACGCAGCACCGGCGGCAGCCAGTGCGCCGACCAGCATCTGGAGGACAACGACTGCCTGCTCGGCTGGCGCGAAATCCCCAGGGCTACCGCCGGTTACGACCACTCCCGGCACGAACTGCCGAGCCACGCCCGGCCATTCGCCCTTTTCGGACTGGCCAGCAACGATGCGCCGCGCATCGTCTATTTCGGCCGCGACGGCCTGTACGGCGGCCGCAACCTGGCCGATCCCTGCCAACCCAACCTGACCGCCAGCGCCGGCGAGGACGACCAGGTTCTCTGCCTGGGCAACTGATTCCCGAGGAAAACACATGTACCCGATTGCCAGTCCATCCCCCGCCATCAGTCTCGCCGCAATCGCCCTCGGCATGCTCCTTTTCGCCCTATCGCCGGTCAGTCTGGCTGCCGATGCCGCGCAACCCATGCCGGCCGGCATCGAAGCAACGGCACAGACACTCGATCCGTCAGCCTCATACAAGGAGATCAACCTGAAGGAACTGGTTGCCCGCTCGCGCACCGAACTGCCCGGCCAACGCGTCATATTCGCGCCGATGCCGATCAGGTTCCGGGCCACTCTGGCCGCCCTGCCGGTTGCCCAGAAAGCCGATTACCTGCTGACAGCGCTGAGCATGATGAAGGTCAGCAATCCTCCGCGGGTCAGTCAGCGCATCGGCCTCGACTACGGTGGCGACAAGGTGCTCTCGGCCTACATCGAGGAAGATGTTGCCCGCCGCCTGGCCCGGGAAATCAAACCTGGCCAGATGCGCACCTTCTACGCCTACCATGTATACAACTACTCGCGTGGTCCGGCCCTCCTCGTGACCTCGTTCGCCGAGTGAGCACGGCGATCATGGCGCAGCTGCCTGCCGCCCGCCCCGCCCCGGGATTCACGCTGGTCGAACTGCTGGTCGTCGTCGCCGTGCTATCCGCCGTATCGCTGTTCGCCTTCGGCATCGTCACCGAGGACAAGGCCCAGATCCGTCACGACGACACCCGGCACCGGCTGCTGCAGCTGCGCCGGGCCATTCTGGGCGACAGCGGACCGACGACCGCCACTGCCGCCAGCGGCTTTGTCGCCGACAACGGCGACTTGCCGGCCGACATCGGCACCCTGCTGAACGCCGGCACCCTGCTCGGAAAAGCCGTTCTCACCCCGCTCTTCGACCCGGCCCCCGGCAGCGACTGCAGCAACAATGGCGGTGAGCTGGCCAGCCCCTTCGGCGATCCGGCGGACAGCGGCGCCCAGCTGCTCAAGGGGCACCACGGCGACTATCTCGGCGGACTCGGCTTCAACGGCCGCTTCCGTGATGGCTGGGGCAACGTCGGCCAGGTCGACGATGCCGTCAATTTCGGCTGGGCGGTAGTTCCCGGCGGCGCGACACTTAGTCTGTCCAGCCTGGGCGCCGACAACGCCGCCGGCGGCACGGACCATTACGCCAGCGACACGACGCAAACGATCGCCGCCAACGACTGGCTGCTGCCGCTGGAAGGCTGGAGCGTCACGGTCGTCAACCGCACCGGCAGCGATCTTGTGCCGCAGAATCTGGCGCTCAGCCTGCTCGCCTTCCGCAACGGAAATGGCGGCCAATGGCGCCGCCATTCGACAGCCATCGCCAACGTCTGCCTCGACGGCGACGCCGACGGCCAATGCCAGGGTGCCGTGGCCAGCGATCGCCAGACATTCAGCTTCGCCGCCCACTGCAAGGCCGGCGACGCGGGCAGTCCCGCCAGCATCATTCCCCAGGGGCGCCACCTCTTGCTGCTGACCGCACACAACACCGGCGAACTCTGGCAGGCCGGCAGCGATGCGCCTTTCGTACACGGTGGTCGCCGGGTACTGGCCCAGGTCGACGCCGTCGCCGGCCGCCCCTTGCCCTCCATGCTCCTGGAGATTCGATGAAGGGCTTGCTGAGAGGCATCGGAAGTGCCCGGGCAAATGCTACGGGCTCCCGTCTGGTCGACACCTGGCGTACCGGCATGCAGCGCCTCGGGCTGCACGCTGGCGGGCAACCCTGCCTGCTGCTCCGCTGGGATGTCTCCGGTCTGCAGGCGGCGCTTTTCGACAGCCGGAAAGGCGATGCCCGCCTGCTGGGCGAAGCGGAAAGTCGCGATGGCCGGCTCACGGCTGCGGTGGCCGTTGTCCTGCAACGTTTCGCCGAAATGGGGCTGCCGCGCCCACGGCACGCCCTGCTCGCCGCGCGGCACCTGCTGCCGGCCGTCGTGGACCTGCCGGTCGCCCCCGACAAACCCCGTCCGGCCGCGCAGATGCGCGAACTGATTCAGACCGATCTGGAACCGGCGCTCGCCGAGTTCGGCAGCCTGTGGTCGATGGGCGCCCTGCTGCAGGCGCGCGGCTACCTGGACGGCGAGGCACGCCAACGGATCACGCTGGAAGAATCGATCCGCCGCCAGGGGCGCCAGACGCCGTTGCGCTACGGCGAAACCGCGCTGGAACTGGAACTCATCGAGCGCGCCGCACTCGACGAATGCCTCGACCAGCAGGCTGCCCTGCAGAACCTCGACGCCCGGATCGTCGCCGGCTGGTGCGGACGCATCGAAGACAAGCAGCCGTTGTGGCTCGCCTGCGGCGTCGGTGAGCGCATCTACGGCGAATGGCGCGAAGCACTGGGGGAACTGGGTCTGCAGCTGGACGCCGTGCTGCCGCTGGCCTGGTTGACCAGCGAAGCAGCGCCATCCTCGCTAGCAGAAGCTGGCACACGCGGCGACGAGCGGCTGCCGCAGATCAGTCTGGAACTGCACCGCGAGGAAGTCGTCGCCGTCTGCCGGCGTCAGGGACATATCGTCGGCAGCCGCAGCGAGGGGCGCATCGAACGCGAACTGGGGGCCGACTGGCTGAACCGCATCATTGCCGACTGGACGAGCGAGCCACGCGCGACCATCACCCTGCTCTGCCTGCATGCCGAGGACGAGGCGGGCATCGCCGGCCTGGCCGACGACCTGAACCTGACCACCGGCCACACCTGCCACAGCCGCGATGCCGAAACCTGCCGGCAGGCACTCTGGCGCAATCTGCTCGCCCAGGGTCAGGCGCGGGTTCCGGGCCTGCCGCGGCTGGTGGACCGCGAACTGCGCGGCTCCCCCTGGAAGAACCACGACATCCGGCGTCTGGCAGCCCTCGCCGGCGTGCTTCTGCTGCTTGCCGGGGCGGAAACCTATCAGCGCGTGCAGCTGGCGATGCTCGAAGAGCGAATTGCCAGTCGTCAGCAAAAGGAACAGGAGCGTTCGAAGGCGGCGCAGCAGGCCGCCCAGGTCAACCAGAAGGTGGCCGAGCTGGCCCGCAGCCTTGACGAGGCCCGCCGTCAGCTCGAACCGCTGGTCAACGACCGCTCCCGCCTGAATGCGCTGATCGCCATGCAGGGCAACCTGCCCGACCTGCTTTACCTGCTGGCCCAATCGGTCGGCACCGACGCGGTGCTCGACGCCGTGGAAAACGACATCTCGGCCGTCAGCGGCGCCGCGGTACACGTGCGCGCCTGGTCGCCCAGCTACACCGGAGCCCAGGCATTCGTCAGCCGGGTCGCGGAACAGGTGCGCAGCAAGGCGTACGGCGTCGCCCAGACCGAGATCAACGAACGCGAAGGGCGTACCGGCAAGGCCGGGCACGAAGTCGTCTTCTGGCTGCTGCCCGAAGAGGTGGAACTGGAAGCGGGGGCTCCGGAGTTGCCGGCAGCGACGGCCGGCAACGGCATTTCGAATGCGGACGGGGAGCGCCGGCGATGAGTACCAAACACATGCTGGGCACCGCCCGCGAAGCCCTGAAACGCTGGAGCAAGCTGCCGGCCAAGGACAAGAACCTGCATACGGCCGTCGCGGCTGCCTGCCTGATCGGCCTCTACACCCTGTTCATCTGGCCGCTGGCCGGCAACCGTCTGGACAAGCTGCGCTACGACCTGGAAAAGATGAGTGTCCGTGAAAAGGCAGCAGCCAAGAGCAGCGGCAGCAAGGCCCCCGCTCCGCCGCCACCCGGCCTGGGCGGCAAGAGTGCCCGCGACGCCGAGCGCGAGCTGCTCGAATTGCAGCAGCAACTGGAAACGGCACGCGGCGAACTGCTGGCCATCAACCGCCGCTTCGTGCCGCTGGACGACAGCCTGGCGATGAATGCCCTGAAAAGCGGCCTGACCAGTCTGGCCGAAACCGGCGACATGGAGGTCACGGCCATCGAGCATGTCTACCTGCGCGACAACGACAAGGACAAGCCGCCGACAGCGCAGCTGATCCAGGAAGCCGCCCAGGCCAATCCCTTCAAGCGGCCGCTGGTCACCCTCAAGGCACGGGCCAGCTTCCGCGGCCTGATGCAGTTTCTCGACGGCCTGCGCGACCTGCCCTTCATTGCCGCGCCGGTGGCCTGCAACATCCAGGTGCGCGTCGAACGCCATCCGAAAACCCGTCTGCCGGTCCGCCAGTGGCTGGAAGTACAGATCAAGTTCGCCGTCTAGCCGCATGGTCGACCATCACTCCGCTCCCGCGCTCTTCTCCAGGCTGCTTGCCCAGGTCGTCGAGCATCGTGCCTCCGACCTGCATCTGGCCGAAGGGCGGGTGGCCAACTGGCGTCTGCACGGCCTGCTGGCACCGCTGGGCGGCATCGTCTGGAAAGCGGAAATGATGGGTGCCCTCCTCGACGAACTGCTCGCGCCGGGGCAGATGGAAGACTTCCGGAACAAGGGCACCGTCGACCTGGGCCACACGGCAGCCAACGGCGAGCGCTTCCGGATCAACGTCTTCCGCTCGCTGGGGCGGCCGTCCATGGTCACCCGTCACCTGCCGTCGCAATTCGCCAGTTTCACCGAACTGCGCCTGCCGGAAGGCATCCGCCAGCTCGCTTCGCTGAGCGACGGCATGGTGCTGGTGACCGGCATCACCGGCAGCGGCAAAAGCACGACGCTGGCCACGCTGATCAACGAAATCAACGGCAGTTCGCCGGTGCATATCCTGACCATCGAAGATCCCGTCGAATTCGTCCACACGCCGCGCCAGGCAATCATCAGCCATCGCGAGCTGTACACCGACGTACCGGACTTCGCCAGTGCCGTCAAATCGTCCCTGCGCGAAGACCCGGATGTCATCCTGGTCGGCGAATTGCGCGACAACGAGACGATGCGCGCCGCGCTGACCGCCGCCGAAACCGGCCATCTGGTGTTCTCGACACTGCACACGGCAGACGCCACGGGTGCCGTCGAGCGTTTTGTCGGCGCCTTTTCCGGGGAAGAGCAGGCCGTCGTCCGGCACCGCCTGTCGCTGGTGCTCAAGGCCGTCGTTGCCCAGCAGTTGCTGCCGCTGCACGGGCGCCCCGGACGGGTGGCGGCCGTCGAGATCATGCAGGTGACGCCGGCCATATCCAACCTGATCGCCTCCGGGCGCACCGCGCAAATCTATTCGGCCATCGAATCCGGCCGCGAACTCGGCATGCAGACCTTCGACCAGTCGCTCGCCACGCTCTCCCGCGACGGCCTGATCGACCCCGAGGAAGGACGCCGCCTGGCCCGCGATCCCATCAACTTCGACCGCCTGTTGCGGCAGACGCGCAGTACCCCATGACGACACTCAACGAAGCCTCGCTGATCAACGCCGGACTGCAAGCCGAGCTGTTCGACCGCGATCTGGTCAACCGGCTGCGCGCCCAGGCCCGGGCGAACCGCATGTCCCTGCTCGACGCCCTGTCGCGTGAGCTGGCCCTGCCGCGTACCGCCTTCTACATGGCCCTGGCCCAGATTCACGGCCTGCCCTATGCCCGCCTCGACACCTGGGAGCTGGATCTCAACTATGCCGCCCGCCTGCCCGGAACGCTGCTCAAGCGGCATGCGATGGCGCCGCTGCGCCGGCCGGACGACGAACTGATCCTCGCCGTCAGCGATCCGAGCGATCAGGTCGGCATCGAAACGGCCCGCCGGGTCATCGGCAGCGGCACGCCGCTGGCCGTCATCGACCCGGAAGCGCTGGCACCGGTACTCGCCCGCTTCGCGCCATCCGATGCCCGCGACAGCAGCGCCGAGGATCCGGTGGCCATCTTCGACCGCCTGCTGCGCGACGCCGTGCTGCGCCGCGCGTCGGACATTCACGTCGAAAGCGTCAAGGACGGCGTGCGCATCCGCCTGCGGGTCGATGGCCGCATGCAGGCCTGGGGCGGCCTGCTCGCCAAGGAACTCGGGGAAGGCCTGATCAGCCGGCTCAAGGTGCTGGCCGGCATGGACATCGCCGAATCGCGCGCCCCGCAGGACGGCGGCCTGGCCTATACGACATCGGACAGCGGCAACCCGCTGGAAATGCGTGTCGCCTCGGTGCCCATCAAGTTCGGCGAACGCCTGACGCTGCGCATCATGAAGAGCGACCCCGGCCGGCAGAGCCTGGACGCCCTCGGCATGCCGCCGTTCATGGTCGACCGCCTGCGCCAGGCGCTGGCCAATCCGCACGGCATCGTGCTGGTCACCGGGCCGACCGGCAGCGGCAAGAGCA
>WBUO01000503.1 GCA_008933675.1 Dechloromonas sp.
ACGCGGGATACGAGCAGTGGTTGCAGATCCGCGCGAGGTAGAAGAACCATGTCTCGTGCTGGGGCAGCGCTTCGCCGCCGGCGAAATACCGGCTCTTCTGCCCTTTTTCCGCGCCGGTCGGATTGTCTTCGTAGCGATTCGGCGCGGCCCATTCCTCGTCCGTGGGCAGATAACCCAGTGCCTGCTGCGCGCCCTCGGCGCTCACGTTTTTGAGCGCGGCCTCGAAAACGGTCTGCCCCTTGAACTGGCCGTAAGGTGCCTTCACCGGTTCACCGATCGCACCGCTCCACGCCTGGCCGCCGGGATTGAGTTGCTCAAGCAACTGCAGCAGCTTCACGTCCCAGTGCTGCGGATACCCGCCGTAGGGCTTGGTCTCGACGTTGTTCCACCACATGTATTCCTGGCCCTTGGAAAAGGTCCAGGTGGATTTGCACGCCATCGTGCAGCTCTGGCAGCCAATGCAGCGGTTGATGTTGAAAACGAACGCGAACTGGCGGTCGGGGAACGCCGCCTCATAGGGGTATTCCATCTCGCGACCGAGTTGCCAATTATAGACGGTGCTCATGACGGGTCTGACGGGTTGGAGGAAAACGTGCAGCGGCGATCGTTCCCTCTTGTTGAGGGCATTCTTGGAATGGGAGCGGTGCCGGGATCCACCGCGGTGGCCGCGGAGGCGTCCGCCGCCACCGCCGGCCACGTGACGGTCTTGCCCCGGCGGGCGAAGACCTCGCCGATCACGTCGCGGACGAACGCTTCGCTGCGACTTCGCAGCGCCAGGTTCATCCCGAGGTAGTGCGGGTTGCGGAACAGGGCGAGGATTTGCCGGTGGTCGTGGCCGAGCCGCATGAATTCCTCGACGAAACATTCCGTCATCGTCGCCGTCGTGTCCTCCGCGCAGCCGAGGCCGACGCCATTTAGCTCCATCGGGTCGTCAAAATCGAATTCGTCCTTGGGCATGGCGGGTTTCAGGGTTTGGGGGAGGAGCCGCCGCCGGCCGCGACAAAGGCGCCGGCGAGGTATTTCTTCATGATGTCGTTCTCGGCGTTCGGAGACATGCCGTCCGTGCCGGGTTTCCACGGACCTTTGGCGCCGAGGCCGCCATCTTCCGCCTTGGTAATGCTCACCAGGCATTCCTTGGGGACGGTGTTGACGGCGTGGTTGTCCGCTTCACCGCCGAAGAGGTAGCCCATGAACGCTTTCGTCTTGTGGAACAGGGTGTCGGTCTGGTGCATCGGCATGTGCCAGTTGCGCGTGACGGACTGCTGCGAGCCGAAGCGGAAGTTCGAGATGTAGCCTTCGTCGGTGAGCGACAATCCGTCGGGCCGCGTCTGCTGCGCCTTCACCGTCTTCTCCGTCGCGATGAACGAGCCGTGCTTCATCATCACGACGTGGTAAGGATAGGCCGAGTTGTAGGTGCAGCGCAGCATCAGCCGGCTGACTTTGTAGAACGGATCGGAGGGCGTCGCGCCCAGATACGGGCGGTCAGCCGGGTTGGCATCAACATAAACGTAGTCGCCGTCCTGGATGCCGAGATCGCGCGCGGCCGCCGGATTCAGGTGGATCTGGTGCTCGCCGACGTTGGGCAGGCGCTTGTCGATGCGATACGGGTCGCCGAAATTCGAGTTCCAGATGAGATGCCAGTCCACGTTCGCCCACGAGGAGTGGACGCTGTGGCGCGACTTGGGGGTGAGGCAGTAAAACTGGTAGCCGTCCTTCCAGAGGAAGTTGCTGGTCTTTTTTGCTTCCACCCACGGCAGCTTCACATTGCGCACCGTGCGCTCGTCCCAATGTTCGGCGTCGAGGGGGATGCCGTAATCATTCGGGCGCACGAGCGGATTCGAGCTGACAATCACGTTCGGCAGATACGGCGTGGCCTCCGGGCCTTCGCGGTGCACGATGAAATTCTCGCCACAACTGATCGCGGTGGGATCATCGCTGTAGGCATGAAGCCGGCCCGTATCGGTGTAGAATGGATACGCGTCATGCACCTGCTCATAAAACGGGATGCGTGGATACGAGCGGAAGAGCAA